>JAKITT010000099.1 GCA_021647945.1 Candidatus Polarisedimenticolaceae bacterium
TTTTTATATTCTTGTTTGAAGGCATGTTTAGCCATGGCGTGTTTTCTATCATTCTTTATGCAAGCGGGGTAGGGCTTGCAGCCTTAAATGTATCTCAGATAGAGACTCCAAAACTTTCTGGGAATCCTGTCAATGTCTTTATTCTCGCCGCTTACACCATTGGAATTACCATTATTTATGGGTGGCAGCTCTCCTAGTAAGGGTGAGATGAAACTGCTCTGATTTGTATCGAAGTAGGCTGGAATAGTAATGCTACTTTGATAAGTCATTAGAGCATCCTGAGCCAAGTGATTTTTAGTAGTTACTTTTAGTAGTACATATATATGGTTAAGGGCAGAAAACGCAAAAAAACAAAAGCTGGTGGTCTGCTTATCAGCATCAAATTAACGATTCGTACTCTCCTGTTTTTGTTACTTTTTGGTGCTCTTCTTGGGACTCTCTTTTATGGCATTTATCTTGACCAGAGAGTTAAAGCAAAGTTTGCTGGTAAACGCTGGGCGCTCCCTGCTCAAGTATTTAGTCGCTCCTTAGAACTCTACGTAGGCGCCAGATTGGGGAGTGATGATCTTCTGGCTGAATTAAAACGACTGGGCTATCGCAGATCAAAGCACCCCAACACCCCAGGTAGCTACTCATACTATAAGAACCGCTTTTTGATACGCACACGAAGTTTTCATTTCTGGGATAAAAAGGAGCCTTCCCACTATTTTGAAATCAAGATTGCCAATCAACTGGTCACCACACTAAAAGGAGCAGCGGCTGGAGATGCAATATCTCTACTGCGATTAGAGCCATCACGGATTGGCAGCATCTACCCTGCGCATAATGAAGATCGCATTTTAGTGAAGCATGAAGAGCTCCCTGAACTATTGATAGAGGCATTGATTGCTGTTGAGGATCGCTCTTTCTATAGCCACTTTGGGGTTGATCCAAAAGCAATCCTGCGGGCACTTTGGGTCAATATCAGGGCGGGTGGTATCGTGCAGGGTGGCAGTACGCTGACTCAGCAGCTAGTGAAAAACTTTCTCTTAAGCCCTGAGCGCACATTGGTTCGAAAACTCAATGAGGCGATTATGGCGCTCATGGTGGATGCCCACTATTCAAAAGAGGAGATTCTTGAGGCTTATAGCAATGAGATCTACCTTGGGCAGGATGGTGGTAGAGCCATTCATGGTTTTGGCCTAGCGAGTCAATTCTATTTCAATAGACCACTGGCTGAGTTAGACCTCACCAGGATTGCAATGTTGGTAGGGATGATCAGAGGCCCTTCCTATTATGATCCGCGAAGAGATAGCCGGCGGGCCACAAAGAGACGCAATTTGGTTATTGATGTCATGCTGAAGCAGGGGCTGATAAACAGGCAACAAGCTGATGCAGCTACACGTTCAAAATTAGCGGTAGAGGTGGGCAGTAATCGCGCCAATAAGCGTTACCCTGCCTTTATTGATCTAGTGAGACGCCAGTTGCTGCGAGACTATCGGGAGGAAGATCTAAACTCAGAAGGGCTGAGGATCTATACAACGCTTGATCCTTTGGTGCAGAGGCATACGGAGAGAGGGCTGGTTAGTCGGTTAGATAAAATTGAGACCGCACGAGGTAAAGAGTTAAATAGCCTACAGGCCGCAGCGGTTGTGGCACGTGTTGAGAGTGGTGAAGTGCTTGCCGTTGTGGGTGGCAGAAAACCTGGTTTTGCTGGTTTTAATCGTGCATTGGATGCCATTCGCCCCATCGGTTCGCTGGTCAAACCTGCTGTTTACTTGGCGGCATTGCAGGAGGCTAATCGCTACAATCTATTAACACCTCTGAAGGATGCTCCCGTCACTTTAAAAGGCGCTGATGGTACGCTGTGGCGCCCTAAAAACTTTGATGGTATTACGCATGGTGATGTCCCACTCAGTACGGCACTTGCTGAGTCACACAACCTGGCGACGGTTAATCTAGGGCTTGATATTGGTGTACGCAAGGTGATCAAAACCCTAAAAGCAGCAGGTATCAGGCGTAAGATTGCGCCATACCCCTCACTCTTTTTAGGTGCCTTGTCACTCTCACCGCTTGAGGTGACACAGCTCTATCAAACCTTGGCCGCAGGTGGTTTTAAGGCCCCCTTACGCGCAATACATATGGTGGCAGATGCGAATGGCAAACCGTTGAGTCGCTACTCACTCAATGTTGAGATAGCAACCGACCCGGGTGCCACTTATCTGCTCAATAGAGCCCTGCAAGAGGTGGTGCGGAGTGGGACGGGCAAATCACTCAATACGCTGCTTAGTCGTGAACTCAACGTGGCGGGTAAGACCGGCACAACGGATGATTACCGTGATAGCTGGTTTGCTGGGTTCACCGGCACACATGTTGCGGTGGTCTGGGTAGGGCAGGATAATAATCAACCCACTGGGTTAACGGGGGCAACCGGGGCTTTACAGGTCTGGGGTGAGATAATAAATAGGTTATCTTCAGCCCCTTTTGAACCGCTCATGCCAGATAATGTTGACCTATTCCGGCTTGACCGCAATGATCACCTATTGGCAGATGAGAGCTGTGATGAGGTGATAGAGGTTCCCTTTATTCGTGGGAGTGAACCGAGCCAAGCCTCTGCCTGTCAATCGGTGGTAGAGCGTTTTTTTAGGAGGTTTTTTTGATCATGCGAGTATCGGTAGGGTGGGTTATTTTTATGGTGCTGCTGTTGGTGGCAGGATGTTCTGCCACACAGCAAACCCGATTTGCACCTGTTGAGGAGGCGATACAGCCTCCGGTCACGCCTGACAGCGCACAGCAAAAAGTTATTCCAGAGAGACGCCTGGTAGAAAAGAACAGTGATGCTCAAGTTTTCGCTCTTAGTGAATCAAAACCGCTGGAGATGCAGATGATCAGCGCCATTGATAGTTTGACTGAACAGGCAGAGCAGCAACGGCGACGGGGTGATTTACAAGATGCAGTGACCACACTTGAGCGGGCGTTGAGAATCGAACCGCGTAATCCTCATCTGTGGAATCGTCTCGCACAACTCTATCTGCAGCAGAAGCAGTTTAAGCAGGCGGGTGATCTGGCTGCACGATCCAACGCCTTGACTGAAAAAGGGGCCCCCATTCGTCATGATAACTGGCACATCATTGCAGCTGTGCGCCGAATTGAGAGAGACTATGTTGGTGCGAAAGAGGCTGAAAATCGGGCCGCGACACTGCAATAGTGATTCGTTACAATGCCTTGCCATAATGACTCTATTTAAACTATTCAGAGCTAGGATATGCCGTTGAAGGTTTATGCCGTTGATAAACTCATAGCACAAGCGAGGCAACTTGCAGCAGATTATCGCCGAACTATGGGGAAACCGTTGCCGGGTATTAGTAATGAAATTGCTGAGCATGATGCCATTCGTCTACTCAAACTGGAGCCAAAACCAGAAGGTGAGATGGGCTATGACGCGATCAATCCACGCAAAAATAACTGCCGTATTCAAATTAAAAGCCGCACCATCTTTGATGAGACCAAAACGGGTCAACGCATTGGCCAGATTAAGATGGAGCAGGAGTGGGATAGTGTTGTTCTAGTGCTTATGAATAAAGAGTATGAACCCTATGAGATCTATGAAGCAAAACGTGATGATCTTGAAGAGAGTGCCAACAAAAGCAGTAGTAATCGAGCTAAACGTGGTGCACTTTCGATAGCCCGTTTTAAAATAATTGGGCATCTGGTCTGGACCAAAGAGGATGGCTTAATTTCAGGATGAATGATATTGAAGAGGTGCTAGGTCAAGATGGGCTCTTGACCGATAAGCTGCCAGGTTTTGCACCTCGCACTCAACAGCTCGAGATGGCGAAAGCGATCGCAGCAGCGATGGAAAATGGCAGTAATCTGATCACTGAAGCGGGTACTGGCACCGGAAAAACCTTCGCCTATCTTGTGCCTGCACTGCTCTCCGGTTTGAAAGTGGTTATCTCGACCGGTACAAAAAACCTACAAGACCAGCTCTACCACCGTGATCTACCTCAAATTAGAGATGCATTGGCACTACCCACCTTTGTCGCCTTACTGAAAGGCCGTGCCAACTATCTCTGCCCCCATCGCCTCGCATTAGCGCTGGAGGACTACCGAAAGATTCCGCCATTACAGCGTGAAGAGTTAATGAAGGTGCGTAGTTGGGCCACAGCAACAAAAAGTGGTGATCTAGCCGAGTTGAGTGGCATTCCCGAAGATACACCCATCAAACCCTTGATCACCTCAACCACCGATAACTGTCTAGGCCAAGAGTGTCCATCACACAGTGATTGCTATCTATTAGAGGCGCGACGACGCGCTCAAGAGGCGGATATTGTGGTGGTTAATCACCACCTGTTATGTGCTGATCTCGCCTTAAAAGAGGAGGGGTTTGGTGAAATTCTGCCAGGTGCTGACTGTTTCATCCTTGATGAAGCCCACCAGTTACCCGATGTCGCAACCAGCTTTTTTGGCCTCACCGTCAGTGGCAAACAACTGTTGGATCTGGCGCGAGATTGTGAAAATGAGTACCACAGTGAGTGCAATGATCAACCTGAACTGTTGGAGCTCACCGATGGTTTGAAAAAGTCTGTGCGAGATCTCCGCTTGGCATTTGGCCTCAATTTACGACGTGGGGCTTGGCAGGAGATTGAGGCCGATGACTCCATCGTTAGAGGCATCAACATAATGCGTGAAGCGCTTGATGCCCTTAATGGCCTGCTTGAGCTTATGAAGGGCCGCAGCAAAGGGCTCGACAGTTGCCATGAACGTTGCACCCTGATCGCAGAGCAGCTCACCACACTGTGTGATGAGGCCTCGGAGGAGGGTATTCGTTGGTTTGAGACGATGAGTAAAAGCTTCCGTCTCAACCAGACCCCTCTCGATATTGCAGATGTCTTCAATGCTCAGATGAAGCGTCACCCCGCATCATGGATATTCACCTCTGCCACCCTCGCCATCGGTGATGATTTCTCACATTTTAGTCGACAGTTGGGCATTGAAGATGCGATGTGTCACTGTTGGGATAGCCCCTTTGACTACGCCAAGCAGGCGCTCTGGTATGTTCCCAAGGGGATTCCAGACCCTCGAAATGAGACTTTTACGCAGTGTGTCGCCGAGTTGGCCGAATCTGTTATTGAGGCCAGTAGTGGGCGGACTTTTCTGCTCTTTACCAGCCACCGGGCACTCCGTCTAGCGGCAGACTACCTAGAAGATAGAATTGCCTACCCGATGTTGGTACAGGGTTCTGCGCCAAGATCAGAGCTATTGGAGGAGTTTGCCCGGCTCGGAAATGCGGTACTGCTGGGAACCTCCAGCTTTTGGGAGGGGGTTGATGTTCGTGGTGAGGCGCTCTCATGTGTGATTATCGACAAACTCCCTTTTGCCTCGCCCGGTGATCCCGTACTGCAAGCCAGAATAGAGGCGATGCGTAAAGCTGGTGGCAACCCCTTTATGGAGTATCAGGTGCCGCAAGCGGTGATCGCATTAAAACAGGGAGCGGGTCGCCTGATTCGTGATGTGAGTGATCGTGGTGTATTGGTACTGTGTGATCCACGGCTGTTAACAAAACCCTACGGCCGTCTCTTTATCAATAGCTTGCCACCATTGGCTCGGACTCGTGACTTGGAAGATGTGCAAAATTTTTTCCATTAATTCACGGTTAGCTGGCGTATAATCCACCGCCCAATTTAACCACTAAGCAGATCGCTCATGTCTAGCCTACCAAGCAAAAGTCTGGAAACATTCGAAAACCCACAACAGGATCGTGACTACACCATCCGCATTCGGATGCCTGAATTTACCTGTCTCTGTCCAAAAACAGGTCAGCCAGATTTTGCCGAGCTTTCACTTGAGTATGTGCCAAATGAGCAGTGTGTTGAACTCAAAGCATTGAAGATGTATATCTGGTCATTCCGCGATGAAGGTGCCTTTCATGAAGCGGTGACGAACCAGATTTTAGATGATTTGGTTGCTGCTACTCAGCCCCGTTTTATGCGACTAACCGCTGAGTTCAAAGTGCGTGGTGGTGTCTATACCGATGTTGTGGTTGAACATCGTGCTGAAGATTGGTCCGCCGCACAGCCTGTTCAGCTGCCTTAGGGAGTCTCTAACCGCCCGCATAGCGGGAGGCTTGAGGAAAGCCCCTAAAAGGGGCTATTTGTTACGTGCTTATGCTTAGGGAAAATAGCCTCCTAACTGGTTGAAAACAGATATAACCACAGAGAACACAGAGGGCACAGAGAATCCAAAATACTTTTCTTTTCTCTGTGCCCTCTGTGTTCTCTGTGGTTTATTCTTGTTGGCCGTTACCATGAAGCCACATGCACGCCGGAACGGCAGAGCCTTTTCGAGTCTCACCGCCAGAGGCGGTGGTTTACCTCAATTTGAATTACTCTGAGGTGGGGTTAGCGCCCTTCATTTGACAGTAATCGCCCACCTGCAACCAATGCTGAGTGGGGATACGTGCGCTACTGACATGCGGGATGATCACTTTTGCATTGAAGCGGTGCGCATGCTCCATGAAATTATCAACCGTCTTACGATCAAGGCCAAGATATCGACGTGACATGACAACATACTCAGCATTGAGAAAGCGCAAGACTTTCAGTGCTGAGCTATTGGGTTTAAAACGCAGAATAGCGACAGCGATGCCCATTTTCTGTAGCGCTTCAATATGGCCTCTTGCTGCAACCATATCACTAACAATATCTTGTAAATTTAATCCGATTATCAGGCCGGTTCCGACCAATTGTCGATTGCGTAGTTGCTCACGAATCCAGGGGATTCGACCTTGATCAGCAAGAAACTCCCGATTTTGTTTGATTAAGATATTGATGTTCTCGCCTTGATGGCGATGGAAATCGAGCAGTGAGAGCGCTTGGCGGGTAATTAATAGGTCGATATCTTCAATCAACCCGGCCTCCCTCGCAGCGGGTATAAAATCGGTCTCTTTATGTAGCCCCCCTGTTCCTGTCGGCAGTGTTAATGCCAGCTGTTTGATTTCACTTTCATCGCTAGGGTTATTGAAAATTCGAGAGACAACCTGAAAACTATCGTCCCTTAATGCATCTTGCAGCCGCGTGTGGTAGCTCTCCTCAACGCTATTGGCGGGAACTATCGGCTCATATGTTGGATGTATGACAACTTGGTTTCCACCACTTTTTTTGGCCTCTTCACTTGCCAATTCACCTTCGCTGATAATAGTTGATATATCAGAGATAGCGCTATTAAACGGCCTGACACCTACATAGCAAATAGGGTGGATTCTAAAGCCGTCAATGGTGAAATGGCTCTCCGTGATTGAGTTGAGTAGCTGTTCAGCAAAGAGGGTAATGCTCTCCTCATCAAGGCGCTCTGCAACGACAGCAAACACCGCATTACCCAGCCGAGCAACTACATCACCAGACTCGGTTTGCTCAATTAAGTATTGCCCTATCACGTTCATCAACTCATCAGCTTCAGTGCGCCCGATACCCTCTCTAATCTCATCGAGATTCCCCACTTCAAAGTGGACAAACCCTGCGCAGTGGTTATTAGTTAACTGGCCTGAAACAAGTTTGCTGAGATGGTCAAAAAGCTGATCTCGCTTGAAAAGCGTACTGTTTGTATTCAACTCTTTGATGGCTATGGGGGGGGCTACGGGGCGTTGTGGTGCCTCGCTGGCACTCTCTCTGCTTTGCTTTTGTAGCTCGCGATGGCGCTTAATTCTGTTGGTTACACTGGATATAAGGCGATTTGGTCGAATGGGCTTAGCGATGAAATCATCACCACCAACACTCAGTGCGCTAAGCTGTTTATCAGCATTCTGCTCGCCAGAGAGAAAGACGATAGGTGTCGTCATGAACTCACTGTGGGTGCGAATGGCGGTGGTCAACTCAATGCCATTTGCCTCCGGCATATAGATATCCATAAGGATCAAATCGGGTTTGAAATCATACAGAACCTCAAGCACATTGAGTGGCTGAGTGACACTGACTGTTTCGATATCTGCACGCTGTAACACTGAGGTGGCAAAATCTGCCTGCGCGGGGTCATCATCAACCACCACTACCCGATAGGGGAGCTCATCATCTTGTAGCGTCCACTCAATAATTTGCTGGCTGATCTTCTTGACATTAAATGGCTGAGCATAAAAGGCTTCGACACCGCAGCGAGTCGCCTCCAGATTTAATTTAATCGAATTTGATTGGGAGAGGCAGAGAAGGTGGGTCTGTTGTTTGGCATCTTTGTTATGGTGATTAATGAATTCAATCACTCGCTTTAGTGAACCGAGTAGGTTGAGATCAAAGACAAAGACCTGTGGCACCTCTTTTTCGATCTCTGCCAACAGGTCATCTGCTTGGATAAAGGTCAGAACCGTGCTGTTCTGGCTCTCCAGCTCAGGGACAAGATCAGGTGCGATATCATTACCCGCGCGAAAGTAATATATCTGCTGTTGATTCTGATCAGGTAGATCAAACTCATCTAAATCTGAGTATTCAGAGATTTCAGGCGGCTCAAAATTTTCCCAAGTGTGCTGAAGTGCTTTAATAAGTCTGTTTGCCTCCAGCAACTGCTCGCTATTGGGGCTGAGTCCACTGTCGATAAATGAGCTGAGATAGATCTCAAATGAGACCAATGTTTCACTGATTTGAAAGAGGTTGAGACGTTCACTCGCCTCAGCCAGATCTTGGATTGAGGTAAAAAACTTTTTTGCTGCTGGCTGATCCCAGTCATTTCTAGAGAGCTGTCGCCACTCCATTACTATTGAGGTGATCTTCTCAGGCAGCTCATCCAGCAGATGCTGTTGCCGCTTGTGTATATTGGCTGAAAGGGCTGGCATATCTCTCTATTTAGTGTAATACCTAGATCCTGCAAGTGCTCACACACACATGACGCAAGCTCTACAAATCAATATCTTAACACCCTGCACGCACGATCACTTGCAGGATCTAGGTAATAGGCGCTATTGCTAACGATCAAAAATACAATAATTTTTTCTAAACAGATAGCGCTATTCTGGTATCTTCTAAGCAATAAGTCTCATTTGTGGGCATTTTTGACCATTTAAGGCGGTCATGGTTATTTTATCCTGACAGGTTCTCTTCTGCTGTTTTAGAACGAGTCCTCAATTCAAAATGATTTAATTGCGATTAAGGGGCAGTGAAATAGTTCACCAAGCGCTAACTAAAGAAGATTTTAGTATTAAAGCTGAGAATGTCAATCTGTTGTATAACAGTGGCTTGCTGCATATTGCTATTAATCTAGGTGCAATAGCAGCCGTGACCTCATTGAGCTCAGTGCTGAGCTTTGAGGCTGGAAGATGGTGGCTGTTATCTTTTCTTGCGGCCTCTCTCCTACAATTTGTTCTTCTCATCACCCACTCACTCCTCAAACCTGAAAAGAGTGCCGTCAAAAAATGGCGTCTATTTTATCTGCCGGTTACGGTTTCTCAGGCACTGCTCTGGGCGTTAGCGATCAACTATCTGTTGACCCAACCAGTGACTGACACGATGACATTCAGTCTAGTTATTATCTTACTGGCGCTCTTGATATCAGTACTCCATCTCTGCATCGATGCATTGATTAGTACCCTCTACCTCTCGCCATTGATTATCGTTCCACTTGAGCTCTCCTATGGCAAAGTCCCCTCAGATCAACTTTTTTGGTTTCTATCTGCTAGCTTTATGCTGCTCCTACTTATTACCGCATTTTGGGGCTTTGCATTTCGACAGCGTAATCTGCTATTAACGGCAAACCGTTGCCTATTAAAAGATCGTCTTGCTGAGCTGGAGAGTGAGGTTGTTCACTTGAGTGAAGAGCTGTCAGCTCAGGATGGGCAGACGGAAGAGGTAGAGCGTGAACTCTCCGTGACCAAAGAGGCTGCAGAGTCAGCCAATATGGCTAAAACAGAGTTCTTGGCGACGATGAGTCATGAGATACGCACGCCGCTAAATGGCATTCTGCCGACGATGGAGATGCTGCGTGAAACTCAACTCAACACTGAACAGCGACAGTTAGTTAATACGGCCCTTAACTCATCTCAACTGCTCCTTGGCATCATCAACGACATTCTTGATTTCTCCAAAGTAGAGGCGGGAAAGTTGGAGCTGGAGAGTATTGAGATTGATGTTCGTGATTTAATTGAATCAGTCACGATGCTGATGAAACATGCCGCTGATCGGCGTGGTTTGCGGATTAACTACCTCATAGCGCCTGACGTGCCATCACGTGTGCGTGGTGACCCTATTCGGTTGAGACAAATTCTGGCCAATTTAGTCAGTAATGCCATCAAATTTACGGAGAAAGGGGGGATCTCTGTTGAGGTGAGTCGACGCAACGCCAGCCGTACCGAAGTTGAGCTGATGTTTGCCGTTCAAGATACCGGTAGTGGCATGTCCCCTGAGGTGACTCAGCGACTCTTCACCGCCTTCTCTCAGGCAGATGCCTCAACGACCCGAACACATGGTGGTTCAGGGTTAGGACTGGCGATCTGCAAACGCCTTACTGAGCTGATGAATGGTCGGATTGGGGTTAAATCAATCGAAGGAAAAGGCTCTGTATTCTGGTTTGTTATCCCACTACGTAAGTCACTTGAGGAGAGCCCTTCATTAAGGTATGACTTGCAAAGCATCAGAGCCTTAGTTGTCGCCTATGAAAATGAGAATTATGAGATTATCAAAAATAACCTGAATGATTGGGGGGTTCTGCATGAGCGAGCTGAAACGGCTCAAGAGGCGTTAACAAAATTAAACTCCTCAGCAAATCTTGGTGAGAGCTGGGCCTATGAGGTGATTATTCTGGATGGCACGTTAGTGGGTGCAGGCGTCAGCCAACTGCTTAGAGAGGTCCGCCGAGTACCCACTTCACAACGTATTAAGTGTCTTGTATTTGACTCGATATCCCATGCAAAAAACCTCACCAATCACATCAATGTTGAGCTCCTGGAATCACCGGTAAAGAGCGCAGAACTATTGAGCAAGCTCAATAGAATGTTTGATGTTGAAGAGATGATGGTACAAAAAGAGGTGACAGATGATTTAGCTGTTGCCCTCTCAATGCCTGATCAAGAGCACAGTTGGGACGATATACAGAAATCAAATAACACATACCCAAAACACTTTGAACTCTCTCGGGCAGGTAGCGTATTTCAACTGCCCTCTCTCAATGGTCACGTCATGGTGGTTGAAGATAACCCGATTAACCTGGCTGTTGTAGATAAAATACTAGGTAAATTAGGGATCCAGACAACCAATGCGGTTGATGGACAGATCGCACTTGAGGCGTTTAAAAATAGCGATTTTGATCTGATTCTAATGGATTGCCAGATGCCAAAACTTGACGGCTATGCCGCCACAAAAGCGATACGAGAATGGGAGAAAAGACACAAATTAGCCCGTACCCCCATCATCGCCATGACCGCAAACGCCATGGCGGGTGATCGTGAAAAGTGCCTGGATTCTGGTATGGATGACTACCTAGCAAAACCGGTAAAGCCCGCCGGCATCCGAAGTATGATGAAACAGTGGTTATCTGTTGATAAGACAATTGCCACCTTTGAGCAAAACCACTTATCTGACAAGCGTAGAAGAGTGAGTGTAGTGAAAGATGCGCCGCCCATTATCGATGCGGCCATTATCAATGAGCTATTTGACATCATGGAAGAGCAGACCACCACTCTAATTAAGAGCTTTCTAGTTAACTCACTGCCGTTGGTTGATGCTATTGAAGAGGCATCAGAGCAGATGGATTTGGAAAAACTGATCAATCCCGCCCACTCACTGAAATCAAGTAGTGCTAATGTTGGCGCAATGGCACTATCTGCCGTAGCAAGGCGTATTGAACATAAATCAAGAAAAGGAACCACTAAGGGGATACAGCAAGAGTGCCAGAAGCTATTACAACTTTATGATGAAACCACAGAACAACTCACCGCATTGTGCCAGCAGAGCGTTTAGCTACCCTAATCCCCACATAGAAAAACGTAAAACGCAGAAAGCCTTGGTTGTATAATGGTTAGCGACAAAACAAACCGACACCCAATGGGTGAAACAACCAAGGCCAACACACATTCTACCTTAC
>JAKITT010000100.1 GCA_021647945.1 Candidatus Polarisedimenticolaceae bacterium
AATGACCTGTTTTTTGTGGCTATCTGTCATGGTGCCCTATCCCTATGTTCACCCTAGAATTGAGTGTTTCTTGGTTAATTTTTTCAGCTCAACGGAGGCACTTTCAAAATCATATTGATTAATTAGTTTCTGTAGGCTCCAGAGGTCGGCGTGGAGTGCTGCTTCGGTGGGTAGATTCAGAATCTCTTCAAATGCCTCAACTGACTCCGAATTGTACTCTTCTAGATGCTGTTGCAGCTGTTGCAGTTTTTCAGCCAGTGCTTCTGGTGTGATAATCTCTTGAGCTGCTTCGCTCTTATGTATGATGGAGAGGGGTTTAATCAGCTCAATCAGCCTGTTCAGCTCATGCTCAGTCTCTGCTATCAATGACAGTGCCTCGGCATGGTTCTCTCTCAGCCCTGATTCTAACGCAGTGGTTTTTTTATGTAGGAGTGTGGCGCCGATATTACCCGCAGTTCCCTTTAATGTGTGGGCGATGCGTATGGCTAATAATGGGTCTCTGTGCGCCAATGCCTTTCTGGTACTGTTCATCGCATCTGCTTGGTTTTCAGCAAATTTGAGTAGTAGCTTCCGAAAGCTCTGATGGCTGCCGGAGACCCTGGCAAGTGCGGATTGTAGGTCAATGCCTGGCAGATCGGGCAGTGTGAAGTTAGATTCATTAGCGGGTATTAGTTTGATTGATTGGGCCGGTAGATCACGCTCCTCGGGTTCTATGGTTGCTACCAATGTGGCGAACATCTCTTTTGGGGCTATCGGTTTGGCGATATGACCATTCATTCCAGCTTCTTGGCAGCGTACTTGGTCTTCAACGAGTGCATTCGCGGTCATGGCGATGATGGGTAGTGCATCATTTTTTGGATCACTGCGCAGTAGCTGAGTGGCGGCAAAGCCATCCATGATGGGCATCTGTAGATCCATAAGAATACAATCAAATGTCTCTTTATTGACCAGTTCAACCGCCTCTTTGCCATTGTTGGCGACGGTCACATGGAATTGTGCTTTTTCTAATAATTCGATGGCAACCTGTTGGTTGACCTCATTATCCTCAACTAACAGGATATGGGCGCCGCGGATCTCTTTCACCAGCTCCAGACCGATGTCCCATGTCTCATTATCTTTCTGCGGGAGCGTTTCGGTCTGCCCCAATTGAAACACCGTCATAATGGTGTCGCAGAGTGAGGAGGGGGTGATCGGCTTTAGGATAAGGCCATCCAGTGCGATATCACAGGTGTGACGAATTAACTCCTCGCGGCCATAGGCGGTGGCCATAATAATAGTGGGCTGAGGGTCAAGCGTGCTATCGGCTCGGATCTTTTGCGTGGTCTCAATGCCATCCAGCTCAGGCATCTTCCAGTCCATAATAACCAATTGGAATGGTGTTCTCTCTTGTTGCGCTCGTTGTAGCTGTTTGAGCCCCGCATTGCCAGATGATGCCGTGGTGACTTGGGTGGTTAAATTGTGCAGTAAGTTCTGCATAATCTCGAGGGAGTTAGGACTATCGTCAACCACCAACACCCGCATGTTATGCAGTTTTTCAGGCAAGGTATGTTGGCCTGATGGCTGTGCCACCTCATGGGTCTCAAATGGGATATGGAAGCTAAATGTGCTGCCTACGCCAAAACGGCTCTCAACAGAGATGTCACCATCCATCAGTCTGACCAACTGTTTGCAGATACTGAGGCCGAGTCCTGTGCCACCAAATTTCCTGGTGGTTGAGCTATCTGCTTGAGAGAAGGCCTTGAACATGCCGGCAACCTGCTTATCAGTCATGCCAATTCCGGTATCACTGATGGCGAATTGTAGTGTTAGTTGCTCTCTATTCTCCTCTTGTTTGAGGATACTTACCTTAATGACGATTTCACCTTTCTCGGTGAATTTGACCGCGTTATTGACTAAATTGGTTAAAATTTGTCCCAGTCTTAGTGGGTCACCGACTAAGCCGTTGGGTACCTCTGGTGCGATGGAGATCAAAAACTCCAGCCCCTTATCACGTGTGTTGATGGTGGTTAGGCTGGCGAGGTTATCCAGCACATTATCGAGGTGGAAGTAGGTTGATTCGATCTCAAGTTTACCCGCCTCAATTTTTGAGAAGTCGAGAATGTCATTGATGATGTGGAGGAGTGCGTTGGAGGCGCTGAAAATCTTCTGGATATAGTCTTTCTGTTTTGGGTTTAGAGAGGTCTGCATGGCCAGATGCGTCATGCCGATGATGGCGTTCATTGGGGTGCGGATCTCATGACTCATGTTGGCTAGAAAGTCACTTTTGGCTTGTGTCGCCTGCTCGGCGCTCTTCAGGGCCTGCTCCAGTGCTTGGTGGTTGTAGTGCAGTGCAATGCCCATACTAAGCACACCTGCCACCTGAGCCATGAATTCACGCTCAGCCGATGAGATGTGGTGGGCGGGGGGTAAGTAGAGGACAACGACACCCAGCACCGTACTCCCTCTCAAGATAGGCATGTTGATATGACCATGATCTGCCATGCCATCAAAGCTGATTTTATGGCGTTCATCGACATGCTGGCAGGTCTGTATCTCAGCCGTTTGAGCCGCCAGCCCACAATGGCAGTGACCAAAAGGGACGTTATTGCAGAGTGTCAGTAGCTGATCAGGCATATTTTTCTCTGCAACCATTTTGAGTTGCTCACCTCTCCCCTCATCTGCGGTCAAAAAAATGGCCCCCTTGGGTAGAAGGCATAACCAGGGCGTCATCTCAATGAGTGCCTCCAAGGCGTTATTGAGGTAATCATCTAAGTGGCTATCGGCAATGGAGAGACGTAGCAGCTCTTCTAGAACTTTAGTCTCATTGGCGTGGTTGTCTGCCTCCTCCCTGGCACTGCGAAGTTTTAGCACCATTGCCTTAGCTTCACTAATATCCACCATTAGCGCGAGATAGTTGGTGATCTCATTTGAGGGGCCGCGGATTGAGGTGATGATGCTCTTATCCCAGTAGACGCTACGATCTTTGCGTCTATTTTGTGACTCTCCTTCCCAAGTTTGGCCTTGGAAGATACCCTGCCAAATTTTGTCGTACTCCTCATCAGAGCGCAGCTCGGTTCTCAGGAAGTGTGTTCTTTGACCAATCGCCTCTTCAGGCAGGTAACCGGTATTTTTAGTAAAGGCAGGATTGACATATTCTATCAACCCAGCTGTGTCGGTGATCATTATCGCCACCGGGCTCTGCTCTATTGCCTGATTTAACTTGGAGAGTTCAGCGGTGCGCTCCTCTACTTTTCCCTCAAGTTCATCGCGGGCTTTGCAGAGTGCTCTATTGGCACGGCCACCGGTATACAAGATAGAGATAGCAGAAAAGATGGAGATGAGTAGTGTGATGCTGACTACACTGATGGTGGTTTGACGAATGGTATAGTAGGTGGCGAGCGCCTCTTCAACATCGACCTCTGATGTTAAGCCGAGACTAAGTTCCGTGTTCCATACCCAGGCACCATAAACGGGTACGCCTCGGTAATCCCGATAGCCCTCAATATCACTGCCCGACTCTCCTGCAATAGCGCTGCTAGCCATGCGGGTTAAAGGTTGTTTGTGACGCGGTAGAGACGCTGTTTCACCGTTGAGCAGATTGACGCCAGGATCTCGAATTTGGATGTTGAGCGTACCGGACTGTTGCTCGCTAATCAGGCCAATATTGCGTAGATGTTGGTCGAAGCGGCTGGCTGACATCAACCGGCCATGATCATCAAAAGCGTAGGTCTCACCGGTTTTCCCGATCCGACCAAGCTTGGTCATGCGAGAGAACTCCTTTTCAGGTAGCAATCTCTGCGTGACGATGGCAATGGTTTCACCATTAGCATTGATGATAGGTGCGGCAATAAACATGGTCGGGGGCTTGCCTTGCATCGTGCTACCGGGGATCTCAATATCGGAACGGATGGGTGGAACAAACACCGCTTGACCATGCAGGGCACGCTGTAACCGATCGGGGCGCTGTTTGGCAATGAGGTTGAGTGTGCCAATGTTGGTGTCGCGCTTGGAGCTGATGCTGATGAAATCTGGGCTGATAATGAAAAAGCCGATATCACCCACTAAATATTGTTGCTGTTGGAAAAAGTGGCGGATCTGCCCTTGCAGGGGAGAGGCGATTAAATGGTCACGATCGCTGTCCAGTTTGAGAAGCTGTTCGGTGAGTTGCACCAGTCTCTTATCGTGCCCGACCTGTTCCAGAATAAGCTTCTTGCTATGCACCCAGATATCAAGCCCCTCTACCGTGGTGTGTAGAACCGTCTGTAGAGAGCTCTCTATATTGAGTAGAAGGGTCTCTTTATGCTTGTTCAATGCCAGTGATGCGATGAAGATGATAAAAATGATAAAGATGGTTAATAGTAGAGCACTCAGATACTGGAATTGACGCGTGCCGAACTGTAGTAGCAGTGACTGCTCCTTGGTTGGCTGTGCAGTTTTATTATTGCCTGTCATTATTCGTCTTGTTTATAGTTTCTCAATGATGAGGGGGTAAATAGGGTGCTCTAGCATCCCTCTATATCACATATCGTTCTTCATGATTTTAGTCCTTGGTGGGAAAATATGGGAATATAATGCATGAAATAGTAGGATTATTTGCACCGATATAGGGTGGGTATTACTGGGAAAGATGGTTCTAAACTGCTGGGTTAGTTGATGGACCTTAATCAAGTCATGGTGTTGCGGACTTAGTCGTCCTTAAAATGTTTTTGAAATGAGGACTTCACTATCGGTTAACTGGACGCTATTCAGGGTCAATTCGTTTTAAAAAACTTCTACCAATCTTAATATAGATAGACAAACAGCCGTAGAGAGACCACACCAGAAAAAAAGAGCCATGCGTTGCTGTCTGCAATGCCAAGGCAGAGAAGTACCAGAGTGCTAAGAACGGTCGTGATGAAGAGCTAATAGAACCGGGCTAATGGCTCTTTATTGAGAGGCGTTCGAGACGTAACCGTTGGCGTTGATCAAAGAGACGGCGAGAGCCCATCATGGTGGCGGTGATTGCGCCAAAGCCGGTACCCGCCGCGATCAGCAGCAGAATCAATATCTGATATTTAGCCGCTTCGAGGGGGGGCGAGCCTGCCAGAATCTGTCCTGTCATCATACCGGGCAGGCTGACCACGCCTGCGGCAGCCATCGCGTTAATGATGGGGATGAGGCCCGCGCGCAGTGCGTCACGTCGAATCTCATTGATCGCCTGATTCCAGCTATGGCCAAGCATTAGACGCGCCTCAATCGCGCGGCGCTGCTGCCATGCGTTGTGGGTGAGACTGTCCAGGCTGATGGCGATGCCAGACATGGTGTTGCCGAGCAGCATGCCAAGGAGTGGGATCAGGTATTGTGGTGTGTACCAAGGGTCGACCTGGATGATGAAATGGAGGCTAATCAAGGTGATGCTGAAGGAGGAGATGAACATCGATAGGGTGCCGACACCGATCCCCCAAAAACCACGGAAACGGCGTTTCTGGCGTGCCATCACCTCATACCCCGCCACACTGAGCATGAAGATCGCCAAGGCCATGACGCTCCAGAGAGAGGATTGCTCAAACAGTGTCTTTAGCACCAGGCCAAGCAGTGTAAGTTGTACCACACTACGTACAGCGGCGATCAGCAGGCGTCGCTCTAGGCCGAGTTGAAGCTTAAGTGAGAGTAGGCCGAGAAGCAGCACCAGCCCAGCGGCCAGCGCAAGCGTAAAAGGGGTGAGGGATATTAGCTCCATCTTACGGTGCCATCACTGATGACGAGATGTCGGTTGCCGATACGCCGCTGTTGCACTGGGTCGTGGCTGATCCAGAGGGTGGCGCTGTGGTGAGTGGCTTGGTATTCAGTGATGACCTGCTCCACCCGTAGACTATTCTCGCCATCTAGGTTGGCGGTTGGTTCATCCAGTAGCAGCACTTTGGGTCGGTTACCCAGCAGCCGGGCCAGGGACAGCCGTTGTCGCTCACCGCTGGAGAGCCGATCCACCGGCCACTGCAACACCTCAGGTGCAAAGCCGAGTGCGGCCAAAAGGGCCAGGTCGGGATTGTTGAAATGCTGCCCCACCTCATCTGCCCACCAGCCACTCTCAGCGGGCAGCAGGCCCACCTGTTGCCGCCACTGTGGTGCGGGAATTTGTGTAGAGAGTTGGTCATCTAAGCGCATCTCACCCTGGTGTGGGTCGAGGTCGGCAATGGCGCGGAATAGCATGCTCTTACCGCAGCCTGAGGAGCCGCTCAGGGTGAAACAGTCGCCTGCGTTGAGTTGCAGATCAAACGGTTGCAGCAGATCGGTCTGAAATTGATGTAGAGTGAGACGCGTCATGCACTACTGTCGAATGAATATCAGATCCCAAACACCATGACCCAGCCGCTCACCACGCTGCTCAAACTTGGTCAATGGACGCTCATCTGGGCGGGGGGTGAAGTTGTTGTCGCCAACGCTATTTTTAAAACCTTCGGCGGCGCTCAACTCTTTCATCATCTGTTCCGCATAATGCTCCCAGTCAGTGGCCATATGTAGGAAACCACCGGGTTGTAGCGTTTGGCGCAGTAGATCGATAAATTCAGGCCGTACAATACGCCGTTTGTTGTGGCGTTTTTTGTGCCAGGGGTCGGGGAAAAAGAGCTGCAATCCCGCCAGCGAGTGGTCTGCCAGATGGTGGCGCAGTATCTCCATCGCATCATGACGCATCACGCGCACATTGGAGAGATTGCCCTCGGCTAGACGCAACATCAGATGGCCCACGCCAGGGCGGTGTACCTCAATGCCGAGGTAGTTATATTCAGGCCTGTTTTGTGCCATCTGAAACAGCGATTCACCATTCCCAAAACCGATCTCCACGATCACCGGGTGGTCGTTGTCGAAGAGGGCAGGTAGATCGAGATGGCCATCGGGCAGGTCGATACCAAAGCGTGACCAGTGCTCTTCAAAGGCGCGTTGCTGCCCCTCTGTCATACGTCCTTCGCGCAGGACAAAACTACGGATTGGGCGATGTTTTAGCGGTTGTTCTGTCATGGCCTTGATCTGAAATGCAGGGTGGCCACAAATAGCGGCCACCCTATGTTCTCTAAATAAATTAGAAGAAGAGCCCATCAATGGGTGATGAGGCGGAGGCAAATCGTTTTGCCTGCATGCGGCCCGCTAAAAAGGCTTCGCGGCCCGCTTCGATTCCCTTACGCATCGCAGAAGCCATAAGCACGGGGTTTTGTGCGGCGGCAATGGCGGTATTCATCAACACTCCATCACAACCCAGCTCCATTGCCACGGCGGCATCAGAGGCAGTGCCGACACCAGCATCGACCAAAATGGGTACATTGGCATTCTCAACAATGGTGCGGATATTGAGACGATTGCGGATACCAAGACCTGAGCCAATGGGTGCGGCCAGTGGCATCACCGCTACGCAACCCATCTCCTCCAGCTGTTTGGCCAGGATCGGGTCATCATTGGTGTAGACCATGATGTCGAAGCCATCCTTAATCAGCTCTTCCGTCGCCTCCAATGTGGCGCGCATATCGGGAAAGAGGGTCTTCTGGTCACCCAGCACCTCCAGTTTGACGAGGTTGTGACCGCCCAGCAGTTCACGTGCTAGACGACAGGTGCGCACGGCGCTCTTGGCATCGAAGCAGCCAGCAGTATTGGGCAGGATGGTGTACTTTTCAGGTGGCAGAATATCGAGAATATTGGGCTCATTTTTATCCTGGCCAATGTTGGTGCGACGTACCGCTACCGTCACGATCTCAGCACCACTCGCCTCAATGGCGGCTTGGCTCTCATTGAAATCTTTGTATTTGCCGGTGCCAACTAGCAGACGTGAGCTGAAAGTTTGGCCCGCAATAGTAAAGGTATCTGAATTTGTATTTGACATAGTAGTAGTGCTCATAAGCTTAGAATTCGGGGGGATCAACCGCCGCCGACGGCGTTGATAATCTCGATCCGGTCATTGGCTTGGATCAGATGCTGCTCAAAGGTGCTGCGTGGAACCAGCTCCTCGTTGACCTCGACCGCAACGCGTTTGTCGGTCAGCGCTAGCTGCTCAATCAGAGCGGCCATGCTGCTCTCAGCAGCAACTGTTTTCTCTTCACCGTTGATATAGATCTGCATTTGATGCTCCTCAAAGAAACGGATTCTACAATAGAATTGATGGCGTCTGATAACAACACCAAGGAAAGAGCGGAAATTGAGGTGATTTTGCTTATCTTAAGCGCTGTGTTGTGCGTATGTTAAATGAAGCGCGAGGGGAGGGCTTTAGCGCTACTGTCGTGCTTAGGGGGAGGTGGTCAATATAAATAAGCTGCTGTCCTTTGAGCGGCGGCCTCTGTTTGTGTTGGAACGTTAAAAACAGCCTATCTCCACCTTCCACTATTATGACAGATACTACAGTCACGATTTATGAAGCTCTCGGTTTGATGATGCCGATTGATCTCTTGGCCTGATGGGCTGCCGGTGACGCTCTCTTCCGAGTGGCACTCTAGGCAGTCTCTGGTGAAGTAAAGAGGGCTATCTGCTGATGAGTGACAGGTAAGACAGGTGTAGTAGTCGCCAAGAATGGTGCCTGGAGGTGCCGTAGGCTCTGTGATATCTGTGCTAATAAGGAGGTGATGTTTGTTCTGATTGGTATCCCCAAGCATTGGAAATCTATTGAGATCATCATGACAAATCCGACACTGATACTCAGTGGGGATCTCGTAAAAAATATCTCGTCCAGTGGTTGAAGTGTTATTTTCAGTCATCGCTCCGTTGCCTGCCCAAGATTGGCTGACATGCATGGTGCCAATAAATATTATCGTATAGATAAGTATATTCTTCATAGGCTTAGCTCCGTTAATCTACTTTAAGAATACTCAAGACGAAAATGAGCATTCTGGCATTGTGCTAAATAATAACATTAGTGCATTCTAATGCATTGCGTCAATGTAGATGTAGGATTTGCCCTTATACTCATGATATTAAATCAGGTGGCTTTAAATTGAGAGCGCTGCTCTTAGGCGTCTCTGAATTAAGTCATGATTGTTTTAGACTGGCCGAAACTGCCCCGTTTCGGCCCGAAGATCGGAATGTTTTCATCTCGCTAATTGCTCCTGCATGGCCCTAATTACCTACATCCCTGTAGACATCAGTCTAATTCATAGCTGAGCTTTAGCGAACCTTATGCTGTAGTGCAACCAGACTTAATCAGAGACCCCCTTGCGGGCATACTACGGTAGCTGAATGGAGAAGCAGCCGCCGGTTAAATTCCGGTTGTTCTCCAGTCTGATGCAGCCTCGTTTGCCACGATTTTCATGAATAGAGGCCACTTGTTGCGCAAAATAGAGGCCGAGTTGGGTGCTGCCAGATGAGAAGCTGCCCTTGTTCTGTTCTGTCTCTTGCGCCTCCAACATGGATATTGGGAAACCGCTGCCATCATCTTCAACACTGATGATGAGATAACCTTCATCTTCATAGCCACTGAGCAGAATCTGTGATTGCGTGTAACGGCTGGCATTGCCAATGGCGCTGTTGATCACCCCTTTGACCAGATCATCATCAAAGTAGCCAAATAGGTCGGGATCACAAGCAATCTTGAGTGAGATCTTTCTTGCTTGAAGTTGTGAGCAATTTTCAATCTGGATATCCTCTAAAAACTCTTCAATATTGAGTTCATTCACATTGAGGCCCAGCCGTCCATTCTCATATTTGTAGAGCAGTAGGAGTTGGATGAGGTCATTGTTGGCCCGTTTAGTCTCTTCCTGCAGGCGGATCACCTGCTCTGGGTGTTCAAAATGGTTTTTTGGGTTGCTTGAGAGGTTGTCGAGCGTGGCCATGAGCATGCCCAGTGAGTTCTTTATGTCATGGATTGAGGCGGCGAGGATGTCCGAAAATTGCATCTGAGTTCCCTGGTACTGTTATGGTCACCTCTATTAATTCGTGGATGAGCAGCTTGAACCCATAATTCCCAATGGCAGTGTTGCTAAGTGCTTGCAATAGAACAACTATTACAAGCACTTAGCACCTTGCCCTTGAAAATTATGAATCTCAATCTGTCTCAGCCAGAATTAATAGAGGTGCCCTTATTTATGAATCAACAATGCCTTTTAATGTTGTTTGAAGTGTGTTCAGTGCGGGGTTGCCGCTATCCAGCTTGCGGATGCGATCAAGATATTTTCTGGCCATGCCGATGTGTTCTGTGTTTTTGCCCTCTCGTTGCATAAAGCGAATTAACACCTTTGCAGCATTGAGATTGATCACTCGATTTCCCGGCATGCTGTTGGCTGCTTCATTAAATAGTTTGATCGCCTGGTCATATTTACCCTGTTGAGCGAGGGAGACACCGTTGTTGTTGAGTTGGAATATCTCCTCACTGGCACGTTTGATCATCTCCTTTACATCACCTTCAATTCCCGCTTGATGGAAGGTGGACTCCACCTCACGCAGCAGCTCCTTGTTATCATGATTGTTTCGTACAGCATCTTTTAGTATCTCAACACTTCTCTCTTTGTCGCCGACCGCAGCGCATGCTTTGGCCATCTCCAGTGTGCTGCTCGGGTCTATTTTATTGTGGAGACGCTGGTATAGTTTATCCGCCTCTTGGAAGCTCTTCTGGGCACTCTCCGTCTCTCCAGCATTGGCGTGGACCTGAGACTCGACGGTTTTAGCAATCAGTTTAGCCTCTTTGTCTGAGCCGAACGCTCTCTCCAGTTGATGGATCACCTCAAGCGCGTTGCCATGTGCGTTGGCGCTGCCGAGGTTTGATTTGCTGATCGCCAATTTGGCGTAGAAATGGGGGCTTTTAAAAACAGAGTAGCGGCCGAGGGAGACTGTCTTGCCAAAGGCCTTCTCGGCGCACTCATAATCGTTATTATTGAGTGCCACGTTGCCCAGTATCTTTTGGCGCAGAATCGCTTTCGGTGAGAGCTCAACGGCGCTTTTTAAGACCTCTTGTGCTTCGCCAGGCTCTTCCATTGCGAGCAGGGTTTTTGCCAGCCAGTCATAGGCGCTGATGAAGGACTCATTTTCATCAATGAGATCCTGAAAAACCTCTCTTGCCGCTTCAAAATCGCCGCGTGCAAAGTGAACTTTTCCGGTGCCTATTATGGCCCAAGGGAGTTCACGAATAGATAACGCCTGTTCAAATATGAGCATCGCCTGATCATATTTCTTAGCTTGTAAGCAGAGGTCAGATTTGTAACGAATCAACTCTGCAATGTTGCGTGGTTTCTTTTTGATGAGGTCATCGAGCAGTTTGATCGCCAGTTCGAGGTTTTTGTTATGTACCGCCTGTTGTACCTCAGCTAGGTTGGCTTTTTTGGCGACCAGTTTGTTAAGTCGGGCGGAGAGTATATCTTTGGTAAAGGGTTTAGAGAGATAGCCATCAGGTTCATACTCAATAGCCCCAAAGACCATTTCTCGAGTGTTTTCGGCGGTTGTCATGACAAATATGGTGCTGAGGCCGATCAGCTCGCGGTGGCGAGCCTCTTCCAGAATCTGCTGACCATCTTTCCCAGTGCCGAGGTTGTAGTCACAGAGCACGACATCGAAAGGTGTTTTTTCTAATAATGCAATCGCTTCAGCCCCGTTTTTAGCCGTTGTGATGGCTGTGGCGCCAAACATTTGTAGCATGTTTTTCAACATGTTACGCATGTCACCATAGTCATCAACGACTAAAAACTTTTTTGAGGCGAGCTCTTTGATATACATATTGATCAGTTAGTAATTTAGTTATCTATTCACTAATAGGTGTCGGCCACTTATTTGCATCTCTTTAATGCTCTTTTTGAGTATTGCAGCTATTTTGAATGACACGCTTTGTTATTGAGATTCACCTATTTTGAGTGAGCGGTGTAATATCTAAGGTTTAGGTGATTAGCGACCCAGGCCGCTACGCGACCACAAATCAAAGAATAACATGCGGCCTATCGAAAATGGTGCACAATTAGATTAGGTGCATACAGGAGCAAAGGCCGAAATTACACTGGTGCT
>JAKITT010000101.1 GCA_021647945.1 Candidatus Polarisedimenticolaceae bacterium
AATTGTGCACCATTTTCGATAGGCCGCATGTTATTCTTTGATTTGTGGTCGCGTAGCGGCCTGGGTCGCTAATCACCAATAGCTATGGGTCTAATTCCCCGCTGCTCGCCTAAAGCGCCTACTGTTGGTGCAGCGAAAGATCTATGTAGGTGCGGCTTCAGCCGCGTACGTTTGCCTTACAGAAATTGTTCCCAACAATTCCTCTGCATTTGCTCCATCCATGGAGGTTAAGGCAAACCTACAAATGGAATACCCCGTCCGTTTGCAGCGAGGGTGTTTATTCACCCTGGTCGTCCATCCAATCTTGGGCGCAGTAGAATAGGCAGATAGACCACGCAGAAGATAGCGAAGCTAATGATCCAGATCAGGCCGGAGACATCGACCCAGATATTGTACTGCGCAGGCAGTAGTAGTGGGCCAAATACCCGTAGTAGCGGCACTAGGTTGATGGCGATATAGCAGAGCTCAATGATCCGTTTTGGCTGTAGTGGTCGGCCACTATGGCCTAGTGCCACCCGGGACATCATGCCGAATGTGAAGACCGCAACGGCACCAGTGGTCAGGGCGTGAATAGCCAAATTGGCTGGGAATAGATCGAGTTGTGCGGCGGCCGTTAGCAGCAGGCCAATCACCAGCCAGGCGTATCCGGTGTGTAGAATCCAGAGAATAGGAATGCCCCAGATGCGTGAGTCATACCAGTGGTAGAGACGTATTCCTTGGTTGATTGCTAGGGCAAGTGCCAGTGCCGCCACTAAGAAATTGATTGGTAGCAGTAGTTGGCTCAGCCCCAGTGCAATGATCAGGTAAAAACCAATTTGATCAACCTTGGGTACATAGGTAGTTCTGGCGTTGGGGATCGCATTTTCAGTAAAGAAGGGCAGGATGCGTCCAGCAACAAAGATCAGTAGCAGCAGGATCATATTTAGCATCAAGGTGGTGCCGAGCTGTGCGGTGTCGGCGAGCCCAAGGGCCTGTAGATGCGTTAGCAGGTTGGCCAATGCCATCGTCAGCAGCAGTGGAATAAAGCGGCGATTGATCTTGTTCTCCCCTTTCCACAGCGGGCCAATCAATGCAGCAACCATGAGTGGGATAAAGGCGATATCGACCAGCGCAATGAGTGCGCCAGGCACCAGTGGGTGGGCAAAGGGGAGTAGCCGTCCTGCTAGCCAGACGGCACTCAATGCGGCCAACGGTTTGCCAACAATAGTGTCCTGTCCGGTCCAGTTGCGCACGGCGGTGAGCAGAAAGCCCGCGATAATCGCAATGCCATAACCAAATAGCATCTCATGGCTATGCCAGCCGATCAGTGAGTAGTAACTGTTGGCCTCAATGACACCATGCCAATTCAGCAGCCAGACCACTAGCAGCAGCGTTGCACTAACACCTGCCGCAAAAAAGAAGGGGCGAAAGCCAAGTGCAAATGGAACTATTCCCTCTATTTTTGGGGGCGTGGGTTCATTGAGCTGAATAACAGGCATAGAGGGTACTCTTGACTAAAAAGGTAGGATATTAGCATTTACCAAAGAATGATTGCATTGATGAGTATCAAAATCAGCCCTGTGACAGGGTACTGTATTTGCTGACTATACTTTTATGGAAACGAGAGGATAGCTCTATATACTTCATGGATGAGTATCTTGCGCCTCAATACACCATCTAAGAACGGGTAGTGGTGGCCAGGAAATTAAAGAGAGAAAACCGTGAATAGTGATGTGCCAAAGAGAGAAATTCTAGTTGTCGATGACTCTAAAGTAGTCCGCTGGACAGCCAAAAAAATCCTCCAATCTGACTATACAATTCATGAAGCGGCGAGTGGGTTAGAGGGGTGGGAGGTGTTGCAGCAGAACCCCAATATTGCCGCCGTTTTTTCCGATCTTCAGATGGAAGGCTCAGATGGCTATGAACTGCTCGCGCTTATTCGTGGTTCAGATGATCCGCATCTGCTCAATCTGCCGGTCATTATCATCACCGGAAATGATGATGGCGACAGCACCAAGCGAAAAGTGCTAAATCTCGGCGCAACAGATTTCATTGTTAAACCCTTTGATGCCGTCACCCTAAAAAATCGGGCCGATGCCTATATCGGTTACTGCCAGAAATTGGCAGAGGTGGAAGAGAAATCGGAGCGAGACAGGCTCACCGGCTTAGCCAACAGACAATCCTACTTCATACATGGCGATCAAGATCTCTCACTGGCCGTGCGGCACAAAACAGAGCTAGCGGTGGCGCTGCTAGAGGTGAACCATTTTATGGATCTCCTTAACCAATATGGCAAAAAGAGTGCCGCCCATATTCTGGTCAAGCTGAGTCAGGCGATTGTCACCACCCTGCGCAGAGAGGATATTTCAGCCCGTATTGGTACCGCTAGATTTGCACTTATTCTGCCGCTCACCAACCGTGTAGGCAGCCTGCGCTCAATAGAGCGTCTCTGTGAAGAGATCGACTCATTAGCTATAAATGTGTCTGGTCAACCGCTAGATCTTCGTATCAGTGCCGGGGTGGCCATCCTCAATCTAGAGCAGCCCTGCGCCACCTTTGCTCAGCTCGTTGGCGAGGCAAAGGAGGCGTTGAACAGCGCTATCGCCGCTGGCGGAGGTGTTGTGACCAATATCGTGCCACTCGCTGCGGAGGTGGAAAATGTTGTGCCGATTACCGCCGCTGAGGCCCCTTCGGAGAGCCAAGGGACACGAAGAGCAACAGACCAACAGCCCAGTCTCGATATTATTCAGGCCATCGCCAAGATTGAAGCGGGAGCGGGTGACAGTATTAACGCTGATCAGCTGAGCCAGCTCATGCGCGCTGTCATGCCGTTGCTCAGCCACGCCAATAAAGAGCTGGATCTAGGTATGACGGCTGTACTAGAGGCAGCGAGCGAGAAGCTCTAACCTATCTGGGGAACCTCTGAATGAGTCATGATTGTTTTAGACTGACTAAAACCGCCCCGATTTGCTCCGAAGATCGCTGCAATAGAACAACTATTACAGCTCACTTCGAAACAAATCGGAACAGTTTTATTTCAGCCTAAATTTTAGCTGAGCTTTAGCGAATCTTATGCTTTAGTGCAACCAGACTTAATCAGAGGTTCCCTAGCTAAGCATCACTTGTTGGCTTGAGATCAAAGCTCACATTGGCCAGTGCAGCAAACTGCTCCAGGCTTAACTGTTCAGGACGCATCTTCTGATCCACATTTGCTGCCAAATAGGCATCATCTGTAATCATTAACTTGCGCAGGCTATTTCGTATCGTCTTACGTCGTTGTGAAAAAGCCTGCGTCACCAGCTTACGAAAATAGGTTTGATCCTTCAATACCACTCGGGGTGTTGCATGAGGTGTCAGGCGAACAAACGCAGAGTTCACCTTGGGTGCCGGTTGAAAGGCCCCTGGGCCAATATCAAATAGCGGTGTCACTTGGCAATGGGCCTGCAACATAACCGAAAGCCGTCCATAGGTTTTACTACCTGGGCCAGCCGCCATCCGATCCACCACCTCTTTCTGTAACATGAAATGGAGATCCTTAATGGTCTCAAGCTGGTCAATCAGGTGGAATAGAATAGGTGTCGATATATTGTAGGGCAGGTTGCCCACCACGCGCAGAGAACCGGGCTGATCGGTGAGTTGGTGAAAATCAAATTTCAACGCATCCGCACTATGAATCTTCAGCTCTCCCAACGGGCCACAGGTTTGTGCCAGCGGCTCAATCAAATCACGATCCAGCTCAATCACCTGCATACGCTTCAGCTTCGGCAATAGCAGCTTAGTGATCGCCCCCTGGCCAGGGCCAATCTCCACCAGACAATCCCCCTCCTGAGGGTTGATGCTGCTGACAATGCGCTGAATGACCCCAGGGTCATGCAGGAAATTTTGGCCAAATCGTTTTCGAGCCTTGTGAGTCAATGAGCTATCCTATATTTAATTAAATATTTCAATACGTTATAACGTGGCAAGTGAAAATTGTCCACGTAAAATACATAGTTAGGTTTTAGTAGAATATGATTATAACTCTCATCGATTTCCATATTGGTAAAAAATGATGGGGTGAAGGAACTGATATGTTTGTTGCAGGCAACCTAAGCTAATCAATATCCATATATGAGGCTAAGTTCTAGAATATATTCATCTATCCAAATCAGAATTACAGAGGTTTCTAGAAAAGGTAGGTGGTCTATACTTTCTCTACGCTCTACACCATCTTGAATTGGATGGCTCTATACAAGGTTACTATTCCACATCACCCGCATTCATAATTGATGTAACAAGGTGTCTCCAGGCGGATTTTTTACCTGAATTTCCATAGAATCTCTAAGGAAATGGAAAGCTTATGAATAATGCAACAATACTCATCGTTGACGATGAACCAGTGATTCTGGCATTGATGAGTAAGGGGCTTGCCCCCAGTTACAAGGTGCGTGCCGCTAACTCAGGAGCACGAGCATTGACGGTGGCCGGCACAGACCCACGCCCTGACCTGATACTGCTCGATGTGCTGATGCCCGGGATGGATGGTTACGCGGTACTTTCATGGCTGAAAGAAAATGCTGCCACCCGTGATATTCCGGTTATTTTTGTCACTGCCATGGAGGCGGCTGAGGATGAAGAGAAGGGGCTGGAGCTTGGTGCGGTGGATTACATTACCAAGCCCATCAATCCGGCAATTCTGCTGGCCCGGGTCAAGACCCATTTAATACTGAAGCAGGCCCGTGATTTTCTCCACGACAAGAATGCGTATCTCGAAGCTGAAGTCGAACGGCGGATGGGGGAAAATCGTATCGTCCAGAATGTGAGCATACGCGCCCTGGCACATTTGGCAGAAATACGCGACCCGGAGACTGGTGAGCACATCCTCCGCACCCAGGCGTATGTCCAGACCCTGGCGACGCGCTTGCAGGGGCATCCCCGTTTCAGTGATACGATCACGGATCGTTACATCCAGCTGCTGACCAAGTCTGCGCCTCTGCACGACATCGGCAAGGTGGGTATTCCAGACCACATCCTGCTCAAACCGAGTAAACTTACAGGTGATGAGTGGGCAATAATGAAGACACATGCTGAACTTGGCGCACGAGCCATCGAGCGTGCCGAGAGGGATGTTGAGCAGCCTGTAGAGTTTCTCGCCCTGGCCAAGGAGATTGCCCATTGGCACCATGAACGTTGGGACGGCAGCGGTTACCCGGACGGTCTAGCCGGAGATGCCATTCCCATCTCGGCCCGACTCATGACCATAGCCGATGTCTTCGACGCTCTTATCTCACAACGGGTATACAAGTTACCCATATCATTCGATAAAGCCCGGCAGATCATCACCGACGAACACAGCCATCAGTTTGATCCAGATGTGACGGATGCTTTTCTGACCGATTTCAATAAGTTCGTAGAAATTGCTAGCAAGCATCAATCTGGGGACTGAGGCAAGTCTCCCGCTATCTAAGAAACAAAGGAGGAGAACGGGGGCATAAACGGGTGCAAGAGGTGAGCATGAACAATAAAGCACATGGTGAGAGCAACAGGGCTGCCCCGACCATGCTGACCACTAAGCGGGTATCATAAAGAACAAGTATCCAGAGGCTAACGGGCGAAGCTATGTCTGAGAATTCAATTGTATCCACTGAGCTCACTAGGGATGAATTCCGACGCCGCTTTCGCATCGGTCTCATTGCTGCCTGGTTGATCCCGCCGGCGACGGGTGAACTGGGTATGACCTTTTTAGGTTTCTGGGAGCTAGAGGAAGCAGGCTTGAGCCTGATCCGGTTTACCGGGATTTACATTGTCGTTTTCACACTCATCGCATTTTTTGTGTTTAAGCACCTGGTCATCGAACCGGTTGCAGCACTCGGTGATCGTCAGCCTGTACTTATTCCCGAACACACCAGGAGACTGAAGGCGTTTCCCTGGATATTCTGGGGCTTGTTGGGCCTGTACAGCGGTTTTGGGCCGGCAACTGTTTTGTTATCCAATGCCGTCTTTCAAGGCTCAGAATACACCTTAGGACAGTACGCATTTTCGGCGTTCGGCGTCATCCCGTTCCTTCTAATCGCCGCATTCCCGCTGTTTTTTTACCTTACCGATCTGCTGGGGCGCTTTCTGGCACCACGCGGGATTATGGTGATGGTCGCGCCCTTGTGGTTAAAAATAGTGGTGCTCGGGCTGTTCACTCCGGTCATGATCGATACCATATTATTAACGTACTACTTCAATCGAACCGGATTCCTCACCATCGAAACCATTGTGCTTTGGTTTGCGCTCATACTGATCGCCGGAGCAGGCACATGGGTCGCTCTGCGTAGTTTTCATCAGGGGATGCATGCGCTAAAGCAACCCTTAGGCGACGCCGTTAAGGCAAACATCTCTACCTACCCGATACCCAACTCCTTAGATGAACTTGGGCTACTGGCCCATGGCTGGTCTGATCTGTTGAAATCTCACGATCAAGCTGAGCGCAAGGTCAGAGACCGCGACAAACAAATTCGCTATATCATCGATAACACGGATGCGGTCATCTACATCAAGGACAAAGCCGGTCGCTTTTTGATGATCAATCGCCGTTTTGAGCAGTTATTCAACATCTCAAATGATGATGCGATCGGCAAAACCGACCATGACATCTTTCCAAAGGAGCACGCTGATAAATTTCATAAGAATGACCTTAAAGTCATCCAAGATGAAAAGTCTTTGGAAATTCAGGAGATCGCACCTCATGAAGATGGACTGCACACCTACATCACACAGAAGTTTCCCTTATATGATGCCGACCAGGTGCTCTATGGGGTTTGCGGCATCTCAACCGACATCACCGAGCGCAAGCATGCAGAAGAAAATCTGGATAAAGCCAACCGATTATACGCTACGTTGAGTCAAATCAATCAGGCCATTGTAAGAACGAAGGATAAGCAAACACTGTTTCAGGAAATCTGTAATATCGCTGTCAAATTCGGCAAGTTCAGATTGGCATGGATAGGATTTGTTGATGAAGAAAACCAATTGGTCAAACCCGCTGCTTTTAGCGGAGAAGGCTCTGATTATCTGCAACAGATTAAAATTTCTTTAGCTGACAAATTAACTGCAAGAGGACCCACAGGCAGGGCAATCCATGAGGGAAAGAGCATCGTATTTAATGACTTGGAAAACAACCCTGATTTCGCACCCTGGTGTGAACGGGCTCTTGAAAAAGGCTACCGGTCATCAGGCGCCTTTCCCATACGATTAGATAACACCGTCATTGGCGCTTTAAATGTATATGCCGTTGAACCCCATTTCTTTGATGAAGATGAGATAAATCTGCTCAAAGAAGCAGCCCTGGATATCTCCTTCGCGCTGGAAAAATTTAAAGAGGAAGATAAACGTAAACAGGCAGAGCAAGCGCTGCGGGAGAGCGAAGAAAAGTTCCGTACGTTGACGGTCTCCTCACCTGTTGGAATGTTTCTCAACGACGCGCAGGGAAATGCAATCTACATCAACGAAAAATGCACTGAGCTTATCGGGGTGCCAGCAGAGGAAGCACTTAACCTGGATTGGGTATCAGCCATCCATCCCGACGACCGGGAGCGAGTGACAACCGAGTGGGCCAAGGCGGTCAAGAACAGCGAGAAATTCCACCTGGAGTACCGCTGGGTTCATGCGGACGGCAAGGTTGTTTGGACATTAGGGGATATCGTTCCTGCCATAGGAAGCGATGGTGAGATTACTGTCTATATCGGTACGCTCACAGATATCACTGAACGCAAACAAGCGGGAGAGGCGCTGCTGGAAAGTGAAGCGCACCTGCATACATTGATCAAGACATTGCCTGATCATGTATGGCTGAAAGATCCGGATGGTATCTACCTGTGCTGTAACCCCAAGTTTGAGCGTTTCCTTGGGGCAAAAGAAGCCGAGATTGTTGGCAAGACAGATTATGACTTTATCGACAAAGAGTTGGCAGACCTTTTCCGTGAGAACGATAAGGCGGCCATGGCCGCAGACAAGCCTACCGTAAACGAAGAAGAAGTTACCTACGCTGATGATGGCCATAGAGAAATCCTTGAAACCATCAAAACACCCATGTTTGACTCCGATGGCACACTCATTGGTGTATTGGGAATCGCCCGTGATATAACTGAGCGTAAACAGCACGAGGCGTTCACGACCCTTCAGGCCCGCCGCGCCGAGGCCTTGCTGGAATTGCCTCGGGCCGCAGAACAGTTGGATGAAACCGCCTTCATGCAGCGTGGGCTGGAACTAGCGGAAGATCTCACCAACAGCCAGATCGCCTTCATCCACTTCACCAAAGACGTCGAGGAAACCACCGAACTGGTTATCTGGTCCCACCGTACCCTGGAACACTTTTGCACTGCAACCTACAACAAACACTGTCCGGCCAAGGAGGCTGGCATCTGGGCGGATGCCATGCGCCAGCACAAACCTGTGGTATTCAATGATTACCCTGGTTATCCCCACAAGCAAGGCCTGCCTGAAGGGCATCCTGAACTGAAGCGCCTGATTAGCCTGCCAGTCATTGAGAACGGTAAGGTCGTCATGCTGACCGGGGTCGGCAACAAAGAGACAGACTACACCGATCTGGACCTGGAAACGGTCCAGCTCATCACCAATGAGATCCGGCGCATCGTACAGCGTCGGCGCGCGGAGAATAAGGTTACCCGCTTCAGCCGGGTGCTCGAGCGTTCATTGAACGAGATCTACATCTTCGACAGTAAGACACTTCGCTTTGTCGATGTGAATCTGGGGGCGCGGACAAACCTCGGCTACTCACTGGAGGAACTGAAAAGCCTGACGCCCGTGGACCTCAAGCCGGAATTCACAGCTGAGTCATTTGCCAGACTGGTCGAACCCCTTCGCACCGGGGCCGAGAAAAAAATCGAATTTACAACAATCCATCACCGCAAAGACGGCACTTTGTACCCTGTTGAGATTCATCTCCAACTGATGGTTGAGGAGCCGCCGGTTTTTGTCTCAATAATTCAAGATATTTCCGAGCGCAAGCAGATAGAGGATCGCCTGCGCAAACTGGCCCAGGCGGTGGAGCAAAGCCCGGAGAGCATCGTTATCACCAACCTCGGTGCCAAGATCGAATATATCAATGAGGCCTTTATACGCAAGACCGGTTACAGCCGGGAGGAGGTGATTGGTAAGAATCCTCGCATCCTGCACTCGGGCAAGACGCCGCCCGAGACCTATCTGGCCATGTGGGATGCTTTGAGCCACGGCCGGTCCTGGAAGGGCGAGCTCCATAACAAGCGCAAAGACGGAACCGAATACATCGAGTTTGCGCTGATTACCCCAATCCACGAACCAGATGGCCCCATCACCCATTACGTGGCAGTGAAGGAAGATATCACTGAGAAGAAACACCTGGCTGAAGAGCTGGGCAATCACCGCCATCACCTCGAGGAACTGGTGACAAAACGTACCGTACAGTTGACTGAGGCACGGCAACGGGCGGAAGTTGCCAACCAAGCTAAGAGCATTTTCCTGGCCAACATGAGCCATGAGATCCGCACCCCCATGAATGCCATCCTCGGGCTCACCCATCTGCTGCAACGCGCCGGACCTAGACCCGAGCAGTCGGAACGGCTCAATAAGATCGATGCCGCCGCCGGGCACCTGCTCTCCATCATCAACGACATCCTGGACCTCTCCAAAATCGAGGCTGGAAAGCTGACCCTGGAGCAGTCAGATTTCCACCTGGACGCAATCTTCGATTACGTCCAGTCCCTGTTGAGAGAGCAGGCTGGGCTGAAGGAATTAACCATCGAAGTGGATCGAAACGATGTACCAATCTGGCTCAGGGGTGACCCGACCCGCCTGCGCCAGGCCCTGCTTAATTATGCCGGTAACGCTGTCAAGTTCACTGAGCAGGGAACAATCTTTCTACGTGCAAAGAAACTGGAAGAGCAAGATGACGAGATCCTGGTGCGGTTCGAGGTGCAGGATACAGGCATCGGCATCAAGCCCGACAAGCTATCCGGCCTGTTCGAGGCCTTTGAACAGGCCGATGCCTCAACCACGCGCAGACACGGCGGCACCGGCCTGGGTTTGGCCATCACCCGGCACTTGGCCCAGCTGATGGGCGGCGAGGTGGGGGCACAGAGCGAGCCAGGCCAGGGCAGCACCTTCTGGTTCACCGCCAGGCTTGGTCGTGGCCACGGCATCCAGCTAACCGCACCCTCGGCAAAGGTGGCGGATGCCGAGACGGCGCTGCGCACCCATCACGCTGGCTCATGCATCCTGCTGGTCGAGGACAATGCCATCAACCGTGAAGTGGCAATTGAGCTGTTGAGTGGTGCAGGGTTGGCCGTGGATACGGCGGAAAATGGCCGGGAGGCGGTGGAAAAGACTCGCAACGCTTCTTATGATCTGATCCTGATGGATGTCCAGATGCCGGAGATGGACGGCCTGGAAGCAACATGCGTGATTCGCTCCATGGCTGGCAAAGCGGACCTCCCGATCCTGGCGATGACCGCCAATGTCTTCGTAGAAGATCGCCAAGCCTGCCTAGAAGCCGGCATGAATGACTTTGTTGCCAAGCCGGTCGATCCAGAAAACCTCTTCTCTACGCTTGTCAAATGGCTGCCGAAGCACACAGCTTCGGCAGCAATGAAGCCTCCCTCTGCACCACCCCGCCTCGCTGTGGCGGATGATACAGCCCTGCGTGAGCAGCTTGCGGCCATCAAAGGAATGGATATGGAGGCGGGACTGCGCAACCTGTGTGGCGATACAGCAGGCTATCTGCGGCTATTACGCCAGTTTGATGCCACCCATGGTGAAGACATGCACAAACTGAGCATGCACCTCACGGATGGGGAGATCGATAAAGCACGGCATTTGGCTCACACCCTCAAGGGTACGGCCGGCACACTCGGCCTGACACGACTGCAGGAGACCACCAGGTCGCTGGAAGAAAACCTACACAGCCATGGCGGTAAGGGAAGCGGTGAGGAGGCTTTCCGCCTCTTGGAGGCCGTAAGTGCTGAGCAGAATAATCTCCACAAAATACTGGCCCGCCTGGCTGCGCAGGAAGTACCCGAGCAAACGGTCAAGGCGAATCCGGTGGAGGCATGGGGAGTACTTGATCGCCTCAAGGTACTGCTGGCAACAGATGATACGGCGGCCAATGCATTGTTCTCGGAATCACGGGTATTGTTGCAGAGCACTTTCGGATCAGTAGTGGAGCAGCTCGGACAACAAATAGAGGCCTTTGATTACCAGGCAGCTTTAAAAGCCCTCGAGCCCATATCCACCTCTCCCGGCCTCACCGGCAACCAGCCGCCAACCGACGTGGCAGATACTGGCCTCACAAGTGAGGATAGCCCAATTAATTTGAAGGCACTGAGCAAGATGTTTGGTGACGATCCCACCAGGCAACTCAATATATTGAGAAAATTTATCCTTCACACGGAAGGGAACATTGTGGAGATTACTGAGGCCTGTGGGGTGCGGGATGCGGAGCAGGTATCTTTCTTTGCCCACAAGCTCAAATCCCCAGCCCGTATGGTGGGGGCCGACACCTTGGCTGATTTGTGCCAGGACCTGGAAATTGCCGGTGAGAAAGCAGACTGGCCAGTGATTGATAGTCTTTGTACTGCTCTGATGCCTGCAATGGACCTGGTGAGGGACTTCGCCAACAGACAGTGAAATGTTCTTATGTTCAACAGGTAAAAAGGCAGGTAAAAAAGGGTCAGTACCGAATGCCGCTAACTTAAGGGTGTTTAGCATGGTAAAACGAAGGGAAAATTGAGGCAATAAGTGGGATAATTTGCCATGCAAAATCCTACTCCAATATTCCCTGGTTTCCATCTTCCTACTCTTCGC
>JAKITT010000102.1 GCA_021647945.1 Candidatus Polarisedimenticolaceae bacterium
ATTTTACTCTGGGTACCTTGGCTATCAGAATGGTTTTGTACTGACAGGTATCGAGGTGTCGATAACGCTGTTCTCGTGTGTCATAGCCGGGCGATGGTGTACTACAAATAGGGCAGCAAGCTTGTGTTCTTTTGTCTAGCTCAAGGTAGATTGAAACTTCACCTTTCGACAAGCCAAGGTCGACATTAGCTACCTGCCAAGGACTTTTGATTCCCAGTATCTGGGCGTACAGTTCATTATCTCTCATCCAAAATACGGTAACTGACCCACTCGATCAGGGGAAGAGCCTAAGTATGTAACCTACAGTGACATACAAATAGAAAATGAACAGCACAACGCAATTGTTAATTGCAGTTGGCTATCAACATAATAGACCCCGCCCCAACCATCAGAGTAACCTTATATTGTATATTTACACCTAGACCACATATTTTCGATAACTCAAATATAATTCACACCCCTTTCACCTCCATTTAATAATTAAATTAGATTCAACCTTAAAGTCTCAATCTATTTTGCCGCTACTTCTGCTGAACACGCAAATAATTACAGACAAATAAGGCCATGAATAGCCAACATATAACAACCAACACACCTGTTAAGTGCATGAATATTTCAACAAATAATAAGGCACTCTTACTCCCCAGGTAAGTCATTGGAACTAAAATAATGATCAACGCAATTGAGATTATTGGAACGGGCAGCTATCTCCCAGAAAAGAGAGAGACCGTAGAGGATTTCTTAAAAAAAGGAGCTTCACAGGAACTTATTAATGACTGGGGCGTATTTGAACACCGTGTTATGGGTGATGACGAAACAGTCATCGACATGGAGACTAAAGCAGCCCTAAAAGCCATCGAAAGCGCAGGAATCAGGGCCGATGAAATTGACCTCATCATTAGCGGCACTGCAGTCCCAGAGCAGACAGGCGTGGCAAATTCAAACGCACTCCAGCAGCGAATAAATGCAACAAATGCGGCAGCCTTTGATATTTCAATGGCTTGCGCTAGTGGAATACCTCAAATTATCACTGCGGCACAATTCATCTCATCGAAACAGTATAAATATATTTTAGTAACAGGATCATCACACTCCACACGTTTCGCAGACCCAACTGACCCTGCCTCATTCATCGTATTGGGAGATGCAGCAGGCGCACTAATTATTCAGCTATCTAAATCAGGTAGTGGAATTCTCTCATTTGACATGAAAACCGAGGGAAAATATTTTGATTACTGTGGCTTCAAAGTTAAGCAACCATTAAAGCCTGACGACAATCATTTCAAGGAAGAGTTATATTTTTATATTGGTGATGTCAGTGCTACAGAAGGTGTTACAAGATATCTACTTAAGTCAGTTCCTGAAACAGTTAACAAAGCATTGGATAGCATTCAACTATCAACCAGCGACATTGATTTTCTCATTATCCACCAAAATATAAATACATTATCTGGCCGCTGGATAGAAAAATTAAAAGTACCGAAAGAGAAGGTTTATATAACCAATGAAAAATATGGGAATATGACCTCTGCAAATATATTTGTGAATCTTGATGAAGCCGTGCGTGCCAATAAAATTAAAAAAGGGAGTGTAGTTGTATTGGCAGGTCAGGGTGCAGGATTCTCTGTTGGCTCAATTGTGATGAAGTGGTAATGAAAAACAGCAAACCTATTAGTGTAATGGACTCAGTCGCTTACGCTGAAAAAAGTAACAGTGGCCATATCATCATTTGCGGGTCACACGGCGGAGAGTCAGCGGCTAAATATCTGCTCAACTTTTCACCTGCAGGCGCAATTTTCAATGACGCGGGACAAGGCAAAAATAGCGCTGGAGTCAGTGGCCTGCACCTCTTAAGCGATGCAGGTATACCAGCGGCAGCTGTCGACACCTTCACCGCAGAGATTGGTGATGGCAATGAGACGTACAACGCAGGAATTATCTCAACCGTAAATAACGTTGCCCGTAAATGTGGTGTCGGCATAGGCATGACTGCAATAGAGGCAGCAAAACTCATGCTCAACTGCATAAAAAAAGGATAAGGAATTTACAATGAATGCATCGGATCTGCTCGTTTGGTATATCGAAGAGGTGGGAACGGAATATATTTTTGGCATTCCAGGTGGCGTATTGGAACCACTCAATATAGCGGTACACAACAGTGAAAAACTCCAGGGTATTACAACAAAACATGAACAGGGGGCGGCCTTTATGGCAGATGGTTATGCCCGTGTCAGCCATAAACTCGGCGTATGTTGTGCCACAGCAGGGCCTGGGGCAACCAACCTCATCACCGGTATTGCCAGCTCATTTACCGACTCGGTACCCGTATTGGCTTTAACAGGACAAGTGGCTACAAAATATTTTGGGAAGGGGGCTTTTCAGGAGTCCTCCTCTGATGGCATCAACTTGGTTGAGATGTTCCGCCTTGTGACAAAAAATAGCGCAATGATCGCCAGCTCGGCATTGACTGGCAGTATTATGCGTAGAGCACTGCGTAGTGCTCTTACTGGTAGACCCGGACCCGTTCACCTCAACCTTCCTGTCGATGTGATGCGTAATGAGGTGGATGTTGAACTGATTCCTGAAGATATGTTTATTCCAGGCTCCACCTGCTTTGACCGAGCAAGGATAAAAGAGGCGGCAGTGCTTCTGCTCCGCTTTAAGCGCCCCGTCATTCTGCTAGGTAACGGCGTCACCATTTCGCGTGCTGCTGAAGAGATTATTGAGTTAGCAGAGCTACTGCAGATACCTGTTGTAACAACACCAAAAGCAAAGGGGGTCTTTCCCGAGGATCACCCCCTCTCGCTGGGAGTATTTGGTGTTGCTGGCACGCCTCTCTCAGAAAAGTATCTACTCAATGGTAACGTAGAGTGTAGTGAGAAGATTGACGGTTTACTTGCTATTGGCACAAGTTTTAATGAGTGGGGAACCCACACCTGGGATGAGCGTTTAATGCCAACAAAGGCACTCATTCAGGTAGACATTGATCCACAGGAACTTGGTAATAACTTCCCCTTCTCTGTTGCTGTGGCAGGGGATGCCCAAATTGTAGTCAAAGAGTTGCTCTTTGATATCAAAAGACGTTTGAGAAAAACAATAAAAATAAAAGAGAAAATTGAGTTAAGGAAAAGAGATCTAGAGTGTTTTAAATCAGAAAATGCACGTTTTTTTGATGCCGACAAGATGCACTCTGAAGCTGTGCCAATTCTACCTCAACGACTAATGGAAGATATCAATAACGCCTGTCCACATGACAGTATATTTTTTATAGATATCGGCAATAACTGGGCGTGGGCAACACACTATCTAACGGTAAAGCGCCCCTACAGTTTTTTTACCGCCCTCGGTTTTGCATCTATGGGTTATGGAGCTTCTGCATGTATTGGCGGCAAACTGGCCGAACCTGACAGGCCCGTTATCACCATCTGTGGTGATGGAGGCTTTTTAATGAATGGCATTGAGATCGCCACCGCTGTTGATTACAACATTCCCGTCATCTGGATCATCCTAAACGACTCTCAACACGGCATGATCTACCATGGTAAGAAGATGCTCAATACAGAAGGGGGATTTTCAACACGTTTCAAAGGGGTCGATTTTGTGAAGATGGCTGAGTCAGTCGGCGCAAAGGGGATAAAAATAACTAAACCGGGTGAGTTAAATCAGGAATTACTAAATAGAGTTATCGAATCAAACTACCCTACGGTTATTGATGTGAGAATTGACCCTGAGGAAGCCCCCCCCATCTCATCAAGAATAGAGACACTGGAGATATAACGCCAACTAAGGAAGGCTGAATAAATCGGAACCTTCCTTAGGGAACTTCGGAACAAGTCATGATTGTTTTACACTGGATGAAATTGCCCAATTTGCCCCGAAGATCACCACAATAGAGCGACTATTCCAGCTCACTTCAAAACAAATTGGAACAACTTCATCTCAGTCTAAATTTAACCAGACTGATTCAGAGGCTCCTTAGTAAAATATCGCTACATTAAACATTAGAATTTATACCGTGCCTCTAATGTGTAGCTAACGCCCTCACGAGGAAAGTCATCCTCTATGAGTGCTGATTGAGGGGCCGGATCGGCATACTCTTTATCAAAAAGATTATGCACTGAGGCGCGAAGTTCAAGACTCTTGTAGAAGTTACTACCAATTACCGTTACATCAACCAGCCCATATGCGGGCATCTCATCTCTTCTGTCTGTAGGTGCTCGGGGCCGACTCCCTACCAACTGAATATTGGTGTTGAACTCCATATACCTATTAGCTCTTGCATTGAAACCAATATTTGCCCGATGTTCTGGGATATCTTGAATCTCTTTCCGTGTCTCCTCATCCTTCGTCACTGTATAGGTGTAATTTAAATAGGCGGCAGTTTGATGAGAAAAACTCATTTTCCAGTCCGCCTCAACGCCCCAGATCATGGCCCCCCCAGTATTTTGAAACTGACGGTCGATATTCTGTATCTTTTCATCAAAACGGTTATTGAAATAGGTGAGTGAGGCGCTTGCAGCATCACCATATGAGCTATTTATACTCACCTCATAGGTGGTCATCGTCTCTGGTTTTAAATCTTGATTACCGACCACTACTGGGTTATTAATATTATAAAGCTCTTCAAACGAGGGGGCTCTGAAGGCTTGACCAGCCAGCAGTTTCAGATTCCACTTTTCAGAAAAACCCCAAACCAAGGCACTTCGCATATTGGTTGTGTCACCAAAATCGGAATAATCATCATGGCGCACACCCAGTGTCAGGCTGATATTTTCTTCAATCTGCCATAGATCTTGAACATAGACCGCCCAAATATCTCGCTCCGCCTCTTCTGTCCAGTTACCGAGTGATTTAACATTTTCAACCTCCCCAGAGGGTAGAGGAGCCCAACTTGGACTAGTGGGGTCATAGTTGGCAAGATAACCGCTATCAACACTCTTTTTATTCTCTATCACCGCACCCAACATGAGCTGGTTTCTCTCCGTTAATGGGTAGTCAAACTGTGCCTCAATACCTTTAGAGATATTTGTAATACTGGGTTTACCTATCATCCCATTTGGAAAATCAGGGTGTCCATTTTCAGGGTAGATCTCCCACCAGGCCTCAAAATCCCATGTATCAAGATAGGCTTTTGTGAAGAGCGAGCCCTCTCCAAAGTCATGTTTATAACTGAGCTCAACATAATATTGTGAGGTCTCCACCTCAGACTCATCATTAACCGCATTGCCCACCCCAATGTATGCGCCTCTTTTATTTGTTGTGTAGCGCGTTTTTAGGGCAAAATCCTTGTAGCTAATCTTCAACGCAGTTTCTAATCTTTCGACAGGCTCGTGAGTATCGCCCGCAGGCTCTGGAGAACTAAATACTGTTGTTGAAAAATCACTACCAACCGCCAACTCAGCACCATCGGTGGCGATGTAATCGACAGAAAAGGCGACATCAAAATCATCACTATGGGTGCCCGTTTGTATATTTGTTTTTGTCGTATTGAAACTGCCTCTACTCACTGAGGCGATAGTTCCATCAATATCTCTACCATCTTTAGTGATGATATTAATAACAGCTGAAACCGCATTGCTCCCATAGAGCGCAGAACCCGGCCCACGAATCACCTCAATGCGTTTTACATTATCAACAGGCATAGCATCAAATGAGTAAATAGCCCCCCCAGTAAGAACATTATTTACTGAGTAGCCATCAATAAGAATTTTAACCTTCTCCGAGTTGTCTGTTTTTATTCCTCGAACCTCAATCTCGGCCTTACCGTAATACCCTTTAGTGATGCCAAAACCGGGAATCCGGCGCAGTACATCCAGGATATTTCTTGCGCCCATACTGCGCATCTCATCACCGCTGATAACTGAGGCAATAGCAGGCGCTTCAGATATTTTTTGTGGCAATTTGGTTGCTGTGATAAAGAGATCCTCTTCATCGAAAAATAGCAATAGGTCTGATTCAGCACTACTGATTAAGTATTCAGCAGACTGAGAGGTATTGAATGCCAATAGTGAGCTATAGGGAGGCGAGTCAATGGTAAAATCATATCCACTTGCCAATACTACAGAAGGGGCTTGCATGCAGGTAAGAGCAATGGCAAGACAAAGCAGCTTTTTCATATATGCCTCTTTAGCAGAGATATTTTTTGTTTGTATTTAAGTGCTTCACTAAACCAAGCACTTAAATCTCTATCCTTAGATGCAAAACAAGTGGCACCATCCAAATGCCCCTTAATTAAACATAAATACTATTACATTCAGACCAGAACTTCGCATCATTTTTTAATAGAAATTGATCTAAGAACAGCACTTAAGCACCTAATATCCATAATAAATGTACAAGCTAGGAGAAGCATAGGGGTATTCCGCACCAAATACTAGGGTTATTGCCGCCATCAACACAAATGAATTTGGAATGGTGCTAACTAATCCAATCTATTATTTGATCATCCTAAATCAGAGTTCTTAATGTTTACTCATCTTAAGCTCGTCACCGTCGCCAGCCACTCTGGAAATGCATGTACAACAATAATCATCAGTGGAATCACATAGAAATAGGCATTCATCCAGGCTCTGATTTTAGGGTTGGCATTTTTCAGCTCCATAAAGTGACCCACAACCATCCACCCTTTGAAGGCCAAAGATATAGCAACGAAAATGGCAATAGATAGACTGGGTTCAACATTCTCAGCAATCAGTGCATTTCCCACGGTGATCGCCATGAGCAGCAGCCAGATAACCTCTATGCGTCTTATACGTAATATCACTCAATCACCTCTATCGCAGCACGTAGAGCAGTGGAAAGATGATGATCCAGGCCAGATCAATCATGTGCCAATAGCTGGCGATGGTCTCAAGCCCCTCATGATTATCGGCGCTATAAGCTCCCTGCTTCAGCCGATAGATACCCCACAGGAGTGCGCCGCTTCCCCAACCTTGTATCTCTCTCGATACCTTGATTAGCTATCAGAGTATCAGGGAATGTGATGAGCTTGTGCCCACCCTTAGACTTAGAGTCTGTCTCGTAGATCAAGCCTCACATTCCAATGTTTCTCATAATACTGAATGGTATCCAAGTCCTTCCATTATGGAATGAGGCTGTATGAACAAGGTGAGTGAAGAGAGATGATAACGATTGGAATTGATGTCAGTAAAGCAAAAATTGACTGCCTCTGGCTACGTGATGTAGTCACTAGAAAAGTGAAGAGCAAGGTCTTTAAGAATACGGCTGAAGGTCATTTAGCATTACTTCAATGGGCGATAAAAAATGCCCACGTAGAACCAGATGAAATCCATTTCATTATGGAAGCAACCGGCATATATCATGAAGCATTGGCTTACGCTCTTTATGAGGCTGGCGCTAACGTTTATGTGGTTAATCCGGCCCAGATTAGTAGCTATGGAAAAAGCTTCGGTGTGAGGAGTAAAACCGATAAAAAAGATAGCTGGGTTATTGCGCGTTTTGGTGCAACACAGCAACCACGATTATGGCATCCAGAACCGAGTGAAATACGAACATTAAAAGCGTTAATATCCCGCTATGATGCGGTTTGCCAAGATATTCAACGAGAGAGTAATCGCTTAGAAAAAGCAACTATTGGTGGTGTGCCTGATGAGATTATTACATCCATTGAGACCATGCTCGTACAATTAAAGGCAGAGAAAAAACGACTTGAAGGTTTAATTAATAAACACTTTGACCAACACCCAAATTTAAAACAGGATCGAGTGCTATTAGAAAGTATTCCTGGCATAGGCCCCATTGTTTCTCGCCTCATGATCAGCGTCATTCGAAGCCGGAAGTTTACAGCCGCCCCCCAGTGCGCAGCATTTTTAGGACTTGTGCCAGTACAGCATGAATCAGGATCGAGTGTTCGAGGCAAAAGCCGCTTATCTAAAGCAGGGAATGCGAGCATCCGAGCTAAGCTCTATATGGCCGCTGTGGTGGCTATCCAACACAACCCTGATATCAAGCAGCAGTACGAACGTTTGCTGAAAAATGGAAAATCAAAAATGTCGGCACTCGGTGCGGCAATGCGTAAATTAGTACAGATTTGTTTTGGTGTTTTGAAGCACCAAACCCCGTATCAATCACGAGTCAATTAGGTACTTGTGAATGATTGAGGGAGATGGTATCTACATGTAGAAAGTGGTTAAAGGTCATGTAGTAGTAGAGGCTGAAGAAGAGGTTGGTATCAACTTTCAAACCCTGTTCAATATTCCACAGATACTCCCAATACTTCACCCCCAAGTAGCAGCAACCAGACATGATAGCGCCCCACAACCAGCGCGTAGCGGCGGGAATGTGGTTCAAGCGTACAGATTGAACAGATTTAGCCACAAAGTAACTACTTGAGAGTAGCGCCAAGGTGTTGAGGGCACCTGCCGTCGTATTAAGCCGTGTCGGCCCCTCATTGAATAGCTCTGAAAAATGCACTTTGGCGATAAAGTAGACGATGAACATCAGGGCAAACTCGCTCATCTCTGAGAAGATGGCGACCCATATCGCCATATTGCCTGGGACACGGCCAGCCACCGGCTCTGGGACGCTGTTATCTTGCCAAAAAGCGCTAAATTTTGGACCTATTAGCGTTAATGCACCAATCACTCTGCACCTCCTTTATCTACATATCCATTGTAACCATACTGATGATCGCATCTCCTCGCTACTGCTGTAAGCATAAACAGCCCAAGATGGTGATATAGGCAAGCATTAATAGCCGCATAAAAAAAGGGTGGCAAAAGCCACCCTCTCTCTTCACAACAGCCTCAATTATCAATTAAGTGCGGGGTCATCAAACAGCCAGATCACATTATTTTCATGATTGCCTGTATCTTCACCAATCAATAGACGACCATCGTCTAGGACAACAAGGTTATCCGGGTTAGATATGTTATTGACGCTACACTCGTTGACCGTGCGATCAGCATAATATGGACCACCCACAATAGCGGGCATCATGGTCTTGGCATCCACTTCACCATTGGCATTTTTAGTCAGCTTCATACGGTAGACAACACCACACTTGCCATGCGTACCATCAAGCTGGATATCACCCTCACCGTCACTCATGGTCTGATCAAAGCTGGACATCGCCATGTACATATAGGCCTGTGTTCCGTCAGCCGCCCCCGCATTCCACCAATTGGCAGCGAGAGTGTAGTTGATATTCACCCCCTCCATTTTGCGGAACTCACCCGTTGCACCCAACGCCACTGCCGCCTTGCGACTCTCAAGAAAGGCGGGGCGATCATCAGTAAAGGGGTCAACGGCCACCGTGCCACTGCCATCCAGATCCTGAGATAACTTCGCCTCAGCCCAATCATTGATCTCCTGATCGGTGATGTAACTCGCCGCCGCAAAGGTGCCATCATAAGAGGCCATGGCACTCTCAATCGTGGCTTCATTGCCATGAGACAACATCACCCATTCGATGCCAAAAGCTGCTTCCGCGGGATCTGATACACCCGAGGTTTGGGTGATTTTTGCCGCATACAAGGTGCCTGCACTCATGTCACCTGCGGCATCTGCAACAAACTTAAAGAAGACAACACCCGTGCCATCATCACTAAGAAAAACCGTCTTCTGATCTGGCATGACCACCGCATTTTCATGAGAAAAACGTCCCAACGCCTCAAGTTTATTGACCGTCACATTGGCTAAAATACCATCTGCCGCGTTACTCATCTCTACGATATAGCCATAGCGGTAGGGGTTGGGCCAATTCCCACTACCATCGGTCGGGTAGCCAAGATAGGTTGCCAGGGATTGAGGGTTACTAAAGTAGGCGTAGGTTGAATCAAACCAATCGGCCGTATCATCAAAATAGAGCTCCTCTGAAGAGAGCGGTGTACCCCAAGGACTCACTGTGCCAAAACAGTTGACCCAGGTGCCTTGTACGCTTGCAAAATCAAGCATCCCCTCCTGCGTGATGCTGCCATACCCTGCACTGGTCAGACCACTGAGCTGTAGTCGGCTCATGCCACCAGGGCGGTCTTCCCAGTTGGTATAGAGATAGAAACCGCCGCCGCCATCTGAGATAACGCCATTAAAATCGGGATCATTGGAGTTTTTGATCAGTGTTGTTCCATCAGCCGCAAGAATATCACCCATATTGTTGCCATCATTCATGACATCATCTTGTTGGGCCAGCACTTGATAGGTGCCCACTGCGGTCTGAACCAGCTCCTTATCTGCCGTTAGTATGGGCAGATCCAATGCGGCCAGATTGGCAGGCAGAGAGGAGAAGTCCTCTCCAACGATCACCCCGACACTCCCTTTATTAAACACCATGCCATGAGTGTCTGCCGTTACATTTGTGGTACTTGGGTGCTGAACATTCAGAAACAGCGTGTTGTCACTGTTGAGGAACAAACCGGTAAACTCTGCCCCCAAAGGTGCAGTAACAAGGCGCTTTAAACCTTCTGGAATATAGATAGTGACACCATCCACACCCGGCAACCCATCAGGCCCCACCGCTCCGATGGCACCATCTGTACCATCCGATCCACCACACCCTGTCAGAGATAGGCCGACAATTGCAGCGGCAATCCCCAAAGCAATTGGCGATTTACAGAATATGCTCTTATGTATCATTTGTTTGCGCTCCCATTATGGAATAAGTAACCAATCAAGTTCTTGGTCACTATGCGGAGTGCTTATTTCTCCGACATGACAACGATGTAACAATCTCACTACAAGAGGCGCAGAGGCTACTAAACACTAACTCGCTACATCATCTACCCCACACCAAAGGCGCTGCATGAGACCAGAAGCGCGTTGCAACTTGCGCCGACAAGCTGACTGTAAGATTGAATCTGCCGCACACAGGGTGACACGCTGCCGCGCCCTAGTAACGCCGGTATAGAGCAGTTCACGACTCAACAGTGGTGAATCTTCCATCGGCAAAATTAGCAGCACTTGATCAAACTCTGAGCCTTGGCTTTTATGTACCGTCATCACATAGGCGGTCTCATGCGCTGGCAATCGGCCGGGGGCGATCTGGGCAAACGTGCCACTGCCACTGGGGAAGAGCAGCATGAGACGCCCCTCAACCGGCAGTGCAATGCCGAGATCACCATTGTAGAGATGTAGGTTGTAGTCGTTACGGCTAACCATCACGGGCCGACCGGGATACCAATCATCTGCGGTGGTGATCACCCCTTGCCGTCGCAAGCGCCGCTCAATCTCCTGGTTGAGGGCTTCGACACCGGCGGGGCCTGTTCGACGGGCGCTAAGTAGACGAAAACGGTTGAATCGTTCAAACAGCTCAGGCCAAGCAGCGCCGTCAGTCACCTGCTGGAGGTAGTCGGCATAGGCAGCGGTGGTCTGTTGCAGCGCCGCTTCGTGACTGTTGAGAAGGGTAATATCGGCGAGTGAGCGATCATGCAGAAGCGGCACCACCTGCGCGGAATCCCCCCGGTTCCTTTCTGTCTCCCCCTTCCCCCTCCCTCCTTTCCCCCTTCTCTCCTCCTCCCCCCTCCCTCCCTTCCCCCCCTCTTTCCCTTCTTTCCTCTTTTCCTTCTCTTTTCCCCTGCCCTTCTTTTCTCTGAATATTTTGCACCCCTTCGGAAAAACTTTTCCAAAAGCCTTCATCTGCCCCCCCTTCCCTTCCCCCTTCCCCCTTTTTCCTTTCTCCCCTCCCCGCCTTTTTTCTTTTCCCCCCCCTCCTTTTTCCCCCCTTTCCTCTTCCCCCTTTTCTTGCCTGTTTGTAAGAAAATTCAGAACCCGCC
>JAKITT010000009.1 GCA_021647945.1 Candidatus Polarisedimenticolaceae bacterium
CGAAGTATCTCGCAAATTATCTTGGGTGGCGCAGAATGTTGGAGCGTTATCAGGAGGGTATAAGCCCTGAGCTATGCCTAATGGAAGCCGTTGGGCGATCCCGCAACAGCTAACTACGACATAGCCTACAAAAAGCCGCCCTGTCACATCAGTGACAGGGCGGCTTTTTTCTGCGCATTGCCAATATTGGGCTAGCAGCAACTACCACCATCACTCCGCCCTTCAGTCTGTTTGATATCAAATGGCAGACTCATGCCACAGCCTGGGAAGATGCCGAAATGGTTGTCCCAGCTGCCGTAAAACTCAAAATGTGGTGCAAAACGGCTCTCATTCAACATCCGATAGGTATTACCGCAGACGGCAAAATGACGCCCCTTTTCAATCAGGTGGTGTTTATCCAACAGGAAGTCCTGTTCGCTATGCGCTATTCCGCCTTTGTAGACCACCGCTTGACCATGATCCTCACAAGCAGGTTCCAGTCCATCCAGCTTGAACAGACGGTAGGTGGCTGAGAAGAAGTTGATATGGCCGATGCGTTCGATAAGCTCTGGATTACCGATCTCCAACGGCCTATCTTCGACCAGACGTGGATCATAGAAGCCACACTGTTTGGCTAGATTGTGGAAGTCATTCCAGTAGAGCGCACCGCTCAAGCACTCACCATAAAGCACAGGATCATCTACCAATGCTGCTGGTATACGGCGGTCAGCATAGACATCAGAGAAGTAGAGTTCACCGCCGGGCTTCAAAATCCGATGTGCTTCTCGCAATACCGCATTTTTATCAGGGCTCAGGTTGATGACGCAGTTGGAGATGATGATATCGAAGCTGTTATCTTCAAACCCCAACTCATCCAGACATTCGATGTAGCCTTTTTTGAACTCGACATTTGACACGGCATAACCAAACTTTTCACGGTGGTATTCGATGTGACGGTTGGCCACAGCCAGTTGCTCATCGGTCATATCGACGCCTACCACTGAACCTGACTCCCCCACCAGCTGTGAAAGTACATAGCAGTCACGACCAGAGCCACTGCCCAGATCAAGAATACGCATCCCCTCCAGTTTTTGTGGGGCTACCAAGCCACAACCGTAATAGCGGCTCATCACCTCATCCTGCACTTGTGAAAGCGCTTTTTTCAGATAATTTGGAATTTGAGTGTCGGTGCAGCAGGCATCTGTTTTTAGATCATCACTGCTCTGCAATACCTTGCCGTAGTACTCTTTTACTGCGTCTTTCATGTTGTGGGCCACCTATTGCCAAATCATTTGCTGATGGTAAATCTTACACGCAAGAAACCCCCGATATAAGACCAGCCACCAATACCTTACATTTTAAATCCCTACAACTTCAGGGATTGACCCCTCTCCACGGGGCTATACACTACTAGGCCTCCCATTGTTGACAGACTATATAGATCACCGTGACCCAAAAGATCAGTTATCAAATTGGCAATAGCCTCTATCTCAGCATCACCGACCGCTGTACATTGGTCTGCGCTTTTTGCCCAAAAACTTTGGGCAATACCGTCGTACAGGGATATGACCTGTCGATGGATCATCGGCCATCGGTAGAGGAGATCATGGCCTCAATTGATGACCCTACTAAGTATGATGAGGTAGTCTTCTGTGGTTATGGCGAACCCACCCTGCGTCTCAATGTGCTATTAGAGGTGGCACAGCAGATCAAGGCCGCGGGTGGCAAAGTACGTATCAACACCGATGGGCTGGCCAATCTGGTACATAAACGCAACACCCTGCCAGAGATGGCCGGCTGCATCGATGCCCTATCAATATCAATGAACGCTCAGGACCAAACCACCTATGATTGCCACACACAGCCCACACTTCCCGGTTCATATAATGCAATGTTAGCCTTCCTCGCTGAAGCGCCAAAACATATTGCTCAAGTAACAGCCACCGCGCTGGATGGTCTGGAGGGGGTCGATATAGCCGCCTGTGAAAAACTGGCACAGAGGTGTGGTGTACTATTTCGCAAAAGAACCCTCGGGAGGGTTGGATAGATGGCGCTTTCAGATTACGTCAACACCTTTGGTCAGGCGATGCTGAAACGCTACGGTGAACGTGTACATAAGATCTCACTCGATGCCTCATTCACCTGCCCCAACCGTGATGGCAGCAAAGGGGTAGGGGGTTGCACCTTCTGCAACAATGTCTCATTTAGCCCCAACAGCAAACAGCCTGCGCCTATCTCTCACCAGATTGCTGCCGGCCGTCGGGTGATTCGTAAACGCACCCGTGCGCAGAAATATATCGCCTACTTTCAGGCCTATACCAACACCTATGATGAGACTGCGGCACTCAAAATTCTCTATGATATGGCGATCAATGAGGAGGATGTTATCGGCCTCTCCATCGGGACACGCCCAGACTGTGTGCGGGATGATGTGCTTGATCTGCTGGTTAGCTACCAGGAGCAGGGGTATGAGGTGTGGCTTGAGCTTGGTCTGCAATCCGCATTTGATGAGTCGCTAAAACGGGTCAACCGTGGCCACGGTTTTGCTGAGTATGAGCAGACTCTACTTGCAGCAAGAAAACGGGGCCTACAGGTCTGTACCCATCTTATCGCTGGACTGCCAGGCGAGACCGGATGGCATGTTAAAGAGAGCCTCAAACGGGTGCTTGATTTGGGGGTTGATGGACTCAAGTTGCATCCGTTGCACGTGGTGAAAAATACTGTTTTGGCCAACGAGTGGAAAGAGGGACTCTACCAGCCGATGACCATGCAGGAGTATATCCATATCGCTGCAGACGTGGTTGAACTTACGCCGCCAGAGGTTATTTTCCATCGCTTAACCGGCACCGCAGCCCCCGATATTTTGGTGGCACCGGAGTGGTGTTCACTAAAATGGCGCGTATTAAATGGAATTGAGGATGAATTATCGGCCAGAAAAAGGCAAAATCAGCGGGTTGCTTGAGGAGCGCTAATTTAATTGCTCCTCATTTTTAAAAAATGCAGGAGTAGTCAACGTGGAATTAGTCTGTCCGGCGGGTAATCTGCCCTCTCTCAAAGCCGCCATAGATAATGGTGCCGATGCGGTCTACATGGGGCTGCGTGATGATACCAATGCCCGCCACTTTCCTGGCCTTAATTTTAATCTCAAGCGCGCTATACAAGGGGTCGAATATGCCCGTTCGCGTGGCAAGAAAGTCTTTATGGCGATCAACACCTTCCCACAGGCCAGTGGCTGGGAGCGTTGGAAATCAGCCGTTGATACCGCTGCTGAGCTAGGTGTCGATGCACTCATCGGTGCTGATATCGGTGTGCTCGACTACGCCGCCAACCGCTGGCCCGATCTGCCGCTGCACCTCTCGGTGCAAGCATCCAGCACCAATTATGAAGCGTTGAAGTTCTACCATAGTAACTTTGGTATCCGTCGCGCTGTTCTGCCGCGTGTACTATCACTGCCTCAAGTGCAGCATGTGGTAGAGAACTCTCCTGTTGAGATCGAGGTATTCGGTTTTGGCAGCCTCTGTGTCATGGTTGAGGGGCGATGTATCCTCTCCTCCTACGCTGCCGGTGAATCACCTAACACCTGTGGTGCCTGCTCCCCAGCAGAGCATGTGACATGGAAAGAGACCCCCAATGGTATGGAGTCTCGTCTTGGTGGCGTATTGACAGATCGCTATGAAAAGGGCGAGCAGGCAGGTTACCCCACTATCTGTAAGGGGCGTTTTGAGGTTGAAGGTAACACCTACTACGCCATCGAAGAGCCAACCTCGCTCAATACATTGGCCATTCTGCCTGATCTCATGAAGGCGGGTGTCTGTGCTATCAAAATTGAAGGGCGTCAACGCAGTCCAGCCTACGTTTCACAAGTTGCACGCATCTGGCGTGCCGCTATCGATATGTGTACGCGTGATCCAGATAACTACCAAGTGCAGGATGAGTGGAATGTTGAGCTAGGTAAGGTCTCAGAAGGGGCGCAGACCACATTGGGGCCCTACCACCGTCCTTGGCAGTAGTGTTCTCTTCTGGCGTCTGTTCGCCAGATTAAACAACACTGTTAGACAGTGGGGATGTGCGGTTTAAAGAGGCTAAGAGTGATTGGTATGGCATCGCTTTCCAGCTGTTGAAATAAGCAGCCGGGTACTGGTATAATCCGCCACCTTGGACGGACGGACTCCCTCAGAATTACTGATAGTAACGTTCTTAGCGGGTGGATCTACTCTATTAGAGCAACTAGCAGAGATTTCTGTCGGGTTCGTTGATAAATAAAAAAAGCCCCGTTTTACGGGGTTTTTTTGTACCTGAGTCTAGATGTTGACCAGGAAAATTCTTATGTCTCGGTTCTATTACGAGATTTGTGAATGGGCCATTGGCCCATTTTTTGTTTGTGGAAGAACTATGCGATCACTGCCAGAGGCTCTTGAAGAACTCATTCGCCAGCCCGTTGAGATGCTGGGCTATGAACTTGTCGGTATTGAACTGACAGATCAGGGGCACGGCAAGCTATTACGCATCTACATCGACAAAGAGGGCGGGATCGTTGTCAATGATTGCTCTTCCGTAAGCCACCAAGTGAGTGGTGTCCTTGAGGTTGAGGATCCGATCAGAGGTAACTATTTTCTCGAAGTATCATCTCCGGGAGTTGATAGGCCTCTATTTTATATTGAACATTACCAAAAATTTTGCGGGAAAAAGGTGAAGATTAAAATGGCGTCCCCTTTCAACGGAAGAAGAAAGTTCACTGGTCAGCTTGTTGCTGTTGAGGGTGAAATAATTCTGCTTGAAGAGGATGGCACTGATTATGAAATACCTTTCAACCTGATTGATTCAGCACGGCTCGTTGTTGAGTTCTGACTTTAGAGGAGTAGCTGCATGAACAAAGAGATATTACTTGTTGTCGACACCGTCTCGAATGAGAAAGATGTGGATAAAAGTGTCATCTTTGAGGCCATCGAAGCAGCCTTGGCCACAGCCACAAAGAAAAATTATAGCGAAGAAGTTGATATCAGAGTCTCCATTGACCGTGACAACGGTGCCTATGAGACATTTCGACGTTGGTTGATTGTCTCCAAAGAGGATATTGAGTTTCCAGAGAATCAGACGCTGATTGAGGATGCACTGGAAGATGATCCCGATGCGGTGCTGGGTGAGTATGTTGAAGAGCCGATTGACTCCGTTGCCTTTGGTCGCATTGCCGCACAAACCGCCAAACAGGTTATTGTGCAAAAGGTAAGAGAGGCTGAGCGCGGAAAGGTGGTCGAAGCCTTCAAGGAGAGAGAGGGTGAGCTGATCACGGGTGTGGTGAAGCGTGTCGAGCGTGGCAATGTGACACTCGATCTGGGCGGTCTTGCCGAGGCCTTCATCTCGCGTGAAGATATGATTCCAAGAGAGTCAGTTAGAGTAGGTGACCGTGTTCGAGGTTACCTCTATGAAGTGCGTGCAGAGCCGCGTGGCCCACAGCTATTTGTTAGTCGTACCTGCCCTGAGTTACTGATCGAGCTGTTTAAGCTTGAGGTTCCAGAGGTGGGTGAAGGGCTGATTGATATATTGGGTTCCGCGCGTGATCCTGGCATGCGGGCAAAAATTGCAGTGCGGAGTAACGATCAACGTATCGATCCCGTGGGGGCTTGCGTCGGTATGCGTGGTTCACGTGTACAGGCGGTATCGAATGAACTTAATGGTGAGCGCGTCGACATCATTCTCTGGAATGACACGCCTGCGCAGTACATCATTAACGCCATGTCGCCTGCGGATGTGCAATCGATCGTTGTCGACGAAGATACCCATAGTATGGATGTCGCCGTGAGTGAGGAGAATCTCTCACAAGCGATCGGTCGTGGTGGACAAAATGTAAGATTGGCCAGCCAGCTGACCGGTTGGGAACTCAACGTGATGAATGAAGATCAGGCTGCCGAGAAGGGCGAGCAGGAGGCGAAACGTTTTGTTGAGGGTTTTATGGACCAGCTGGATGTCGATGAAGATGTCGCCTCTATTTTGGTGCAAGAGGGTTTTACCACGCTCGAAGAGATCGCTTATGTGCCTATCGCTGAGATGATGGCGATCGAAGAGTTTGATGAAGACCTTGTCGAAGAGCTGAGAAATCGTTCCAAAGATGTTCTGCTGACCAAAGCCATCGCGACAGAAGAGGGGCTCAGTGATATAAAACCTGCTGCTGATCTGCTTGATATGAAGGGGATGGATGAAAACCTGGCGTTTACTCTGGCATCAAAAGGGGTGATCACTATGGAAGACCTCGCTGAGCAGTCGACAGACGAGTTGATGGAAATTGGCGGGATGGATGAAACACGTGCGGGTGAATTAATCATGGAAGCACGTGCTCCTTGGTTCGCAGAAGAGCAGTAATCGGGAGTTATAACAGATGAGTAATGTAACAGTTAAAGAGCTTGCAGAGATGGTGGGGACGCCGGTTGATCGTCTACTTAGCCAAATTGCAGATGCTGGAATAAAAGTAAATGATTCAAATAGCGTCATCAGTGATGATGAGAAGAGCCAACTGCTTAGCTATCTGCGTAAAAGCCATGGTAAAACAGAGTCGGTCGATACTGCTGCACCGAAGAAAATAACACTTCGTCGCAAATCAGTGACTGAATTGCGTCAACCGACTGCTTCAAGCCGTGCTACAGGGCGAGCGCCATCTGGACATGGCAAAACCGTCAGCGTTGAAGTGCGTCGGAAACGTACCTACGTTAAACGTGATGCGGTGACTGAAGATGATAGTGACGCTATCAAAGCAGAAGCCGAAAAAGCGCAAAAGGCACTCGACGAACAGGCAGCCCAGAAGCGAGAAGTAGAGGCAGAAAGCGAAGCACGTAAGGCTGCTGAAGCTGCTCGTCGAAAGGCTGAGACAGCCGAAGAGGATGAACTTAAGCGTAAAGCTGATGAGCTTCGTTTACAGCAAGAGGAAGAGACGCGTAAGCAGGAAAAAGAGCAAGCGCTGGAAGTTGCAAAACAGCAGGTTGTGCAGCAAAAAGAGGAGCATGCTGCTAAAAAGTCACCTCGTAAAGAGACTGATAACAAACAACCTACTAAGAGCCGTGCGGCTAAGAGCGGTGGTCGAAAAGAGCTGCATGTTGCTGCAGGTACGCGTGGCCGTCGTAAGAAGAAAGTCACCAAGCGTCGTTCAGGTTCTGTCTCTCAGGCTTCAGATGCCGAGCACGCTTTTGTAAGGCCAACAGCGCCTGTTGTTAAAGAGGTGAGTGTTCCTGAAGATATTACTGTTGGCGATTTAGCACAGCGGATGTCCGTTAAGGCTGCTGATGTGATTCGCGAGCTGATGAAGATGGGTTCGATGGCGACAATCAACCAATCACTTGATCAAGACACCGCGATGTTGTTGGTTGAAGAGATGGGCCACAAGGCGATTGTTGCTAAAGATGAGACGGTTGAAGATGAGGTACTCAACTTCGATGAGGAGGTGGGTAAAAAAGTGGCTCGTCCCCCTGTCGTCACCATTATGGGGCATGTTGATCACGGCAAAACCTCACTGCTTGATCATATCCGCAAAACCCGTGTGGCTGCGGGTGAGGCGGGCGGTATTACCCAGCATATTGGTGCTTACCATGTCGAGACCAATAACGGTACGATCAGTTTTCTAGATACGCCAGGACATGCCGCGTTTACCGCGATGCGTGCACGTGGCGCGAAAGTCACTGATATCGTTATTCTGGTTGTTGCTGCTGATGATGGGGTGAAGCCACAAACCATCGAGGCGATTCAACATGCACGCGCTGCTGAGGTGCCACTCATTATTGCGATCAATAAGATTGATAAGGAGGAGGCGCAGCCAGACCGTGTGATACAGGAGCTTACACAGTATGAAGTGGTCCCAGAGGATTGGGGTGGCGATACCATGTTCGTCAATGTTTCTGCAAAAACGGGCGAGGGCATTGATCAACTGCTGGATACCATCTCGCTACAAGCAGAAGTGCTTGAGTTGGTCGCCGTTGAAGATGGTATGGCACGAGGATCTATCGTCGAATCCAGTCTGGATAAAGGTCGCGGCCCCGTCGCCACCGTGTTGGTTCGCTCGGGTACGTTGAAGCGTGGTGATGTGATCGTTAGTGGTAAGGAGTTTGGCCGAGTTCGTGCGTTGTTTGATGAGTCGGGCAAACAGGTTAAGAGTGCTGGCCCCTCAATTCCTGTTGTTGTACTTGGTCTATCTGGTGTGCCAGATGCGGGTGATGACATGATGGTGGTCAGTGATGAGAAGCAGGCGCGTGAAGTGGCAACACTGCGTGTCGATCGTCATCGTGATAGCCGATTTGCCGAACAGAAAGCGACTAAGCTGGATGAGTTTTTCTCCAATATGACGGCCGGCGATGTACAGACGCTGAATATCATTATCAAAGCGGATGTTCAGGGCAGTGTTGAAGCGTTGCGTGAATCACTGACGAAGAACTCCACTGATGAGGTCAAAGTACGCATTGTAGCCTCTGGTGTAGGCGGTATAACCGAGTCAGACGCCCATTTGGCGGTCACTTCAGAAGCGATTGTGATTGGCTTTAATGTGCGTGCTGATTCAGGTGCACGTCGAATTTTAGAAGATAAAGGGATTGACCTACGCTACTACAGCATCATCTATGAAGTGATTGATGATGTAAGAAGCGCCATGAGCGGTATGCTCTCACCAGAGATTCGTGAAGAGATTGTCGGTCTTGCCGAGGTACGTGATGTCTTTCGCTCATCCAAATTGGGTGCGGTTGCCGGTTGTATGGTTCTCGAGGGTAGCGTTAAACGCAACAATCCAATCCGCGTGCTACGTGACAATGTGGTGGTCTTCGAAGGTGTACTGGAGTCGCTACGTCGTCATAGAGATGATGTCGCTGAAGTTAAGGTGGGTACTGAGTGTGGTATCGCAGTGAAGAGTTACAATGATGTCAAACCGGGTGATCAGATCGAAGTCTTCGAACGGACCGAGGTCGCACGCGAAATCTGATGCATCAAGACTTTAGTAGGACTGACCGGATCGGACAGCAGATCCAACGCGAACTGGCCGCATTGGTACGTGATGAGCTGAAAGATCCGCGTCTTGGTATGGTGACGATTCAGGCTGTAAAAGTGGTCAGAGATCTCTCTCATGCCAAGGTCTACTTCACCATCCTGAACCAGGAGGGTGACCGCGCAGAGAGTACCAAGCTGCTGAAGGTAGCTTCTGGTTTTTTGCGCAAAATGCTCGGTCAGCGGATGAAGCTGCGTACCGTTCCACAGCTCAATTTTGTCTATGACGACTCTATTGAGTATGGTGCGCATCTCTCATCGTTGATTGAAAAAGCAGTGAGCTCCGATGCCAATGCTAAAGATGAAGACGAGCAGTAGTTATGGGGCGTCGTCGAAATAGAGGCAGAGATGTCGATGGTATTCTGTTGCTAAACAAACCGCTCGGCATCAGCTCTAATGATGTATTGCAGAAAGTTAAATATCTCTACAAAGCCGCCAAAGCGGGACATACAGGCAGCCTTGACCCTTTAGCTACCGGCCTTTTGCCGCTCTGTTTTGGTGAAGGGACAAAAATTTCAGCCTTTCTTCTGGATGCGGATAAACGCTACACGGTACGAATCCGCCTAGGTGAAACCACCGCAACAGCCGATGCCGAAGGTGATGTGACTGAGACGCGTCCTACCGACGGCATCACTGAGGAGAAGGTGTGTGAAGTGGTGGAGGGTTTTCTTGGTGAAATCCAGCAGCTGCCACCCATGTACTCCGCAGTAAAACATGAAGGTGAACGCCTCTATAAGTTGGCGCGTAGAGGCATTGAAGTTGAACGCAAGCTACGTACCATCACCATCTACGATCTGCAATTGACCGCATTTGATCTACCAGAATTTGAGTTGGATGTTCACTGCTCGAAAGGGACCTACATCCGCACACTGGCTGAAGATATCGGTGAAGTGTTGGGATGCGGTGCCCATGTGGTGGGTCTGCATCGGACGGCTGTTGGCCCCTTTGATGGCAAAGATATGGTCACCGTTGATGACCTGAATGCCTCTCTAGAGGTGGATCGCTACTCGCTCGATGCCTTTTTAAAACCGATTGATTGTGGTTTGGCTGATTGGCCCGAGGTTAAACTCTCTGATGATGCTGCCTATTACCTGCGTCTTGGTCAGGCGGTGATGGTGCCAAAAGCACCGACCAGTGGACGGGTTCGGCTCTATGCGCCTGATGATAGTTTTATCGGTGTCGGCTTCATCCAAGAGGATGGCAAGGTGGCACCAAAACGGCTGATGAGCACGGCCGAAAAAACAGGAAATTGAATTTGAAGTATGCGGTGAAAAACCCCATACTGTCGCGCTTTATCGAGCACTCCTGGCCAGATTGACTCGTGTATTAAAACTAGGCCATTACGCCGGACCCTCTGAACTCATTGTTGGAGGGGCAGCCGAGTTATCCGACTCGGTGGCATCCATTAACCTTTTATATATAGATATGACGGAGAGAAAAGTCATGGCAATGAGTGCAGAAGCGAAAGCTAAAATTGTTAACGAATACAAACGTGCTGAGGGTGATACTGGTTCCCCAGAGGTGCAGGTTGCACTGCTGACGGGGCGCATCAACCACCTTACTGACCACTTTAGTGAGCACAAACACGATTACCACTCACGTCGCGGTCTGGTACATATGGTCAACGCACGCCGTAAACTGCTTGATTACCTGAAGAAAAAAGATGCTGAGCGTTATCGCACGCTGATTGGCAGCCTAGGCCTACGTCGTTAATAGTATTCTCATGCTTCAAGGAGCTTCAAAGTGAATCCAATTAAAAAAGTATTTCAATACGGTGATCACACCGTAACCATGGAGACAGGCGAAATCGCCAGACAGGCGCACGGCGCTGTTATTGTCAACATGAGTGATACCGTTATTATGGCAACGGTTGTGGGTGGTCGCCCGCTTGAGGGACGTGATTTCTTCCCAATGACCGTAGACTTCCAAGAGAAGACCTACGCCGCTGGTAGAATTCCAGGTGGTTTCTTCCGTCGTGAAGGACGCCCAAGTGAAAGCGAGGTGCTAACTTGCCGCCTTATTGATCGTCCGGTTCGTCCACTGTTCCCAAAAGGGTTCAAGAACGAGACTCAGATCATTGTCACCGTTCAGTCACTCAATCCAGAAGTTGATCCTGAGATTCCTGCGCTGTTGGGTGTCTCTGCGGCATTGTCGATCTCTGGATTGCCATTCGACGGCCCTATTGGCGCTGCGCGTGTGGGTTACAAAGATGGTAAATACCTGCTGAATCAGCCTGAAAATGGGCTGAACGATATCAGTGATCTCGATCTGGTTGTTGCGGGTACCGCCGATGCAGTGCTGATGGTTGAATCAGAGGCACGTCAGCTCTCAGAAGAGGTGATGCTGGGTGCGGTCATGTTTGGCCATGAGCAGATGCAGGTCGCGATCAATGCGATCAGTGAGCTGGCCGCAGAAGTTGGCACGGAGCCAATGGAGTGGGTTGCTCCTGAAGAGGATACCAAACTTGCAGATGCCGTCGATGCGGCATGTGCCTCATCTGTTGGTGGTGCCTACCTGATTCAGGACAAGATGGAGCGCTACACCGCACTCAAAGAGATTCGCACTGCTGTGACCGCTGAACTCTGTGGTGTAGAAGATGCCAAGTGGAATGAACAAGAGGTTAATGGTGCGATTGGTAAGCTAGAGAAACGCACTGTTCGTGAACGAGTGATTGGTGGTCATCCACGTATTGATGGACGTAATACGGTAACGGTTCGCCCAATCGCTTCACGTACCGGAATTCTGCCACGCACCCACGGTTCTGCGCTTTTTACTCGTGGTGAGACTCAAGCGATTGTTGTTGCTACTCTCGGCACCGAGCGTGATTCACAGATCATCGATGCACTGAGCGGTACCTACCGTGAGTCATTCATGCTGCACTATAACTTCCCTCCATTCTGTGTGGGTGAAGCGGGACGTTTTGGTACACCAAAGCGTCGTGAGATTGGTCATGGGCGTCTTGCCAAACGCGGCATGCTGGCTGTTATGCCAACCCTTGAAGAGTTTCCATATGCCATTCGTGTCGTATCGGAGATCACTGAGTCTAATGGCTCCTCTTCAATGGCCTCTGTTTGTGGTACCAGTATGGCCCTGATGGATGCCGGCGTTCCAATCAAAGCGCCGGTGGCTGGCGTCGCGATGGGTCTGATCAAAGAGGGTGATAGATTTGCAGTTCTGAGTGATATTCTGGGTGATGAAGATCACCTCGGTGATATGGACTTCAAAGTGGCGGGTACGGCTGATGGTATCAATGCCCTACAGATGGATATCAAGATTCAAGGCATCACCCGTGAGATTATGGAAGTGGCGCTTGAGCAGGCAAAAGATGGTCGACTCTTTATCCTTGATGAGATGAATAAAGAGATCAACACACACCGTGAAGAGATGTCTGAGTATGCACCGCGCATCATTGAGATCCGGATCAACCCAGACAAAATCCGCGATGTGATTGGTAAAGGTGGTGTCACCATCCGTTCCATCACTGAAGAGACCGGCGCCACCATCGACGTGAATGATGAAGGTATCGTTAAGGTCTTCTCTGTCGATAGAGCGGCGGGTGAAGAGGCGCGTAAGCGTATCGAACTGATCACTGCCGATGTTGAAGTGGGCACTATCTATGACGGCAAGGTTGCCCGTTTGATGGACTTTGGTGCTTTCGTCACCATCCTTCCTGGTAAGGATGGTTTGGTACACATCTCTCAGATCTGTGAAGAGCGGGTTGAGAAGGTGAGTGACAAGCTCTCTGAAGGGGATAAGGTTAAGGTACAAGTACTTGAGGTTGATAAGCAGGGACGTATCCGCCTAAGTATGAAAGGTGTAGATCAGGGCTAACGCTGCTGTTTTATGCTTATAAAAAAGGGGCCAGTTGGCCCCTTTTTTTTGTGTAAAGATGAATGCCAAGCCTTAACCTCTTGGTGAATCTTAGGTGGAAATCAGATTGATATTGCCCTTATTTACTTTTGGGGTGGTAGTGTCTTTTACTATCTAACCAGAGGTAACCAGCAACTAATAAGATATCCAAAAAGATTAATGAAACAATCAATTGATATGTGAGCATTATCTTCTCCTTAATCTCAATTTATGCACTCTTTCACTAACAGTGTAGCTGGAAAATGTGACCTGGTTAGGTATTAAAGTGGTAAGCATTTTTTGAGAAAAGTTTTAGCTTTTTACTACAGGCTCAGATTAAAAAGATGTCGTGAATTATCCGTTGTGGCCTCTATTAGTCTCGTGAGTTCTATTTTTCGTAAGTGGCTGATATGTGAGGCTATATGTAGTAGCTCTGCTGGCTCGTTTCGGTGTTTTCTATGGACATAGCAGGGTTGGTCTGGTGCATCTGTTTCCAGAACTATCGCCTCTAATGGTAGTGCCTTTATCGTCTGGTGTAAGCGTGTTGAGTGTGGGTTGGTCGCTGGGCCGCCAAAGCCCATTACAAAACCTAAGTCGATCAGTTGAACCGCCTGTTCGTAGCTTCCAGAATAGCTGTGCAAAACACCGTGTAGCCCCGGTTTTTTTCTCAATATCTTGATCACATCTTCGACGGATCGACGTGCATGAATAATGACAGGCAGTCCAAACTGTCGTGCCAAATCCAGTTGCACCTCAAAGTAGTCGTGCTGCTGTTTTTGATCAGCTTTGCCTGCATAAAAGTCGAGGCCACACTCACCTACTGCCACAGCGGGTTCGGATCGCAGCCACTCACTCAATAGCGTTAAATCAGACGCTTGATGCTGTTTAACAAACATCGGGTGCAGTCCATAAGTGGGGAGCAAGGTGTTGTCTGAGCTGCAGCACGCTTTGAGCCGGGGCCACCATGCTGCCTTGATGGCTGGAACAATTTGTCTTGTGATACCTGCCGCTTTTGCCCGCTCTATCACCTCTAATCGGTCATGATCAAAGCGCTGATCATCGATATGGACGTGGGTGTCAATCATTGCCAGGTGAACGTCATCGTTGAGTGCTGAGTGATCTAATGTGATGTATTGATCACCCTTCATTAGCCGTGCTATCTCCTTGGTTGGTCTGTGGCAAGACCGGTGCTTACCTCAAACTATGTTACTGCTCTTTGTGTTCAATGCCTACGTTATCAACGACCTTCTTAGTATGAGGATATTGGTTGTGCTGCGTGCCAAGCAAGAATTAAGTTCATTGGATTTTCAAGCATTCGTTCAACCGAGTCGATGAGAGAGGTAAGCCCAAGACAATAAGGTTGTTTAGATGGATGATATTGCTAAAAGTAGAAGTCAACTGATTGAAGATACGGCCCGGTTGCATCATGAACGCATTGAGATACGTTCAGTTGGCTTTGAACTACTCCAACAGCAGACTAATTTTGAGCAGCTCATCTACGCCTCACAAGCGCCAATCATCACGTTTCACTCTGATGGAACCGTCTGTTCATTTAGTGCTGGTGCAGAGCGGCTATTTGGTTATGAGGAGCTTGATGTCGTCAATCGGTGTGCCGATTTTCTTGTGCCGGATGCCAATCTTTCGGTAGATGGTTTAATGGGTTTTTTGAGTAAAAGGAGGCAGCAGGCAATTAATCAATGGCAGTTGCCAATTATGGCTCGGCATGCTGATAACAGTCTGCTTTATCTTACGGCAGATGCCTCTGAAGTGACTGGTGTCTCAGGCTTTCACCAGATGTTGGTGGTGTTTCAGGACATCACTAAGCAGAAGATGGCGGAGCAAGAGTATGCCAGTTATACGAACAACCTGGAGGGGTTGATTGCCGAGTTGCATGACGAGCTGAGGCTCTCTAAGGAGAGTGCAGTTAATGCAGGTTTTGCGGAAAAAGATGCGATGGCGATTGTTGTCAATGAGTTGGGCGAACCGTTGGAGAGAGTGCTTGCTGAGGCCAGTAAGGGGCTCTCTGTTACCGCCAATAAGAAGAAATATGCCGCTTTAGTTGACCACTTTAAATCGATTGAAGGTGAGGTTCATATGCTTTTGGAAAAACTCCACAGCTTTATCGATCATTGATTTGTTGCATCTCTCAGATTCATGAGAGATGCAACAAATATGCACTTCATATATTAAAGGTTGAGTGCCTTTTTAAGGTGTGAAACCACTTGATCCCGTGGGATGATGCTGTTTTCACTCTCCTCTCTTCCTCGGTACTCGACACTCCCCTCATCCAGCCCCTTCTCTCCAATGACGATGCGGTGAGGTATGCCGATCAACTCCATATCGGCAAACATAAAACCGGGGCGCACATCACGGTCATCCAGTAACACTTCAATGCCAGTGGCTTCCAGTTCATTCATGAGTTGTTCAGTGGCTTGCTGTACCCGCTCAGATTTTTTCATCTTCATGGGCAGTAGTGCGACTTGGAAGGGGGCGATGGATGCGGGCCAGATGATGCCGTTATCATCGTGGTTCTGTTCAATGGCCGATGCGACTAGGCGTGAAACACCAATCCCGTAACAGCCCATGCTCATGGTGACTGATTTGCCTTGGTGGTTTAATACGTTGGCTTTGAGTGCGGTGCTGTATTTCTGGCCAAGCTGGAAGATGTGTCCCACTTCAATGCCTCGGGCGATGGTCAATGTGCCTTTGCCATCTGGACTTGGGTCACCCTCCTGCACATTACGCAGATCGGCTATCTCAGGGAGTGGCAGGTCTCGCTCCCAGTTGATACCAAAGTAGTGTTTGCCATCAATATTGGCGCCAGCGGAGAAGTCCGCTGTCACCGCAACACTGCGGTCAATGATGATCGGTATGGGGAGCTTGATTGGGCCGAGAGAACCGGGGCCGGCACCAATGGCCTGGCGAATCTCCTCCTCTTCAGCAAAACGTAGCGGTGAGGCAACCTGTGGCAGCTTTTCGGCCTTTATCTCATTTAATTCATGATCGCCACGCACCAGTAGTGCAACCAGATCGGCATCAATCTCATCTGATGCCGCCACAATCAGTGTTTTAACCGTTGTTTCAATCGGGCGGTGAAATTGCTCAACTAAATCCTGAATGGTTTTAGCATCAGGTGTGTCGATCTGCTGTAGTGGCTCTTGTGCCTCAGGGCGTGTTGCTGTTGAGGCAACCGCTTCAGCCAGTTCAAGATTGGCGGCGTAGTCACTCTCTGTAGAGAAGGCGATGGCATCCTCACCTGCGGCAGCGAGAACATGGAATTCGTGAGAGGTGCTACCACCGATAGAGCCAGTGTCAGCATTGACGGCGCGGAAGTTAAGGCCACAGCGTGTGAAGATGTTGCTGTAGGCTTGGTACATGTTGTCGTAGGTCTCTTGCAGTGATGCTTGGTCGACATGAAAGGAGTAGGCATCCTTCATCAAAAACTCACGGGCACGCATGATGCCGAAGCGGGGACGAATTTCGTCGCGGAATTTGGTTTGAATCTGATAGAAGTTGATCGGTAGCTGCTTGTAGCTTTTTAGCACATTACGTGCGATATCGGTGATGATCTCTTCATGGGTTGGGCCTAAGCAGAAGGCGCGGTTGTGGCGGTCATTGATACGCAGTAGCTCTGGGCCGTATTGCTCCCAACGCCCTGACTCCTGCCATAACTCAGCAGGCTGTACGATGGGCATCTGTAGCTCTAAGGCCCCCGCATTGTCCATCTCATCGCGTACAATCTTCTCCACTTTACGTAGCACCCGCAGGCCAAGAGGCATCCAGGTGTAGAGGCCGCTGGCCAGTTTACGGATGAGACCGGCACGTAGCATCAGTTGATGGCTGATGATTTCAGCGTCGGCTGGGGTCTCTTTAACGGTGTGCAGTGGAAATTTTGATGTGCGCATGATAACTCAAGTTTTATGGTTATAAAGCGCGGTATTTTAGCCTTGGATGGGTTGAAATGACATATTTCGTTGGCGATTTATTTAGCTGAAGAGAAGGATGTGCAGATTGGGCTGAATTGCTTTAGATGCGAGCACAGAGGTTATTTACTGCAGTTCTCTTGTATATGTTTTTTTGCTTGAGCGATCTTCTCCTGCCGCTGCTCTTCTGTGAGGCGTTCTCCGCCGTAACGTCGGTGGCCAAGGCTGGTCAATGTGGCTAGGTTATCTGTTGCCGCTTTACAATTACTCCGCTTACGTATGCTCGTCTTTTTCTTTTCAGCGCGCTTCTCTTTTTGCTGCGTCCTATCCTCTTGGCGATCAGCAATTGATTGTTGCATATCACGCAATTTCTGCTGTGCTGTGCTGTCGGTGGGTCTGCTTTTGTGGGGGATTTGGCGTGCATCACCCGATTTAGGCGGTGTCTGTGAGTAGATTGTTACGCCATTTTCATCAACCCATTGGTAGATGGCAGCATCAGCTAGAAGTGGCTGTGCCAATATGAGCAGTAGAGGTAGTTGCTGAAGTTTCATAAATATCTAAGTCAAATGCTTTTTTCTATATTGAAGAGGGTAATTATGCGTCATGTTGTCGGTATATCAAGCAATATAGGCATGAATGGGTAGGTGAAATAGTAGGTTTTAGCCCGAATGAGGGGTTGCAGTAAAAGTTTAATGGTTATTAATAGGTATCGGGGTTGACCTACTGCCGAAAAATTTAGTATTTTTACCCGTTTCGAATTGCGAAAGTCTCCATCTGGGGGGCTTGGGTTAGTGGAGATCCAAAACGTGGAACTGAATGGTGGCGAAATAATAGTCGAATGCCTCAAAAAAGAGGGTGTAGAGCACGTGTTCGGTTATCCTGGTGGCGCGGTACTGCACATCTATGATGCTATTTTTAACCAGGATGATATCAAACATATATTGGTGCGCCACGAGCAGGGCGCGACCCATGCTGCAGATGGCTATGCACGCACAACCGGTAAGCCGGGTGTGGTGTTGGTCACCTCGGGTCCGGGGGCAACCAATGCAGTGACCGGTATTGCCACGGCCTATATGGATTCGATTCCGATGATTGTCATCACCGGTCAGGTGCCATCACCTGTTATCGGTAGTGATGCATTTCAAGAGGTTGATACCGTTGGTATCACGCGCCCCTGTGTGAAGCACAACTTTCTAGTCAAAGATGTGAATGATCTTGCGGAGACCTTTAAAAAGGCCTTCTATATCGCCACGACCGGGCGTCCTGGTCCCGTCGTCATTGATGTGCCGAAAGATATCACCGCACCTTGGGTCAAAGTGCCGTTTAAATATCCGACAAAGATAAAGATGCGCTCCTACAATCCGACCACCAAAGGTCATGTGGGGCAGATTAAACGTGCCGTGAAGATGATGCTGGCGGCCAAACGTCCCGTCTTCTATACCGGTGGCGGTGTGGTGCTGGATAATGCGGCAAGTGAGTTGACTAAACTGGTGCAGCGACTCGACTTTCCGATCACACAAACGCTGATGGGGTTGGGCGGTTACCCTGCCACTGAAAAACATTTTCTTGGCATGCTCGGTATGCATGGTACCTATGAAGCCAATATGGCGATGCACGGTGCCGATGTATTGATCGCGGTGGGTGCACGTTTTGATGACCGTATTACGGGTAATGTAGAGCGCTTCTGCCCCGATGCAAAAATCATCCATATCGATATTGACCCCTCATCTATCTCAAAGAATGTCCGTGTTGATATTCCAATTGTTGGTTCGGTTAAATCCGTGTTGCAGTCGATGAATGATGTGCTGGCTGAGATTGAGGTGAAAAACAAGCCCGAGCCACTTGATGAGTGGTGGGCAGATATTGAGCGTTGGCGTGCCCGTGAGTGTCTGAAATATAGCAAAAAGGGCAAGATGGTGATGCCACAAGCGGCGATAGAGAGCCTCTATAAGGTGACCAATGGTGAGGCGATCGTCTGTTCTGATGTGGGACAGCATCAGATGTTTGTTGCACAGTTCTACAAATTCGACCGGCCTAACCGTTGGGCCAACTCTGGCGGTTTAGGCACGATGGGCTTTGGTCTGCCAGCGGCGATGGGTGCGCAGATTGCGAATCCAGACGATGAGGTGGTGTTGGTGACGGGTGATGCCAGTATCCAGATGTGTATTCAGGAACTCTCTACCTGTTTGCAATATAATCTGCCGCTAAAAATTGTGCTGCTGAACAACGGCTACATGGGCATGGTTCGGCAGTGGCAGGAGTTTTTCTACGAGAAACGCTACTCTGAATCAATCGTTGAAGCGCAGCCTGATTTTGTCAAACTGGTGGAGAGTTATGGTCATGTCGGTATGACGGTGAATAGCCCCGCTGAACTGGACAAAACCATGGAGAAGGCCTTTGCGATGAAGGATCGTCTGGTCTTGATCAATGTGTTGATCGATCCTGAGTCCAATGTCTATCCGATGATTGAAGCGGGTAAAGGGCATAACGAAATGTACATGCCACCAGAGAGCGAGTTGGTCTGATTATGCGACACATTATTTCAATATTGATGGAAAACGAAGCAGGCGCACTGTCACGTGTGGCTGGGCTATTTTCAGCACGCGGCTACAATATCGAGTCACTGACCGTATCGCCGACTGAAGATCCCACACTTTCACGTATGACCCTGGTTACCTGGGGCAATGAAGAGATCATCGAACAGATTACCAAACAGCTAAACAAGTTGATTGAAGTGGTCAAACTGAATGATTTGTCAGATGGCAAACATATTGAGCGTGAGATGATGATGATCAAACTCAAAGCCGTGGGGGATCAGCGTGAAGAGGTGAAACGTCTGGTCGACATCTTTCGTGGCAAAATCATTGATGTCAGCGAGAGTAGCTATGTGGTCGAAATGACCGGTGCAACCAGCAAACTGGATGCTTTTGTCGAGACTGTGGCAAAGGAGTTGATCGTTGAGGTGGTTCGCACAGGGCCATCTGCTATCGCACGTGGTGTTAGCGGGTTGCGTCTATAAAAGATGCGCAGCTGATACAGATACATTTTAGGAGGGCTCTGACTTATTCAGAGTCTCCTTAGTTTTAAACATTAAATAACAGGGCATTTTCATGGCATTGAATATCTATTACGACAAAGACGCTGACCTCTCTATCATTAAAGGTAAGAAGGTCGTCATCGTAGGCTACGGCTCACAGGGCCACGCCCACGCTAACAACTTGAAAGATTCAGGTGTTGATGTCACCGTTGCACTGCGTGCCGATTCAACATCTGTTGCTAAAGCAGAGAACTGTGGTCTGACCGTCAAGTCGGTTGAAGAGGCGGTTAGCGAAGCTGATGTCGTCATGCTGTTGACCCCGGATGAGTTCCAATCTGTACTCTATCGTGATCAGATCGAGCCTAACCTGAAGCAAGGTGCGACCCTCGCATTTGCCCATGGTTTTGCCATCCACTACAACCAAGTGGTGCCACGCGCTGACTTGGATGTCATCATGATTGCACCAAAAGCACCTGGCCACACTGTACGCACTGAGTTTGAGCGTGGCGGTGGTATTCCTGACCTGATCGCTGTCCACCAAGATGCCAGTGGCACTGCAAAAGAGACAGCGCTCTCTTATGCATCAGCCATTGGTGGTGGTCGTACCGGTATCATTGAGACCACATTCCAGGATGAGACTGAGACCGATCTGTTCGGTGAGCAAGCGGTACTTTGTGGTGGTGCAGTTGAGCTGGTCAAGGCCGGTTTTGAGACCCTGACCGAAGCGGGTTATGCGCCTGAGATGGCCTACTTTGAGTGTCTGCATGAGCTGAAGTTGATTGTTGATCTGATGTACGAAGGCGGCATCGCCAACATGAACTACTCCATCTCAAACAATGCAGAGTATGGTGAGTATGTCACCGGTGCCAAGATCATCAATGAAGAGAGCCGTAAAGCGATGCGTGAGTGTCTGCACAACATCCAGACCGGTGAGTATGCGAAGAAGTTCATCCTCGAAGGTCAGACCAACTATCCTGAGATGACTGCTATGCGCCGTCTTAATGCTGCACACCCCATTGAGAAGACAGGTGAACAGCTCCGCTCAATGATGCCGTGGATCAAAAAGATCGTTGATAAATCCAAGAACTGATCGATAGCGGTTTAGTGGTATAGAAAGGCCTGCAATGCAGGCCTTTTTTTTGGTTTTTCAGATGCTTTAAGCCAGTGTTATACTTGCTCAATTAAGGTGCGCCACCTCTACCACCATCAAAAATGGTAAGAAATAATCTCAGATGAACGATACCGAAGAAAAGACTAGAAAGCGTCGGCGTGGAATCTATCTACTGCCTAATCTGTTCACCACTGCAACGCTGTTTGGTGGTTTTTACGCCATTTTAACGGCGATGAATGGTCACTTTGAACATGCCGCCATCGCAATTTTTGTCGCCATGGTGATGGATGGCCTAGATGGTCGAATTGCCCGTATGACAGGCACCCAATCTGATTTTGGTGCGGAGTATGACAGCCTCGCAGATATGGTGGCCTTTGGACTCGCTCCAGCGTTGGTGATCTACCTCTGGGCGTTGACCGATTTGGGTAAACTGGGCTGGCTTGCCGCCTTTGTCTACACCGCAGCCACGGCACTCCGCTTGGCCCGTTTTAATACCCAGGTAGGGATTGCAGATAAACGCTACTTCCAGGGCTTGCCGAGTCCCTCTGCTGCCGCAATTATTGCCGGTGCGGTTTGGGTCGGTGCTGATAATGCGGTGGATGGTATTAGCATCGCCGTGCCTGTCGCCATTTTAACCACCATTACCGGGCTATTGATGGTGAGTAATTTCCGATTTAGCAGCTTTAAAGAGATCGACCTAAAGGGCAAGGTGCCGTTTATGGTGGTTGTTGCTGTGATGTTGGGTTTTGCGATACTGCTACTGCAACCACCCATTGTGCTATTTTTGGTCTTTATGATTTACGCCTTCTCTGGCCCAATCATCACACTTTTTCAGATGCGTAAACGCAAGGCAGATCGGGCTCAATCATAGGGGTTGGCAGTGGGCAGTGGCTACGCTATAGTCAAAGGTAATTACCTGTTGGAATTCAGATGAACGTCACCACCGCGCCAAACAGCTTCAACACCTGCTCCCAGAGCAGTGTTTGTGCGCGCCTTCCAAAAAGACTCCTGCCAAGCTTGCTGCTACGACTACTGCTGCCCTGATGGGCATCTAATTAAATCCCTGGCGAGGGTGATAAATACGCAGCAACAATCCAATGAATTTAAAATCAGAGACCGACCAAAAACAGGTTGGTCTCGGTGGAGCAGTACAATGAGCAGCAATAATAAATTAATCATTTTTGATACCACCTTGCGTGATGGCGAGCAGAGCCCCGGCGCCTCCATGACCAAAGAGGAGAAGGTGCGTATTGCCAAAGCGCTTGAGAAGATGAAGGTCGATGTGATCGAAGCCGGTTTTCCCATCGCCAGCCAGGGTGATTTCGAGGGGGTGCAGATGGTTGCCCGCTCTATCACCGATAGCATCGTTTGTGGCTTGGCACGCGCTTTGGATAAGGATATCGACCGTGTAGGTGAGGCGCTGAAAGAAGCCAAGGCGGGCCGTATTCACACCTTTATCGCCACCTCACCGATCCACATGCAGCACAAATTACGCATGCAGCCCGATCAGGTGATTGAACAGGCGGTGGCTGCGGTTAAACGCTCCCGTCGCTATACCGATGATGTGGAGTTCTCCGCAGAAGATGCTGGGCGTTCAGAGCTCGATTTTCTCTGCCGTATTATCGAGGCCGTGATTGATGCCGGTGCCACCACCATCAATATCCCCGATACGGTGGGATACAATCTACCCAACCAGTTTGGTGAGTTGATCAAACAGTTGATAGAGCGCGTGCCCAATATCGACAAAGCGATCATCTCCGTACACTGCCACAACGATCTTGGCATGGCTTCAGCCAACTCCTTGGCAGCCGTATTGAATGGCGCGCGCCAAGTTGAATGCACTATCAATGGTTTAGGTGAACGTGCCGGTAACGCCTCGTTAGAAGAGGTGGTGATGGCGGTTAAAACACGTTGTGATCTCTTCAGCTGTGAAACCGGCCTTGATACCACACAAATTCTTAGCTGTTCCCGCTTGGTCTCCGGTATTACTGGTTTTCCCATCCAACCCAATAAAGCCATTGTGGGTGCAAATGCCTTTGCTCATGAGTCTGGCATCCATCAGGATGGTGTACTCAAGAGACGCGAGACCTACGAAATCATGCGTGCTCAGGATGTGGGTTGGAGTGACAACCGCATGGTAATGGGCAAGCACTCCGGTCGAAATGCCTTTCGCGCGCGTCTGAAAGAGTTGGGTAGTGAATTTGAGACAGAGGAGGAGTTGAATGCCGCCTTCAGACGCTTCAAAGACCTTGCCGATAAAAAGCATGAAATTTTTGATGAAGATCTTCAGGCGTTGGTCACCGATGCCGGTGCCATCTTTGAGAATGAGCGGATCAAACTGGTTGCGCTCAAGGTCTGCTCTGAAACGGGGGAGAGACCAAAGGCTTCAGTGACGATCACCCTTGATGGTGAAGAGAAGAGTGCTTCGTCTGTCGGTGGTGGGCCTGTTGATGCTGCTTTTAAGGCGATTGATAGCTTGGTACAGAGTGGCACAGAGCTACAGCTCTATTCAGTCAACAACATCACCAGCGGCACCGATGCCCAGGGCGAAGTGACGGTGAGGCTTGAGAAGGCCGGACGTATTGTGAATGGTCAGGGGGCTGATACTGATATTGTCATCGCTTCTGTCAAGGCCTATATCAATGCCTGTAATAAGATGCTTGAACCGGTTACAGATAAGCATCACCCGCAGGCAGACGTTTAGTCTTTTGGGTCACGCCAGATGGATGAACTGAATAGGCGACAATACCTTGATGCGATGGGCATCCAGCAATGGGTGCTGCGTGATTCACCTCAGGAGGTGTCAGAGATGACGCCACCTGAGGTGATAACAGCTACCGTTAAAACTGCGCCAGCGGATGCGACTTCTCTCATCAATGTGGGTTGGCATGATCTGGCTGCGGCGGTTAAAGGGTGTCAGGCCTGTGAGTTACATAAAACACGCAGGCAGGCTGTTTTTGGTGTGGGTGATCCCCAGGCTGATCTACTGGTGATTGGTGAAGCCCCGGGTGCCGATGAGGATCGACAGGGTGAGCCTTTTGTTGGACCTGCAGGTCAACTACTCAATGCGATGCTGTTGGCCATTGGTCTGCGCCGAGAGCAGATCTTTATTGCCAATATTCTCAAGTGTCGCCCCCCAGGAAACCGTGACCCACATGTCAATGAGATGGCCAGTTGCGAGCCATTTCTGCAACGCCAGATCGAATTGATTCAACCGAAATTGATTCTATCTGTGGGGCGCATCTCTGCACAAAGTCTACTCAAATGTGACACCGCTGTGGGGCGTCTACGTGGCCAAATTCATCACTACGGAGAGCAGAATATTCCTCTTATCGTCACCTACCACCCCGCCTACCTACTACGTTCACCCGAGCAGAAAGGGAAATCGTGGCAAGATCTACAGATGGCCCTGAGAACCCTGCGAGGTGAAGAAAATTGAGTGATCACCGCCTCACATTTCGTCCAATGCAAGAGGGGGATATGACCTCCGTGATGGCGATAGAGAGCCGGGCTTACCCTCACCCATGGAGTGAAGGTGTGATGCGTGACTGTCTACGGACCGGTCACCACTGTTGGCTCACGCTCTATGGCAGTCGGATTATTGGCCACTCAGTGATGTCGATCGCGGCTGATGAGTCCCACCTCCTCAATATTGCGATTGATCCAAAATACCACGGGCAGGGGTATGGACGTATATTGCTGAGACATATGCTTGAGCTTGCCCAGAAGCAAAATGTCGGCACCGTCTTTCTTGAGGTGAGAGACTCTAACCATACGGCTGCCGCACTCTATGATTCTGTTGGTTTTAACGAAGTGGGACGCCGTAGAGGCTATTATCCGGACAAAAAAGGGCGGGAAGATGCCATCGTTTATGGCTTGATTCTGTAGAAAACTTCCCCAGTTCTGGTTACTAAATCAAGATAGTTTAATTGTCTGTAATGTGCCCGTTGCCGTCATTCATAATTTCACTTTTGGGCCTGATCTCACTCACCAATGCTCTTAAGAAAAGCCTCATACTGATCAGTATCTTTTTTTAGTCTCTCTATAATTAATTGTGCTGCTTTTTGCATCTCTGGCACCTCAACAGGCGCTGCCCCTCTTTCAAAAGTCCCGGCAAGATGTGAATACTCATTGTTAATCCTATCCGTTAAAACAGCTGGAATCATTTCATCTCCAAAGAAACGTTGCTGCTTTTTATTATCTTGTGTTGAGTCTGGGTATTTGTAATAGAGGTATATCTCGAGAAATTTTCGTGCATTGTTCCCAAAATGATAGAAAGTGGTGTAATTTGAATCATCTATTATCCCTATAGATGCACACTTGTAGATTTGGTGAAACAGGTAGTTAAACTCAGTAACGTACTCTTTGAGATATTTTGGCATCAAATTAATGGTAGATAACTTATCTTGCCTATTAATGACAAAATATGCCTTATCATAATCCTGCATATTTGCATTATGATTCAGGTACTTACCTTTTATACGCTTCAAATACTTCAGGAAATCCAGATTATGTGTCGATATAAAAAGCTGCTCAAACTTAGACTCTAAGACAATCTCGGCACTCAGCAGGCTGTAGACAAAAAATATGTGGTTACTATCAAGGCTGGAGATTGGATCATCAATCCAGATTATTGGCTTTGACCCTTTGGTATCAATATCATCAAGTTTGGCTAAAAAGTAGCAGAACGCTAGAAGACTGCACTCACCTTCACTCAAGTGGTAAGCCTTCTTACCATCTCTGATCACTTCAAACCTGATTATCTTTTGGTCAGGGTCACCATTTTCATCCTTGGCCTCTAGAGAGAGAAAATCGTGCCCGAAGAAATTAGTCAGATATTCATTGACCTTGATCGCTCCCTTCTCTTCATCATTTAATTCTCGCTTCTTAGCCTCAATCAGAGCTACTTTTCCCTTAATCTCATTCTCAATTTGCTCTTTTTTACTGTTTTCAGTATCAAGTTTTGTCTTTAACTCTTGAATTTCATTAAGCTGATCTGAATATTTAATCATGACTACAAATTCAGATACTTCTCTTAGTCGCAGTGCTTCTTTTGCTTTTTTCTGATCCGCATCTAACGTATCGGTATAGTCATCAGCCTCTATCCTGATCACTTTATAAGAATCCCAAACCCCCACTAACTCATTTGAGCAATCCTCAGGCTTCGTAAATAGCCGGGTATTGATGAGGGCATCTCGGCGTGTAGTTAGTTGACTAATGAGGGAATCCAAGCAAGAGATATATTTCTCCAGCTTTTCCTCATGCTCCTTTTCTATTGCTTCAAGTCGCGGGTGAAATTTTGAATAGAAGAGTTCCTTGCTTACCGAAAAGAGTGATGAAACGGACTTTTTCTCATTTCCAACCCTAGCTATGAGTGCTTTGATCTCCTTTTTCAGCCTCTCTGATTCTTCATCAAAATGTTTTTCAAGTTTTGACCATCTGTCAGGTGGAATAACGTTGCCACAAAATGCACACTCTTGACGCTTCCCTTGATGGTGTGCTCGCCCTTCATCGACCCACTTATTTAATAAGGCATCAGCAACCAACGCTTCAATTTTGTTTGACCCACTAATTTTTCTAGTTACGAGTGTTTCAGTCTCATCTGACAGCTTTGAAAGCAGCAATGCAACAGGCTGAAATGGAGGCACTTGATCATTGGCTTTTTCTTTGATGAGCTTTTCATGCTCTGCCTGCTTCTTATTTGTCAATGCCTGGTAATTGGCACCTAATACAACCTTTATTTCATTCTCTAATTTTCTGATTGTATAATTTTGATCCCCAAAACGTTCAGAGTTGTATTTGATACCTATCTTTCTATCTGTTGCCTTTGTTTTAAGTTGACCTTCTAGGTTGTTACCGGCTCCAGTGTGATAAACACTGGCCTCACCAGCACTTAATACAGCCTGTGATTGTTGGGCATACAACCCTGTCTCCTTACCCTCTTCATTTGATCCAAGTTCGGCACCCAATGCCTCAATTTCTTGTTCTATCTTATTGTTATCATCACCAAGGATTGCAAACGATTCTATGCTCTCATCTGGGTTTGAGATAAACCGTAAATTGTCCCGCACAAAATCTTCATTAAAAACTCTGATTTTCCTCTCTTGCAGGTGAAAGTCATCCTGAGTTATTTCAGAACCGTCTTTCAAGGCCACACAAAATGAGGGGGCTTCAAATTTATCTGATAACTCACCTGTCTCTATGGCTCTAAATATTCGGGACAGCGTTGTTTTACCTGAATAGTTCCTGCCATATAGGATATTAATGTCTTTAAACGGCTGTATATTTCCAGCCGCATCAACAACCTTGTCATCCCAGATAAAGTCCTTGAATACAGCTAGATTTCCTATTGACTTGAATTTGGTAATCATTGGGTTAGTCCTTTCCACCGACTACTTGGTTAACTCTGCATATCGTTCAAACAGCAGCTTCAAGCGATCCGCATCATCTTTGAAGGGTTCCTTGCGATAGCAGCGGTCTACCGCTTTATCGAGGGCATTATGAGCTTTGCGTAGCTCAATCGGCATGAGCAGTGGGTCATAGAGATCGGCCAGCGAACTATCGGGGTAGAGGTCGCGAGCATCCAGTACCGCTTGGGCAGATTTCTCTATTTTGACTTTTTGTAATTTGTTGGCATCAGGCCAGGGAAAGTTGTTGTAGACCAGTTTGGCCGAGTAGCGGTATCTGCTCTCCAACCGACCACAAACAACACGCATCCAGTCCATGTGTATTTTTGATTCTAGTACACCAAAGTGGTAAAGCGTTGCTTGTGGAATCATGAAGTTAAGGTCAGTCACAATTGTTTCATTGTCAAAGAAACCCATTGGCACGTATTCACGCCGCTCAGAAGAAGTTTTAGGTACCAAGACATATGATGTTGGTGTTCTTGTATCTCTAAATTCTGTTGCTCTTTCAGCGTGTATACGAGTAGATGCTGCTTTACTAGCTAAACGAAATTTCTTTACCTTTTCAATACGTTTTATTATTTCTGGCATTGCTTTCAACTCTGCTGGTGAGATGCCAACCAACCACAAACACCAGCGTTCCATATTATGTAAAAACTCTCTAGCACCTAGCACAGGTCTGATCCAATGCACAGCATTAGGCTCTATCTTAATCAACTCTGTTTTTTCTTCTGGTGATAAGAGCAAATGCCCACCATCCAGTGGCATATTTCCAAACCATAAGGGAGGTACATCAGATAAAAGATCAGCACGCGACTCAACCGTAATTTGAGCAGATGCTGTAAGGTAAGGGCTTATTGAGCCAACCATATTTGAGATCGGTTTAGCTTTAATATCCTCATAAGAGTAGAGGTATTTATTTACTTTTTCACTATAAGAAAAACCAATAATTACCACATGAACAGCAGCTTTTCCTTTAGCCTCTGAACTCCATGCAAAAGTTTGATGTGCAAAATTTATATGCAGTCCATCTTCAATCAATGGTGCCCATAAAGGTGCAACCTGCTCACCCATAGCAATGGAATTGGTAGATACAAATGCTGCACTAATTGCATGCCCTTCCATATAATTCGCAGCCAATTTGTACCAACAAGCTACAAAATCCAATTGTTTGGCATTTTGAATTGCTCCAAATATTGAAGCTAATTCATCTTTCTGTTTAGGCGTTTGATATTTCGATCCCACAAACGGCGGATTCCCAATAATATAATCCAGTTCGCCAGGCGCAACTACGGCAGCCCAATTCAGCATCAATGCATTCTCAGGCACAATATGTGCGGCGGTTTTAAGGGGCAGCAGATCAGGTTCACGGCCAAACTGTTTAGCAAACTCACGGTTCATCTGATGCTGCGTAACCACATAGCTACTTCGGCTATACGTGCAGGCCACTCAGCTATTTCAATACCATGAAAGTGATCCAGTGAGATAAGCGGTTCAATGGTGAGAGTTGCACCTAGGTGCGTATCATCTTTGTGCTGCTCTTTAAGCACCTGTAGTTCAAGTTCCCGTATAGCTTTGTAAGTAGTGATGAGAAAGTTGCCGCAACCACACGCTGGATCAAGAAACTGCAAATCGGTTAATTTTTGCTGGAATGTAATTAAGCGCTGCTGTTTGCCACGCTTTAGCTTTTTAATTTTCCCAAACTCTTTTTTTAGCTCATCGAGAAAGAGTGGGCTGATCAAACGGTAGATGTGCTTTTCTGATGTGTAGTGTGCGCCAAGGCTGCGGCGTGTTTGTTGATCCATAACAGATTGAAACAGAGAGCCGAATATAGCGGGAGAGATACCACCCCAATCAAAGTAGGCGCACTCTAGTAACTGCTCACGCATATTGCTACTGAATGAGGGCATGTCAAAACGTTCAGAAAAAAGCGCTCCATTGACATAAGGGAAGGCTTCTAAAATCTCTGGAAGGTTTTTATTTCGTGTTTCTTCTGGGGTATCGAGCACCTGAAACAGCTTTGAGAGGTGCATATCGAGGTCGGAGCCATCTTCATTGGTGCGCTTGAGGATATAACGAGTAACTTGATGCCGACTGAAGATGCCAGTGTCTTCAGCGAAGAGACAGAAAAGAATACGTACTAAAAACACTTGCAGAGGATGCCCTTCATAACCACTTTCAAGGAGTGCATCGTAGAGGGCTGCCCAGTCGTTCGGCGGCTTTGATGTTTAGCTCGTAGGCGGGTAGCTCTTCTTCTAGCTCATAGCCGGAAAGAAAGTCGAAGAGGTGGATATTGTCGGGCAGCTCTTCAAGGGTGAACGCTTCTGTATCGCCACTATCCATATCGTAGAGGCAGAAGCGGTCGAAGTCGGAGACCATGACAAATCGGGGCAAATCTTCATCTTTGAGGCCTTCAAAATAGCGTATGCCCTGTTGATAGGCTTTATCTAAATTTTTGCCTTTGGACTTGTGTTCAATAAGGAGATGACCCGGCCAAAGCAGGTCGATAAAACCGGTACCACCACCTGACTTTTTTACTGGCTCTTCAAATGAAGCAACTCGACGGCGATTGACACCAAAGACGTTGAAGAAGTCACCCCAAAAGCTCTTGGCTTCTGCATGTTCACGGGTTTCACCCAGCCACTCTTTTACAAGTGCATGAGCACGATTACGAATCTCTTTACGTTGGAGAAGTGCCACTACTGAACATCCTGTTTATCCTTGTTGTTAGCTATGATGCCTGAAAGACTGCATATGTGGAATATCCAAAAAGCAGCTTCACATTTGACGTAATTTGACGCCTTAGAGTTTGATGCTGAATAAACTTTATATGACCGCTCATGCTCAATTCCTACTATTAAACCACACTGTCATGAACGGTAGCTCATGGCTATAACCAGAAATGGTTTTAATGAGGAAAGATGATTCTTTTTATCAAAGTCACCTCAGCTTTGTTATAACATAGTTGACACATATCGCATTGCGGCATAGTATTGTTATAACAATGTTTTATTGGATGTCTCTATGGAAACAAAAATTCGTATGGTAGGTAATTCAGCAGGTGCAATAATCCCCGCCTCCATTCTTCGCAAACTAAAACTCCATGCTGGTGATACGCTGAGTATCGAAGAGTCCGATGGAAAGATTATCCTTGCCGCTAATAAGCCCCGTTATTCTCTGGATGAGTTACTTGCTAAATGTGACTCTTCAGAACCAATGCCTGAAGAGTTATCCGAGTGGGATCAAGCTCATCCAGTAGGTAAGGAAGTATGAGTAAACGATTTGTCTTCAATAAAGGAGATATCGTCAGAGCCTGCTTAAATCCTACTGCTGGTAAAGAGACTCAGGGTGACTTCAGGCCTTGTTTAGTTTTATCACCCAAAGCCTTCAATGGGCTGGGCATGACTTTAATTGCACCAATCACACAGGGTGGTAACTATGCACGCGTTAAAGGTTTTACAGTTACCTTAATGGGCACGGGAACGGATACCCAGGGTGTTGTGATTATCTCGGGTGTAAGGATGGTTGATCTTGCTGCAAGAAAAGCCGTCAAGGTTGAGAAGGCACCGCTTAATGTCGTTGAAGAAGCCGTGGCCATTCTTACTACAATTATTGAGTCTGAGTGATTAGAGGAAAAGATGGGCATCTTTGGTCAGTTGAATCTGCGACCCACAAACATTAGAAAGAACGATGAGTAAACATGAAAAACAGGGTCAGGTCTTGCAATCAAGCATTTAGGTAATAATGGATTAGCGGCCAAAGATGATATTGGTCGTTCCTGATGTTTAACCACGTAACCATGAATGACCGTTCATGGCACTCACCCGCCATTCACTATGGTGGGGCAGAATGCCTGCAACGGGTGGATTCCAAAATTTAGCTTGGTAACTGGCCTAACACTGCCCAATCATTGCTGCGTTTCTACAGAGTTATCCTTTCGCCGTGGGTTTTAGCCGTCTGTTTAGGTGGCTGCGTTGCATAAATGTGCGGTAGAGCAGGGGAATGACGAAGAGTGTTAGGACGGTTGAAAACCCCAAGCCCCAAACAATGGCGGAAGCGACGGGCCCCCACATCAGTGATTTACCACCAAAGCCCATGGCGAGTGAGAAGAGTCCTGCGATGGTGGTCAATGAGGTGATGATGATGGGGATGACGCGTCGTCTGGCGGCATAGAGTGTGGCGTGCAGTACGCTCATGCCTGCAATGAGTCGCTGATTGGCGGCGTCTATCATCACGATGGCGGCATTGACTGCGATACCTACCAGCGCGACTACGCCGTAGAGGGTGTAGAGGCTGAGTGGGTTTTGTGTCACCAGCAGGCCAAAGACGACTCCTGAAAAGGCCATCGGCACCGTTACCAAAATAAGAATGGGTTGAAAATAGCTGCGGAACTGGGTGCCCAATATGAGGTAGATCAAACCCAGTCCAAATAGCATGAGTAGGCCGAGTGCCTCAATGCTCTCCTGAATATCTTCAAGCTCGCCGGTAAAGTCGAGATTGACGCCTGGATAGCCTTTCTTGATGCGCTGCCACTCCTCCAGCAGTAACCGGTTGGCCTCTACGGTATTCATCTTGGATTTATCCAGATCAGCGCTCAGTGTGATGGTGCGTCGGAAGTTGTAGTGACGAATGTTGGCTTTGCCACGATCAACCTCAATGGTAACGACGGCTCTTAGTGGGATGGTGCCACCTGATGGCAGTGTCAGCGGCACTTGTAACAGTTGATCAATATCTTGGTATTGGGAGGAGAGGGCGCGTAGACGCAGCTCTAACTTCTCCCCTTGGTGCTGCATTGATGCGAGCACTTCGCCATCAAACAGCAGACGTATGGTGCGTGCGACATCGGCCGGGTGGAGCCCTGCACGTTTTACCGCATCCTGATTTAACCTCAGGCGAAGCTCCTGTTTTCCAGGGCTATCATCGTCGGCGATGTCATGTACGGCGGGAACCGTTTTTAGGTAGTCCCAGAGTCGGTCTGTCACCTCTCTTAGCTGCTCAAAGTGGTCGCCTCGCACCTTCACTTTGATCGGTTTGTCGGTGGGAGGTCCGCCAGATAAAATCAGAAATGAGACTGCCGCCTCTCCACTGTTGCTCAATACCTCAGCTCGCATCGCCTTGGTGATTTCATCGACACTCCGCATCCCCTCCCGTTTTGGTAGTAGACTAACGGAGACTTGCCCATACCGGCTGCCAAAGTAGGGTTCATTTTCGGTAAACATCTGCCCGGCAGCGGATGCCAAACCGCGTATCTCATTGCTGTTTAGATGTTTTTTAGCACGATCTTCGACCTGCTGTACTCGGCGCATGGTCTCTTCTAATGGCGTTCCTGGCGGCATGATGACATTGATGTAGAACATGCGCAGTGGATCAAAGGCGAAGAACTGAACCCGTATCATGTCACTGGTAAATACGGCCCCCGCAGAGAGCAGAATCATCATGACAAAGGTGAGTGAGATAAGAGGGCGACGCAACACTTTTATCAACAGCCGACAATAATTAATACGTATCCGATGGGTGATTTTGACGCGCCAACGGTGCACTCGAGAGGGGTTGTTGAAATTGACCCGTGAGGCGGAGACGTGTACCGGCAGCATCCAATAGGCCTCAAGCAGACTGATTGCTAGGGCGATGGTCACCACGAATGGGATGACAAACATGAAGTCCCCCAGGATGCCGGGTAGTAGCATCAGCGGCAGAAAAGCCGCCATTGTGGTGATGATGGCGGCGGTGACAGGGGTAAAGACCTCAACGAGCGCCTCTTGTGAAGCTTGCAGTGCATCGGTGCCGCGCTGAATTCGGTAGTAGATTGCCTCAACCACCACCACCGCATCATCGACCAACATGCCCAGTACCAGTACCAGCCCTAACAGGACGGAGACATTCAGGGTAGAGCCGGTCATATTCAGTACCCAAAAGGTGCCCGCGAGGGTGAATGGGATACCGATGCCGATAAAAAAGGCGATGCGTGAACCGAGGAAGACCCATGTGACCAGCGTGACGAGTAGTAGGCCGAATAGGGCATTGGTCTGCATGATGTTGAGTGCAGTGCGGGTGGGTACAGTTTGATCATCCAGCAGCAGAATGTTGATTCCCTGTGCGCTAACTGCACTATTTTGCTGTGCGATATAGTCGTTTAGGCGCTCAACCAGTTCCAGTGTATTGGTGTGGCTTTTTTTGGTGATGGCCAGCATCACGGCTGGTTTTGCATCGAACTGCACCAGTTGCTTAGCATCTGCACGTGCGCGACTCACCTGTGCCAACTCACTGAGTGGCACCTCGCCCTGTGTTGTTAGTATCGGTAGTGAGGCGATATATTCAGGTGCTGCATCGGTGCCCAATACCCGTACCAGCCACTCCTGACTTTGCAGTTGCATCACCCCGGCGGAGATATCCTTAAAGCTGGCTTGAACCGTTGTCGCCACCGTGGTGGCTGATACGCCAAACTGTTGGAGTTTCTCTGGCTGAAACCTAATGACAATTTCAGGTTTGTGCAGTGCGGCGGGTCGTACGCCATTAACGCCCTTTATCCGTTCAAGATCCTCTTTGATGACCAGTGCATTACGTCGCAGCACCTCATTATCTGCCTGCCCACTGACGATGATCAGTGCTGTTGGAAATGAGTTGCTGGAGGTGATCTCAAAGATATATGGGTCTTCTGCCTCATCAGGCAGATCAGTATTGGCCTTGTTCTGAATCTCACGCCGCAGATCGCTGATCCGTTTATCAAAGGTGCGATCATCCAGATCAATAAAACGCAGGGTGATATCTGAGATGCTTTCGCGGCTGCTGCTCTGCACAAATTTCACATCAGATATTTTTGCTGCCGCCTCTTCGAGTGGATTGGTGATCAGTTTTTCAACATCTTCTGCCGATGCACCGGGTAGCGCCGTGCTGATACTGATCCAGTTGAAGTTGATCTCTGGGTCCTGCTCACTTGGCATCTGCAGATAGGAGAGTGCTCCCATGGCCAAGACAATGACAAAGGTGAGATTGGCCAATACATGGTTGGTCAGAAAACGTTTTAACATCTTATTCGATGTCTAACTCATCGCCATTTTGTAGCCGCTCTCTGCCTGTTGCCACGATCTCTGTCTCTGCTGGAAGCTCTACAATCAACACCATTTGCCCCTCTTGAGCTTGTGGCAGTGCGATGAATTTGGCGCGACCTTGTTGCGCGATAAAGAGCCCCAACGTCCCTTCTCGCTGAGTGAGTAGCTCAGCGGGGATGTGAGGACGAAGATCCTGCCACTCTAAGCGGCCTGCACTTCCTGTGATAGCGCTTTCAGACTGGAAAGTGAGCCTTATCTCTTGTGTTCGTTGACGGTTATCTTGCAGTGGCAGCACCGTGCGAAGCATCACCGGGTAACGTGCCATTGTGGTGGTGAAGGTGAGGGCTGTTGCGGTGGTAAGTATGGGGATGTCATGAGGATGGAGGTGCGCCGTCACTTCAACGGCATCGGTGGCTAGCAGCTGGATCAATGGTGTGCCTGGGTTGGCCCACTCCCCCTCGCTGATCAGCCGTTGGGTCACCACGCCAGCAAAGGGTGCTGTTAATGATGTCTGCTCTAGGTTGTGCTGCGCCTGCTCAATAGCAATCATCTGCTGTGACAGTTGTGCCATCAAACTCTCTAGCTCTGATTCACGCTGTAAAACCAACTCTTCAGAGATATTTCTTTGGCTACCAAGTCGCTTGGCCTGTTTGAGTTGATAGCGAGAAAATTTAATTTTTGCTTGTAGTGACTCTTTTGCTGCCTGAGAGGCCCTTAGTGATAAGCGATAGTTTGTATTATCGATACGCAGCAATAGATCTCCCTGTTTCACTGACTCGCCTACAAGAGGGATAAGTGCAATGACCTTGCCAGCCACCTTGCTCCCCAACGCGCTATTTCTGTAGGAGATCACTTCAGCTGGAGCACTTAACCGAGGGTGTACAATTTTTTCAGAGAGTGGTGCTGTTACCACTTTTGCAGCAAAACCCATGGGGTGGAATAGTGCCAATAACACGGCAACAGCAGTAGTGATCCATACTCTCTTCATATTATTCAATTTAGTGTTTAAATTTCCAAGATCAGAATCATACTGCTATCTACAAAACATAACCATATTTGCTCAGGAGATCTCTGAGTAAACTATGGCTGTTTTTGGTTGTCCGGAGTTTCCTGGGATTTCTTGGGTGATCGTTACAAGATAGAGTGGCTTTTTCAGTTTATTCCATCACTACTGATTGTAAGGCACTCGGTAGCCTTCCTATGCACTCTACAAACAGTGCTGGAAAATTGAGTTGTTTTTCAAATGGATAAAACAAAATTTGAAGATTAAGCGGTTTCTAGGAAGAAGTGAAAATGCAGTTTTAATACAGATGCTGCTGCTGGCAATGATTGCCTACCTGTTACTGAAGTTAGCTCAGTTATCAAACTGCTGTACGTCATCACTGCAAAAAATAGGGTGGTTGATCCGCGTGAACTTAACCAGCCGCCGCTTGATTTCTAAGCTACACCCCCCGACCCAATACGGCCTCAGTCAAAATCACCCTATGGTTTTAGTCGATGGCGTAAAACTGGTCCATACTCAAATAGCGTTCTGAATTATCTGGAAAAGAGCGGAAGTTTGAGATGTGTTGATTATATGAGAGACACCTTAAGGAGGGTGGCAGATGGCCTTTATTATAATAGCTCCCGGCCTACGTGATGTGTTGCCCACGCCGGAGACGTTTGAAAATCGTCCGCTAAATGAGACGTTGAAAACGACGCCGCTACATCCAGCTCCTAGCCCTGAGAGCGAGCACCAACCTACCGAACAGCAGATGCGTAATCTGAATCAGGAGCACGCCCAGCATCGTTATGAAGAGACGGCTGAGGTGACTCATCTGCGTACCCCCGCGCTACTGGCTGAACAGATCATGAGCAGACCTGTGATCACGCTAGGCCCCGACACCACCGTGCGCAGGGCATGGCAGATCTTTCGTGATCACCACTTTCGTCACCTACCTGTAGTTGCGAAGGAGGGTCATCTACAGGGCATTATTTCAGAGCGTGATCTGCTGCTTGATGCTGCCGGCTTTGGTGCCGCAGGTACCACCGCGCATGTCACTATACGTCCGCTGCTTATAGCACGCGTTCTATCGGCGACTGCCGATACTGAGATCCGAGATATTGCTCGTGTCCTCTTTGAACAGCATATTAGTGCCATCCCTATTATCAATAGTAGTGATCGTCCCATCGGTATTGTCACCCGTAGTGACATTCTGCAAGCCATTATAAAGAATGCACCGCTGGAGATGTGGGCCTAAAAACAGCAGGGGAGAGAGTTTCGTTTAAGAATCTCTCTCCCCTCTCTTCACCCTGTAACAGACTGACTTAATCGCTATGCAGCGTGGCTGCTTGCTCCCCGCACTTTATGTGGGTCACGGTGCAGATAATCTACCAGCTGTCGGGTGGTGACACGGAAGGCATCACGGATGGCGACGTAGAGATCCTGATGGGCAAGATGCCGACCAGGATGACGGCTGGCAACGATCTCCCCATGTGGCAGGGTGAGATCAACCCGTACCTGAAACAGACGCCCCTTCCGATGGTGATTGTGTGGCTCCTCCACGACGACATAACATGATGTGATCTCATCGTAGAGACGCTCCAGCTTCGCCACTTTCTCTCTGATTCTTGCTTCGACAGCTTTTGTTGGTTGCATATTGCGGAAAGTGACCTGAAGTGGGATTTTCATAGATTCTCCTCCTCTTTCTATCTCATATTTACTCTCTTCTGAGAGCTGTTCTGCTACTGATTATGAATAAAAAACTAAGGTCTCTATTGGAAGTGTAGCAAGTAAATGGATGCTCAATTGGAATCTGAGATGTTTGTATTAACGATTGCTGAGGTGCGTAAAAAATGAACCTTAGTTGAGCCTTTTTGGAGGGGTAGGGGAGGAAGAGTTGCACCGGCTTGGTACATGAAAAGTCGATTATTGCACCAATACAACTCACTATGTTGTTCATTATGAGTCCCTTTCCCTAGAGAAAAAATCTATTAAAAACAGTCATAAACAGCATGTTCGTTTAGTTGGCCCCTGTTTTGCAATGGTGAGTCTCAGCCACTGAACAGAAAGCAGATGTTTTAATCTGGGCTGCTCTTCTGGTGCAGTGGAAATATGTGACTAAAAATTAATCTAGGAGAATCCAAGTGAAGCTATCCAAGCTTTCATGGCGAGTTGTTGTACCTGTTGTTTTACTGCTTGTTGGGCAGACGTTTCTGCCAACGGTGAGTGCCGCAGAGGAAATTGTTGAAGAGAAACCGGTTGAGATCCTACTAGGGTTCAAAAATCTCAGTCGTGAGAGTGCTGAATGTGTCTCATGTCATCGTGAAAAGACTCCGGGTCTCTATGAGATGTGGGGTGATTCAAAACATTATGGTGCCAATGTTGGCTGCTATGAGTGTCACAAAGCGGAGACCATTGATAAGGATGCGATCAAACATAAGGACTTTGTTATTTCGGTGATTGTCTCACCCAAGGATTGTGGTGCATGCCATGAGAAATCTTGGAAAGAGTTTGATGCCAGCCACCATGCGAGTGCCGGAAATATCCTTGGTTCACTCGACAATGTGCTGGCTGAAGTGGTGCAGGGTGCGCCGATCTTCAATGGCATGTCACCTGTAGTCACCTCCGGCTGTGCGGGTTGTCATGGCTCGATTGTGCGTGTTGAGTCGGATGGTTCACTCAACCCAGCGACCTGGCCTAACAGCGGTGTTGGCCGTATCAATCCAGACGGTTCCAAAGGGGCCTGTTCGGCCTGTCATATGCGCCACACCTTCTCTGCTGCTCAGGCACGCCAGCCAGAAAATTGCGGCCGTTGCCACCTCGGCCCTGATCACCCGCAGAAAGAGATCTATGAAGCCTCTATCCACGGCATTATGTACCGTGCCAACAAGGATAAGATGAATCTGGATTCGGATAAGTGGATTGCCGGTGAGGACTACAGTGCCGCACCTACGTGTGCCACCTGTCATATGTCAGCAACCCGTGATCTGCCGATTACCCATGATATTGGTTCACGTATCTCTTGGAATCTGCGTGCACCGGTGTCAGCCAAGATTGATGCTAAAGCGATCAAACAGGGCAAAAATGTCAAACCTTGGTTAGCGCGTCGCAAAGATATGAAAAGTGTCTGCTCCTCCTGCCATGCACGCAATATGGTTGATAACTTCTATGAGCAGCTTGATGCGGGTGTCGAACTCTACAACGAGAAGTATGCCAAGCCTGGCTTGAAACTGATGACGCTGATGCGACAAGAGGGCATGCTGACCGATACCAAGTTTGATGAAGAGTTGGAGTGGACTTGGTTTGAACTCTGGCATCACGAAGGGCGCCGTGCCCGTCATGGTCTGGCTATGCTGGCCCCTGACTACGTGCAGTGGGAGGGTTTCTATGAGTTAGCCAAACGTTTCTACATGGAGCTTGTGCCACAGATCAGAGAGAACATCGAAGTGGCAGAGAAGGCCGGTAACCATCAGGGGGCCGAGAAGGTCGCCATTGCACTTGAAGAGGTACTGAACTCTGAGATGCACCGTTGGTTTAAGGGACAAGAACCGCCTAAATCCTGGTCGCCATCTGATGATGATAACCACGGCTTTAACGTCGGCAAAAAGTAGTGAAATAGGCCTCCTGCCCTTTGGGGTAGGGGGCTTTCCCCACCAGCAGATCTCAATATTTACCTATTTGGTGGGCCTAGCCCGCCCTACAAAAAAGAACAGACCATGCTAAAAAGTCTCCTCTGCTTCATTGCACTATTTGTTTCACTCAATGCTGTCGCCGAACCGTTGAGTGATGAGCGTTGCTTAGATTGTCATGGCGTTTCTGGTTTTGCCACACCGACAGGTGAACATGGCAACTCACCGATGCGTTCGCTTGATATTAATGCCAAAGCCCTTAATGAGAGTGTGCATGGCACGCTGGGCTGCATCGGTTGTCATGAAGATATCGAAGAGCTGCCCCACGGTCGTGATGACCTGCAAGCCGTTGACTGTGTCACCTGTCATAGCAGGATGAAACTGGATCCGGTGAGCAATAGCTGGCGTCAGCAGAAGCGCGCCTTCTCCGCCAGTAAAAACAGCACCATCATCAACTCAAAGCTCTATACCAGTTCAATACATAGTGATCGCAGTAAAGCCAATAATGCCAGCTGTAATAGCTGCCATACGGCACACTATGTCTATCGATCAGATGACCCACGGGCACTGACACATAACAGAAATTCACCACAGCTCTGTGGTGCGTGTCATGAAAAAGAGTTGAAGGCCTACAAAACCTCGCTACATGGGGCCAACTTGATGCGCCCTTGGCTGGGTGACAGTGCCACTTGTGGTGACTGCCACAACTCACATCGCATTACTGAGGGAGTGGCCAACCACCGTGTAGTGACAGAGGCGTGTGGTGACTGTCATAAAACTGAGGTGAATGCCTACATGAATACTACCCATGGCAAATTGGCCTGGTTGGGTAGTGGTGATGCCGCCAAGTGTTCCAACTGTCATGAGACCCATGCGACACACAAAGTGGCAGATTCAGCATCAAAGGTGAGCAGTGAGAACCGGCTTGAGACCTGTCGTAAGTGTCATGAAGAGGCGACAGAAAACTTTATTAAATATCGTGTACATGGCAATACCCATGACTATGAACAGTACCCAATTATGTGGATTGTGGCTAAGTTTATGGTGGGCATTGTCATTCTGGTACTGATCTTTTTCTACACCCACTCAATGCTCTGGTTCTACCGTGAAGCGGCCAATCGCGTGGTGGTTTGGCGTACACACAACTCCAGTAGCTACCGAGTACGGGTGAAAAAAGAGAAGAAACATAGTGAACATCACTTCCGTCGCTTCTCTTGGCAGTGGCGCATGAATCACTGGTTTCTCGCCACCTCTGTGATGACATTGGTCTTTACCGGCATGTCGGTGATGTATGCAGATGGCAGCTGGGCGGTTGATGCGGTGGCGATGGTGGGTGGTCTTGAGAGGATGAATTTGATCCACCGTTTTGCCGCGGTGATCTTTATTTGTGCGGTGGTAGGGCATGCGATTGCCGTCATTATCAATATCAAACGCGATCCAGATTTTGATTGGTTTGGCCCCGACTCCCTGTTGCCTCGTAACAAGGATTGGCAGGATATGAAGGGGCAGATCAGATGGTTCTTTAATAAAGGAGAAGCACCGAAGTTTGATCGCTGGACCTACTGGGAAAAATTTGACTACTGGGCCGTCTACTGGGGTGCCATTGTGATTGGTATCTCCGGCATTATGCTCTGGTTCTCCGATACGGTGGGTAACATTCTGCCAGGTTGGGTGCTCAATATTGCCACCATTGCACATGGTGTTGAGGCCTTCCTTGCGGTGGCAACGCTCTTTACGGTGCACTTTTTTAACAACCACTTCCGTCCCTCTAAGTTTCCGTTGGATACGGTGATGTTTACCGGTAGCTGGGATCTGGAGGAGTTTATCGAAGAGCGCCCTGAGCAGTATCGACGCCTAAAAGAGAGTGGTGAGCTGGAGCAGTATTTGGTCAAGCCCCCCTCGAAACGGGCTGAGATTATCTCTCATATTCTCGGTTTTACGCTGCTGAGTATTGGTCTGATTCTACTTGTGTTGGTGGTGAAAGGCTTTGTTCAGGGAGGATTGGTCTAGCGCATAAGATTGGGGCTGGAGTAACCGTGTTACTCCAGCCCGCTGGTGATATTTGTGATGAGAGGGCTGTTGAGTTAGCTTTTCAAAATGCTATCGAAAATCTGCTCGCGACCTTCGCCAAGCTCAAATCCAGTGTCGGCCATTTTCTTGAAAGCAGCGATACTCTTTCTATCGATGGAGGCGAGTGGGTGGTTGCTCCCCTCATAACTGAGGATGTTGGCCACCTGCACGATATCAACATAGTTGACGAATTCACTTTTTGAGACGCGATCCTGTTTATCGTGGTTAGCTGCAACGGCAATGAGACCCGGATCAAACTTCCACAGCGTGAGCATGATTTTGCCAATGGGCATATGCAGTGCGGCGATCACCTTGTCTAGGTGGGCCTCTTTGGCAACCAACTCGGGGTGGCTGCAAGCACGCATCAAGATGGGGATGGCCCCTACATCGTGAATGAGCCCTGCCAGCATCGCCTCTTCTCGGTTGAGGTGGGGGAATGCTTCGGCCAGTGTGGCTGATTTTGCTGCGACTGAAACGCTATGTTCCCACAGCGTTTCCATCCGTTTTTCAATCACCTTGTGACTGGTTTTGAAAACGTCCTTCATTGATAGGGTCAGGATGGCATTTTTGACCACATCAAAACCGATGCGAGTAATGGCACTTTTAACCGTTTTGACCGGCGCTGTACCGTGATAGATTGGGCTATTAGCATAGCGGATCAGGCGTGCCGCAATGGCTGCATCCTTATCAACAATAGCGGCGACATCAGCAACCGAGCTATCACAATCATTGACTACGACCAGTGCCTCTAATGCGATATTGGGCAACGTTGGTAGTTTGACCTTATTATCTTTAAGATCCTGCTGGATTTGCTCAGCAAATTTTTTGACTGAGAAGCTGTTTTCAGTTGATGAGGCCATTGTAATAAGTCTAGCCGACTACTCTGGACGCATATGTGGAAACAGCAGCACATCACGAATTGAGGGTGAATCTGTGAGCAGCATCACCAGTCGGTCGATACCGATACCCTCACCTGCTGTGGGTGGCAAGCCATGTTCCAGTGCGCGGATATAGTCCTCATCGTAGTGCATCGCTTCATCATCACCGGCATCTTTTTCTGAAACCTGCTGCTGAAAACGCTCGGCCTGATCCTCGGCATCATTCAGTTCTGAGAAGCCATTAGCGATCTCACGACCACCCACAAAGAACTCGAAACGGTCAGTGACAAAAGGGTTGTCATCGTTACGACGGGCCAGAGGCGAGACCTCGGTGGGGTAGGCGGTGATGAAAGTGGGGTTCATCAGACGGTGTTCGGTGGTCTTTTCAAAGATCTCAATCTGTATCTTGCCCAAGCCATAGGTTGGTTTGAGTGGGATCTTAAGACGCTCAGCAATGGCCCGTGCTGTGTCGATATCATCTAACTCAGCGGCAGTGATATCTGCGTTAAAGTGCAGGATTGACTCGGTCACCGTCATACGGACAAATGGGGCACCAAAGTCATACTCTTCACCCTGATAGGTGATCTTAGAGGTGCCGTGAATCTCCTCGGTCAGTTTGCGCAGCATATCCTCGGTCAGGTTCATCAGATCGTGATAATCGGCGTAGGCCTCATAGAATTCCAGCATGGTGAACTCTGGATTGTGCCGGGTTGAGAGTCCCTCATTGCGGAAGTTACGATTGATCTCGAAGACACGTTCAAAACCACCTACGACGAGACGCTTCAAGTAGAGTTCTGGTGCGATACGCAGAAAGAGATCCATATCCAACGCATTGTGATAGGTGTTGAAAGGACGTGCGGTGGCACCACCAGGGATCGCCTGCATCATCGGTGTCTCAACTTCGAGAAAGTTTTTCTCTATCAGATAGTTGCGGATAAACTGAACCGCTTGTGTACGAATTAGGAAGGTCTTGCGGCTTGCCTCATTCATGATCAGATCGACATAACGTTGACGATAGCGCTGCTCAAGATTGGTGATGCCATGGAACTTCTCTGGCAGTGGGCGCAGTGATTTGGTCAGTAGTTGCAGGCCATCAACCTTGACTGACAATTCACCTGTTTTGGTTTTGAAGAGCAGCCCCTCTGCACCAATAATGTCGCCGATATCCCACTTCTTGAATTGGGTGTTGTAGAACTCCTCTGGCAGGTTGTCGCGCTGCACGAAGAGCTGAATGCGACCTGACATATCCTGAACGTGGGCGAAACTTGCCTTACCCATCACGCGGCGGCTCATCATGCGGCCAGCAATTTTGACGCGCAGCCCTAAGCTCTCTAACTCTTCGCCCTCTTTTTCGCCGTACTCAGCGATCAACTCACCTGCCATGCAGTCACGGCGGAAGTCATTGGGGAAGGCGCTGCCGTTTTTACGGATTAGAGCCAGTTTTTCACGCCGTTGGGCGATCAGTTTGTTTTCGTCGAGTTGTTCGGTCATTGCTTGGTGTTCGCTATAAATAGATGGAGTTAGAGGCCGCTCTTCAGGCTTGCCTCAAGAAATAAGTCAATGCCGCCGTCGAGCACGGCTTGGGTATTGCCGGTCTCAACACCGGTACGCAGATCTTTGATACGCGACTGATCCAGCACATAGGAGCGAATCTGGCTGCCCCAGCCGATATCAGATTTGCTCTCTTCCAATATCTGCTGGTCGGCGTTGCGCTTCTGCATCTCAAGCTCGTAGAGTTTAGCCTTTAGCTGCTTCATCGCCTGGTCTTTATTCTTATGCTGAGAACGACCACTTTGGCACTGCACCACCGTACCCGTGGGTGTATGTGTGAGTCGAACGGCTGACTCGGTTTTGTTGACGTGCTGACCACCCGCACCACTGGCACGATAGACATCAATACGTACATCAGCCGGGTTGATCTCAATCTCGATAGTGTCATCAACCTCAGGGGAGACAAAGACAGCAGAGAAGGAGGTGTGGCGGCGGTTCCCCGAGTCAAAAGGTGACTTCCGCACCAGCCGATGTACACCAATCTCCGTGCGTAACCAGCCAAAGGCATAGTCACCACTAAAGTGGATAGTGGCGGACTTGATGCCAGCAACATCGCCAGCAGAGGCCTCTAGTAGCTCGGTCTTAAAGCCGCGTGCCTCACCCCAACGGAGATACATACGCAGCAGCATCTCAGACCAATCTTGTGCCTCGGTGCCACCAGAGCCTGCTTGAATATCGAGATAGGCGCTACAGGCATCCAACTCGCCTGAGAACATGCGTCGGAACTCAAGGGTTTCAACGCGTTTTTCAAACGCCTCTAGGTCAGTGATGACAGCATCGACAGACTCTTCATCACCCTCTTCAACCGCCATCTCAAGTAGCTCAGTGGCATCATTAAGACCGCTCTCTAGCTCTTCTACGGTAAGCACGATCGCCTCAAGTGTAGCGCGTTCTTTGCCCAATGCCTGAGCACGATCAGGATCATCCCAGATGGCGGGGTCTTCCAGTTCGCGAAGAACTTCGGTTAACGCCTCTTGCTTCTCATCAAAGTCAAAGGTACCCCCTAAGGGAGTGAGTTCGCCCTCGTAAATCGCTGATTTTGTTGGTGATTGGATTGAGATCCTGCATGCTGAGTCCGGCAAGAGTGAAAACAATCTACTTTACAACACAGATAGCCCGATTGACACCCTAAAACGTGCGCCACGTACGTGGGATTATGTGGCGGTGGAAGATGCTACTGGGGCAGAGGGTGGATGGCTATTTGGCTACAAAACGATCTAGATTGTTGGCGAATGCCCGTTTATCGTTCTAAGAGGGTGGGCGGGTCGCCCGTCTTGGGGCATGGTACAGAGCTACGCGTCGTTGCCGGTTAGAGACATTTAAACGGTTCGCAACGACATTGCTCTCTCTCCGACAAGGTATTCTCAATGGTTTTGGCCTTTCAAAATGAGTGTGTGAAAATCGACAAAGCCATTGATGGCTTGTTAGATCGGGTTGTTGAGGCGGAAAGTCCTGCTGTGATCAAGGTTTTTGAAAAACGCATTGATAGGCTGCAAAAGGACAGAATAGTAGTTGAGGAGAAAATCTCTGCTTGTGGGTGCCCTATGAGCAGATGTATCGAATTACGCTTCAATATCTCGCAAATCTGCATGATATATGGGCTTGTGGCGGCTTTACAGAGAAGTGCGCGGTGCTGAAATCACCTTTACAGACCGTCTTACCTATGACCGAATACACGGGTATAGAACCCTTGATATATCCTTACTATTCAATCTGTTAAGTGGTTTTTTGCCTGATAAATCTGATGAAAATATAATGGTGCCGAGGAGAGGACTTGAACCTCCACGGGGTTACCCCCACTAGCACCTGAAGCTAGCGTGTCTACCAATTTCACCACCTCGGCTAGGTTGTGAATCGCAAAGCGGAATTTGCGAGGAGCCGAACTTTACAGAGACAGGGGTTGCTTGTCAACGGTAGAATAGAGGGCTTACCTCCCAAGCAACCGTGGAATTATCAGTGGCCAAAGCCCCATCTAAAGAGAGTAAACGTGAACAGGATCCTTACCGTTCGCGTGAACAGAAGAAGTATGAGAACCCTATTCCAAGCCGTGAGTTCATCATGGATCTATTGGAGGCGCTGGGCGAACCGCTCACTTTTGAGCCGCTCGCGGAAAAACTCTCACTCAGCGATGAGCAGGATATCATCGCACTACAGCGCCGCTTGGGAGCGATGGAGCGTGATGGACAGCTGCTGCGCAACCGTCGTAGCGCCTTCTGTCTGGTGAAAAAAAGTGACTTAATTACAGGCCGGGTGATTGGCCATAAAGATGGTTTTGGTTTCCTTAAACCGGATGAAGCGGGTGAAGATCTGTTTCTCTCGCCGCGTCAGATGCGCTCTCTGTTTCATGGTGATCGGGCAATCATGCAGGTGACGGGTATTGATCGCCGTGGTCGTCGTGAAGGCGGTCTGGTTGAGGTGTTAGAGCACAATACCAAAACAGTGGTGGGTCGTATCAACTGTGGCAGCGGCATCGGTTTTGTTGTTGCAGACAACAAACGAATTGTGCATGAGGTGGTGGTGGCCGAGGCGGATTATGGCGACGCCAAGGATGGTCAGATTGTGGTGGTTGAGATCACTCAACAGCCGAGTAAACGCAATAAACCTGTGGGGCGCGTGATTGAGGTGGTGGGTGAACATATGGGGCCTGGTATGCAGACCGATGTGGCGATCATCACCCACGCTATTCCAGATGCTTGGCCAGAGGCGGTTGAGCAGGAGATCGCCGGTCTCAGCGCTGAGGTGGATGAGGCGGCTAAAGAGGGGCGGGTTGATCTGCGCAAGCTGCCATTGGTGACCATTGATGGTGAAGATGCGCGTGATTTTGATGATGCTGTTTTCTGTAAGCGAACTGAGAAGGGGTGGAAGCTGCTGGTCTCCATCGCTGATGTCTCCGCCTATGTGAAACCAGGCAGTGCGCTCGACAGAGAGGCGCACAAACGTGGCAACTCCGTCTATTTTCCCGATCGGGTGGTGCCAATGCTGCCTGAGATTTTGTCTAACGGCCTCTGCTCGCTCAACCCCGATGTTGATCGCCTCTGCATGACCTGTGAACTCTATTTTGATCGTGAGGGTAAAGTCACCCGTTCGCGTTTCTTTGAGGGGGTGATGCGCTCCCAAGCTCGGCTCACCTATAACAAGGTAGCGGAGATGTTGGATGATCCAACGCTGGTGCCTGCTGAACAGACCGACCTGCTGCCTCATCTACAGGAGCTACACAACTTATTTCAGGTGCTATTTGCCGCACGTCAGAAGCGCGGTGCGATTGAATTTGATACCCCAGAGACCAAGATTGTCTTTGGTGAAGATAAGCGGGTTGACCGAATTGTGCCGGTCTATCGTAACGATGCCCACCGCCTGATTGAGGAGTGCATGCTGTCCGCCAATGTGGCTACTGCCCGCATGCTGCTACGCAAAAAACAGCCTGCCCTCTATCGTATCCATGAGACACCGGTTGAGGCGAAGCTGGCCGATCTGCGCGATTTTCTCGGTGAGCTTGGCTTGTCTCTGGGCGGTGGTGATGAGCCAACTGCATCGGATTATGGTCAGCTGTTGGTGGTGGCCAAAGAGCGCCAGGATGCCCATCTTATTCAGACGGTACTGCTGCGTTCGATGGCGCAAGCCGTCTACAGCGCTGCCAACTGTGGTCACTTTGGTTTGGCATATGATGCCTACACCCACTTCACCTCACCGATTCGTCGTTACCCCGATCTAGTGGTTCATCGAGCGATTAAACATACCCTGCTGAAGGGCAAGGCGGATGATTTCCACTACAGCCCCATCGAATTGCAGAGCATGGGTGAACACTGCTCCAGCACTGAGCGCCGGGCCGATGAGGCGACCCGTGATGCGATGGATTGGCTGAAGTGTGAGTATATGCAGGATAAGGTGGGCGAGACCTTTGATGGGCTGATCGTCAGCGTCAACTCGTTTGGCCTCTTTGTGCAGCTCAATGAGATCTACATTGATGGTTTGATTCACATCACCGCACTCGATAATGACTACTACCATTTTGATCCGGTGGGCCATCGTCTGACAGGTGAGCGTAGTGGTCAGGTCTATCGCCTGGGTGATGCACTCTCCGTGCAGGTGGCCGCGGTCAATCTGGATGATCGGAAGATCGATTTCCTGTTGGCAGGCACGCCATTGGAAAAACCAAATGTTAAAAAACCAAAAAAGAGGAAAGCCAAAGATAAGCCAAAGGCAGCAGAAGAGAGGGTGGAACCGGCAGAGGTGAGTGAGCCAGTTACACCTGAGCCGGTAGTAGCGGCTGAAGAGGTTGCTACTCAGAAGCCGCTCTCTCCGTGGAGCATGGCGAAAGCCAAGATTGCACGTAAGAAACCGGCACCAGATGATGAGGTTACAACAGCTTCAACGCCTCCGTTAGAAGGTGAGGAAGATCCCGCTAAAACAGAGGGTGAGAGCAGAGCGCCAAAACCAAAAAGAGAGAAAAAGCGTTGGAGTAGCAAGAAAAAACGCGAGGCAAAAAATAAGCGCGCCGCTGCTAAGAAAGAGGCGAAAAAAGAGTCTAAAAAGACCAAGAATCGAGGATAGGTGAACCGTGGCAGATGATCAATTAATTGCCGGCCTGCATGCCGTACGCACTGCACTGAAACATGGCGCAGCCTCTATTGTTGAGGTGTGGGTTGATGAGCAGCGGCGAGATGGCCGCATGAAAGAGCTGCTGAAACTGGTAAAAGATCTCCGTGTGACGCTGCATAAGGTCGATAAACAGGTGATTGAAAAATTGGTGCCAGGCACCAATAACCAGGGTGTTGCCGCACGTACACGTGTGATCGGCGCGCAGGGTGAGAAGGCGCTATTTGAGTTGTTGGATGCTTTAGATCGTCCTCCCTTTCTGTTGGTGCTTGATGGTGTACAAGATCCGCATAATCTGGGGGCTTGTCTACGAAGTGCCGAGGCGACCGGCATTGATGCGGTGATTACACCGCGTGATCGTGCTGCTGGATTGACGCCAACGGCCTGCAAAATCGCCTGTGGTGCGGCGGAGACCATGCCGTTTGTCCAGGTGACCAACCTCGCCCGCACTCTGCGCAAGCTAAAGAGTGACTATTTTATTCGTGTGGTCGGCACCGCTGGTGAGGCGGAAGATGAGCTGTTTGATATTGATCTAACCGGCCCGCTGGCGGTGGTAATGGGGGGTGAAGAGAAGGGGTTGCGCCACCTCACCCGCGAGACCTGTGATCAACTGGTTAAGTTGCCCATGGCGGGTGCCGTTGAGAGCCTCAATATCTCTGTGGCGGCGGGCGTCTGCCTATTTGAGGCGGTACGTCAGCGTCGATGAGCCGACTGAGACAATTCACCCTATGGTTTGGTATTGTCGTTGCGCTACTCTGGCTGGTGGCTGGGCCGCGTCCAGCGGATAACGCCCCCCCTGAGGGGAGTGACTACCAAGCGACCACGCTACAACGCTTGTTGGAGATCCCTTCGTCACTGGTTGAAGGGCAATTGCAGATCGGTCTGGCGGAGACCGATATCACGCCGCCCATCGGCCATCCATTGGCGGGTTATGGTGCGCGCAGGCCAAAGAGCTCTGATGCGATTGACCGGCCCATTTTCGCCCGTGCGCTGACCCTCTCAGTGGCTGGTCGGCAGGTCACCCTGCTGACGGCTGAGATTCTGCTGATCAATCAAAAGATGGCCAAGCTGCTCTATCAACGCACCGGGCTGGCGCCTGATCAGCTCTTTATCACCTCATCGCACACCCACAGTGGTCCAGGCGGCTGGGGTGATAGTCTGGTTGAAAGGCTTATTCTTGGTGATTTTGATGCCGACTATTTTGATCTTCTGGCCAATCAGCTAACGGCCACCATTCAACGCTCACAACAGCACATGCAGCCGGTAGAGTTGGCGCTATTACAGATAGATATGCGTGACAGCCAGCATAATCGCTTCGATTATGACCAGCCCACCAATGATCGAAGGACGGCGATGCTGTTTCGCCAGGCCGGGAGCCGTGCCGATGCGCCACCCTCGGTGATCTTTACCATTTTTGGTGCCCACCCAACCATCCTCAGCCTAAAGACCCATAAACTGAGTGGTGATTATCCCGCCTATCTGACCTCGAACCTTAAGCGGTTGAGCGGGGCGGAGATGGTGCTATTTGCCTCGGGTTCAGTGGGTGATTCTAAGCCGATTAAGCCCGAGGGGCGTGATGCCTTTGAGCGTGCTGCTAACTATGGGCGTACTCTGGCTGAGCGATTGGCCGCAGAGATTCCACAGGCGGAGTACCGGCAGAAGGTGGTGTTGGGTAGCTTGCATTTGTCAGTTGATATGCCGCCGATCCGCCATCCAATCAGTCAAGAGTGGACGTTGGGGCCACTGGTTTCAGGTCTGTTTGGTGATGATCTTAGTACGCTAAAAGCGCTACGCATTGGGCCGCTACTGCTGTTTGGTTTTCCTGGTGATTATGCGGGACACTTGGCGACACAGCTCTCTGAGGCGATTCGGCAGCAGAGCCAGCAGTCGTTGTTGACGGCTACTACCAGCTTCAATGGCGACTTTGATGGTTACCTTATCTCTCACCAGTGGTTTGAGTCCTTAGATCGGACTGAGTCCCGAGGCTTGAACTTCTTTGGTCCTTGGGGAGGGGAGTACCTCAATATGTTGGCATTAAAAATGGCTGCTTATTTAGGTGCGTATTAGTACTCATCATTTGAGTTAGGCAACCTCTGAACAAATCTTGTTTTAGGGGCAGATTGGAACCATTTCAGCCTGCCTAAAATAGTCATGATGTGTTCAGAGGTCGTTTAGTTGGTTTGAACTTTTTGTGGGGGAGCTTGGATTAAACTCGTAAGTGCAACTCCCCGAGTTGTCTGTGCAATATACTGATTTTGCCGTTTGGCAGCGGCAATGGTTAGAGGGTGAGGTTCTACAGCAACAGCTCACTTACTGGAGCAGACAACTGGCAGAACTACCACCGGTATTGACTCTGCCCTTCGATCATCCCCGCCCAGCGGCACAAAGTTATAACGGTGCCCGATATCGTTTCAGCCTGCCTGAGGCGCTCAACGACTCAATAGAGCGATTTAGTATACGCTCGGGTAGCACGGTTTATGACGCTGCTAACAGCTTTTGAGGTTCAGCTACAGCGTTACAGCGGTCAAACGGACTTTGTCATTGGTATCCCTATCGCCAACCGTAATCGCGCAGAGATTGAAGGCCTGATAGGGTTTTTTGTCAACACCCTGGTGATCCAGGCGGATTTTACTGGTGACCCTACGGTGGAGGCCCTGATGCGGACAAAACAGACCACTACATAGGAGAGTGGTTTGTTGTTCATGTTCTCTCCCCCTCTGTCAGGATAGTTGTCATCCAATCGAAATTGGATTTCAATAATCACCATGAGGGTGGCAGAGAGCGTATGAAATGGGTTTTCCATTAGAAAGAAAAGAGGCCGTCTTAAAAAAGATGTTACCTCCACACAACAAATCAATCCCTGAGTTGGCTAAGGAAGAAGGTATCTCAGCGGGCACCTTGTACAACTGGAGAAAGGCCGCCAGGGCAGAAGGTCGACTGATGCCAGATGGAGATACAACCCCACAGGGGTGGGTCTCTAGCGATAAGTTTGCAGCCGTTATGGAAACTGGAGCGATGAATGAAGCGGAGCTTTCTGCTTACTGTCGTCAGCGAGGACTCTATCCAGAGCAGATCAGGGAGTGGAAGGAAGCTTGTGAAAAGGCCAATGACTGGGACCAGACTCAGACCAAACGCCTCAAAGAGGCGCGCAAGAGTGATGAGAATCGAATAAGGGAGTTGGAGCGCGAGCTGAGGCGCAAGGAGAAGGCACTGGCAGAAACCGCGGCCCTATTGGTATTAGGAAAAAAAGCCCAGGCGATCTGGGGGGATGCCGAGGACGAATGATTAGCACACCAGATCGCCGCAAAATAGTTAAATTGATTGATGAGGCCCGTCAAGACGGAGCTTCACGAGAAAAGGCCTGTAAAGTGTTAGGCATCAGCCTGAGAACATACCAGCGGTGGACGCTGAAGGGTGATATTGAATCAGATGGGCGGCCTTGTGCCACACATCCACCCCCGATCAACAAGCTCACACCGAAAGAGCGAGAACAGATAGTGGATACCAGCAACCAGCCTGAATACAAGAGTTTACCGCCTTCGCAAATTGTCCCAGCACTGGCTGATAAAGGGATTTACATCGCGTCTGAATCGAGTTTTTATCGCGTATTGAAAGAGGCCGAGCAGCGCCATCATCGGGGAAAAGCTCAAGCGCCCAGAAAGAGCACAAAACCAAAGAGCTACAAAGCAACAGGCCCCAATCAGGTGTGGAGTTGGGATATCACCTACCTTGCAGCGGCCATCACAGGAACCTTCTACCGTCTTTATCTGGTGATGGACATCTACAGCCGTAAGATCGTTGGCTGGGAGATCCATGAGACGGAAACAGCCGCACATGCATCGATGCTCATCCGAAAAGCCTGCTTAGCTGAAGGAATCAACGATAAGAAATTGGTGCTGCACTCCGATAATGGCGCGCCGATGAAGGGCGCTACTATGCTGGCAACATTACAAAAACTAGGTGTGGTTCCCTCATTTAGTCGTCCATCAGTGAGTGATGACAACCCTTATTCAGAAAGTCTGTTTAAAACATTGAAATACACACCTGCCTACCCATCAAAAGCATTTGAGAGCTTGGATATGGCGCGGGAATGGGTGCTTGTTTTTGTGCGATGGTACAACGATGAACACCACCATAGTGGCATTCAATTTGTTACGCCTGCAGAGCGTCATAGAGGGCAAGATCGAGAGATACTACTTGGCCGAGAGGCCGTCTATACCGCAGCAAACGAGTGCCACCCGGAACGATGGAGCAGAGGGACGAGGAACTGGGCTCCGATAGAAGAAGTTTGGCTCAATCCTGAAAATACATCAGCATCAGAAGGTGGAATTATAGAAGAAGCTGCTTGATAAAACACGACAACTACCTTGACACTTACCGTGCTCTCCAGATAGTCATGGGCAATCATGGGTGAGCCGCGATCCTGATGCAGTGTGAGTTGTCCAAGCGAGTCTTTGTATCATGAGATCAAAGACTCGCTTGGATCTTTAAAAAGAAGTGTCCACTTTTTGTGGGTAGGTCGGTATGATAACGCTGTGGCTGAGTCCTTCTTCAGCTCTTTGAAAAATAGAGAAGACCCGAAGGAAAAACTATCGTACACAGAATGAATTAAGAGCTGACATCTTTGATTACATTGAGGTGTTTTATAATCGTCGACGCAGGCACAGTTATTTAGGTCACATTAGCCCAGAGCAATTTGAACTAGATCGGTGTGGTAATTCTTGAGTGTCTACGGTGATGGGGGAAGTCCATCAAATCAATGTCCATGTAAATGGTTATTCAATCTACTCCTGACAAACTGATAGAAAACACTAAGGCAATCAGTACGAATTACTATACGGGCACTTGTTTTGCTCATTGATTATGACCATAATGCAGGGCTGAACTGTCAGGCGAAAGCACTTCCAAATGAGTGAATGCAGCATGTTGATATGGTCGCATATCTTGACAAGCTAACACTGCTTACTATGAACAATAACCAGAGAGAAGCATGCATACCTTATTAGCAATCATGGTTGCACTTGTATTTTATGCATTCATTGGCTACCCACTACTCCTATTAGCATTGTCTCTTATCTATAAAAAAGAGACCACAAAGGAGATCTGTGCAGATATTTCAGTATCACTGATAATCGCAGCATACAATGAAGAAGACGTAATTGAAGCAAAACTCCTGAACTCCATCGAACTAGATTACCCACCATGCAATCTTGAGATTATTGTTTCCTCTGATGGCTCAACCGACAATACAGATGGAATTGTAAAAAGATTTGCTGAAAGTGGAGTGATCCTTAATAGAGTCGAGGGAAGAAAAGGGAAAACTGAGGCACAAAATCAAACTGTTAAGATTTCAACAGGCGAGATCATAATCTTCTCTGATGCTAATGCTCTTTATCTACCTGATGCAATCAAAATGATTGTGAGGAACTTCACTGACAAAGATGTTGGTGGCGTATGCGGGAAACTTATCTATACAACCCAAAACGGGATGAAAAAAGATTCGGAGAGCGCGTACTGGGATTTTGAAAATCTTCTAAAGGAGAGGGAAAGCATACTGGGCGCTGTTATTGGAGCGAACGGATCCATCTATGCAATCAGAAAGAGTTGTTATATACCTCTGGATTGCACTTTGATCAGTGATTTCGTCGAACCATTAAAAATAGTTGAACAAGGCCATCGTTTTATATACGAAAAAGATGCAATATCTTTAGAAGAGGCCGATACAGTTTCAGGCTCACACGCATTCGATAGAAAAGTTAGAATCAATGTTAGAACATTATTAGGATTATATGAAACAATAGGATTACTAAATATATTTAAATACGGCTGGGTGTCAATCCAATATTTCTCACATAAGATATTGAGATATATGATGCCGTTTATATTGATTCTTACCCTCACATTAAACCTATTTGCATTAGACGTATTCTTTTGGCAGCTATTTCTTGCAGGTCAGGTTTCTTTCTATTCATTTGGAATAGTAGGATACATTAGAAGGACATGCCGCAATCAAAGTAATATTTTCTCCTTACCCTGGTACTTCATAAGCGTTCACTTAGCGATCCTCGCATCATTCGTCATGCTCGCCAGGGGAGATAAAAAAACAACTTGGGATACAAAGCGAAGCTAAGCCTGCATATTTAACCGTCCTCTCAGCTAGCACAAGTTTTCAATATCGCATAAGAAAATATATGAACCACACTCATGAGCACGTAATTAATATGGAACAACGACCATTAAGAATTGCCATGTTATGCCCATACTTGCCACCTATCTATAGTGGTGCTGGGCAACAAGCATTGAGAATTGGAACCGCATTAAAGTCTAAGGGCCATAATGTGTTCTTTGTTACGGCCAGCCATAGTGTTGAAAGTAAGCACCAGTTACTCAATGGAGTTGATACTTTCTATTCAAGAATCGAGCGCATGAGTAGCTATCGTGGGCAAATAATGTTTGGCTTAAAGTCCTTGATTGTGCTTTTTAAAAAAAGGAAGGAATTTGATATTTTGTTCTCACCTGGGATGGGCGCGATGCTCGGATTCCTGTATTTCTCTCTTAAAATATTTGATAAGAAAATCATCCTTCGAATGTCAGTATTTACTGATGACCCAGGAATAATAAAAAAACGCAAAATATCTTCTTACCTCCTATTACCATACAAGTTGGCAGATTGCATCATTGCGCCATCAACCGCCCGTTTGAATGGAGTTGTCAATAATTTACCCAATCATGGACATAAAGTCACCCGCATAAACAATTGTGTAAATACTAAGCATTTCTCCCCTTGTGTATCATCAATTAGCAAAAATGAATTACTACGTAAGCTGCAATTACAAACTGACCAAAAATACGTAATCTTTGTTGGGAGAATTATAGCTAGAAAAGGCGTTGATTTTCTCGTTGATGTCTGGAGAGAAGTCATTCAACAGTACAGTAATGCCACTCTGCTTTTTGTCGGACCTTATGATTTCGCTTCAAAGGGCATCAATAAGACGGATCCTGTGATGCAAAAGCTCCAAGTCAAAATAAATAATTATAATCTTGACAAAAAAATCATTTTTACTGGTCAAGTCGACAATGTTTCAGATTATCTAAAAGTATCCGATGTTTTTGTTTTTGCTTCTGAGGCGGAAGGGTTGCCATCAGCACCTATTGAAGCAATGTCATCTGGCGTACCACCAGTTGTTCTTGACATTGAAGATATCATGCCTGACATAATTGACTCAGAAGAAAATGGCATAATTGTAGCATCAAAAGACGCAGAAGCGTTTTCTAATTCTATTCTCAAGCTACTTACAGACGAACAATACTCGGAACAAATGAGCATTAATGCCAGACAAAAGATATGCGCAAATTTTTCTATTAATGTTGTTACTGAAAAGTACGAGCAACTATTCAGGGCGCTAATTTGTAAGTGACCCAACCTCCTATTCATTAAAGGTCAGGTTTTCACTGGCAGATTTAATCGATTTTCATGGCCCATATGGCGCAAAGGATATATTAATGAACAGTATTCGCATCTGCTATTTTATTGGATCATTGAAAATAGGAGGCGCACAAAAGCATCTTGTAGAGTTAATAAACTGCCTCGATAGGGATAAGTTTGATCTATTCCTTGTATTAGGAAAGGATGAGGATGGATTTAATGATTTATTGAATCTCAATGAACACAAAATACTGCGCCTGGGTCTTAGCAAATATTACGATCTCTCCGGACTCAAAGGTATCTTCAAGCTCATAGAATTCCTCAAGACCAATAAAATTAATATACTCCACTCATATCTTTTTGAATGTAATATTTATTCTTCTTTTGCCAGCCTATTTATACCAAAAATGAAGTTCATCATGAGCATAAGGAACATGAACTACACGCATGGCCGAAGCAAGGTTCTATCTACATATCTTGCCTCTATGCAAGCCGATTATGTAACGGTTGTTTGTGACAAAGTAGGCGATTTCGTGATTAATAGAGAAAAAATAAACCCTAATAAATTAGTCACTTTATACAATGCAGTAGATGATAATGTTTTTTCACTACACAAACACAATACCATCAAAAATCAGGATACACTTAATATTGTATGTGTTGCATCACTTAACTTTAGAAAAGGCCATGAATATCTCATTGAGGCCATAACAATATTGCTTAACAAAGATCATAATATTCAGCTATATTTGCTTGGAGATGGTAAAAACCGCAGCAATCTTGAACAATTTGCAGCATCATTAGGTATAGCAGGCAATGTTTCATTTGCTGGATATGTTACTAATGTCCGCGAGCATCTTCTTCAAATGGATATTGGGGTTTTGTCCTCCTTCGAGGAAGGAATGTCTAATGCACTGCTTGAATACATGGCTATTGGCTTGCCAGTGGTTACTACCGACGTTGGCGGAAATCGAGAGGTTAACATAGACAGAGTTACTGGTTTTGTTATCCCTCCGAAAGACTCTGTTGCAATGGCGTATGCCCTTGAACAATTAATAACAAGCGACGACCTCAGGCATGATATGGGCATACAAGCTAACAAACGAATTGCTGAATATTTCTCAATTAATAATATGAAACAGAACTACACATCATTCTATCTTGACAGAGTCAATCACATCTAATCAAAACTCCAGAATTTTCTATACCTAAATGTTTTACTCAAATAATTTATTGCCTCCCCTTGGGAGGGTTAAAACCCCCAGCTTCAGCTGGCAGCTTTGAGCCTGTTTTTGTAAGCGGCATAGCATGAAAGATTATAGAAGAGGAAGCCATTCTGTATTTCAGCTCCATATCCATTTGGTATGGAGCACGAAATATCGTAAAGAAGTTTTAGGTCAAGATGTTGGAGAGCGGTTACGAGATTTGTGTAGGCAGACATGTTCAGACATGGGCGTAGAGATCCTGTGTAAGCGTCTGGGCAACTGCAGGATTGACCCTAACCTTTCAGGTCTTCCATTTTTAGATTTTGCGGCAGCAGAGCCAATAGAGCCCGTTCCGATTTAGCCGCCGGCAATCTCTCGAACAGGTAATTC
>JAKITT010000103.1 GCA_021647945.1 Candidatus Polarisedimenticolaceae bacterium
GACTTGACGCTGTGTTCGGATGCCTACTTCGTATCCCCTCTGGCGCTCGCGCACGACGGGTATACGGTGCGGCCTCACAGCTACCGGGGTCTAACCGCCCTCGTTTCACTCTCCATGGCGGTCAGCGATTGTTTTAGGCTGGCTAAAACTGCCCCGATTTGCCCCGAAGATCGCTGCAATAGAACAACTATTACAGCTCACTTCGAAACAAATCAGAATAGTTTTATCTCAGCCTAAATTTTAGCTGAGCTTTAGCGAATCTTATGCTTTAGTACAACCAAACTTAATCAGAGGCTCCTTAACCCATCGCCTTGCGCATCGACAGCAGCAATTCAACGACAGAATTTTTGGCTTTTTGTGGCTCATCGGCATGCGCTTCGATCCGGCTAACCAACGCACTGCCAACCACCACGGCATCGGCCACCTTGGAGATCTGTTCGGCGGTCTCGGCATCTTTGATACCAAAGCCGACACCGATGGGCAGATCAGTAACCTGTCGGATCTCAGCGACTTTCGCTGCAACCTCACTAATGTCTAGGTGACTGGCACCGGTGACGCCTTTGATGGCGACATAGTAGACAAAACCATTGGCAGCATCACAAATGAGCTTAATACGCTCAGGTGTGCTGGTTGGTGCCAGCAGGAAGATCGGATAGACCTCGACCTTCTGTAGTGCGGCCAACAGATCAGTCGCCTCTTCGGGTGGGATATCAACAATCAGTACACCATCGACACCCGCCTGTTTTGCCTGTTCGGCAAAGCATTCATAACCCATGATCTCAATTGGGTTCAGATAGCCCATCAATACCACGGGAGTGATGTCATCCATCTTGCGGAAGGTGGTGACCATGCTTAATACATCACGAAGGCTGATATTGTGCTTCAATGCCCGTTCACTGGCACGCTGAATTACCGGCCCATCCGCCATCGGGTCAGAGAATGGTACACCCAGTTCAATGATGTTGGCACCTGCACCCACCATTGCATGCATCAACGGCACGGTAGTCTGTGGAGTAGGATCACCCGCTGTAACATAGGGAATCAACGCCTTGCGGCCGATCTCTTTCAGCTTGTCAAAGCGTACATTGATGCGGTTCATAGTTTGAGTCCCTCGATGGCCGCAACGGTGTGCATATCTTTGTCACCTCGGCCGGAGAGGTTGACCAGGATCACCTGTTTTTTATCCATAGTGGGTGCTAGTTTGGCGGCATAGGCAAGTGCATGACTCGACTCAAGCGCTGGGATGATGCCTTCAATTTTCGTCAATGCATGGAATGCAGACAACGCTTCTTGATCATCAATGGCGACATAATTGACACGGCCAGCATCTTTCAACCAAGCGTGTTCAGGGCCGACACCCGGGTAGTCAAGACCCGCAGAAATGGAGTGGGTCTCAATGATCTGACCGTTGTCATCTTCCATTAGATAGGTGCGATTACCATGCAATACGCCAGGACGCCCGGCACAGAGTGGCGCGGCATGACGACCACTCTCTAGGCCATCTCCCGCCGCTTCGACACCGTAGATGGCGACATCTTTATCATCAAGGAAGGGGTAAAAAAGCCCAATCGCATTTGAACCGCCGCCTACACAGGCGACCAATGCATCGGGCATCTTGCCCGCTTGTTGCTGAATTTGCTCCCGCGCTTCACGGCCAATCACCGCCTGAAAATCACGCACCATGACGGGATAGGGGTGCGGGCCTGCCACGGTGCCGATAATGTAAAAGGTGTTGTCGATGTGGGTCACCCAATCACGCATCGCCTCATTTAGGGCATCTTTCAGCGTCTTGGAACCAGAGGAGACAGGACGTACCTCAGCACCCAGTAGGCGCATGCGGTAGACATTGGCCTCTTGGCGGGCAATATCAACTTCGCCCATATAGACCACACACTCTAGGCCAAGACGTGCAGCCACCGTAGCAGTGGCAACGCCATGCTGGCCCGCACCTGTCTCGGCGATAATCCGGGTCTTGCCCATACGTTTGGCCAACAGTGCCTGGCCAATGGTGTTGTTTATTTTGTGCGCGCCGGTGTGATTTAGGTCTTCACGCTTTAGATAGATTTGGGCACCGCCCAACTCACGGCTCCATCGCTCTGCGTGATAGAGGGCCGATGGTCGCCCAACATAGTTGGCTAGATCTGCCTCCAACTCAGCGATAAAGGTCTCATCAACCATATACCGCTCATACGCCTCACGTAGCTCAGCAAGTGGCCCCATCAAGGTTTCAGGCACAAACAGGCCGCCATAGGGGCCAAAGTGGCCCTGCGCATCAGGCAGGCTACCAATTATCGGGTCAACTTTCGTCGCCACGTTTTACTCCTCTAATGAAGGCTGCGATCTTCTGCGCCTCTTTAATACCTTTGGTCGCTTCAACACCACCGCTTACATCGACGGCCCACGGGCGTACCGCTTGCACTGCCGCTTCGATATTGTCGGGGTGGAGTCCGCCGGCCAGTATAATACGACCGGCCAGTTCAGTGGGAATTCGCTGCCAATCAAATACATTGCCTGTTCCACCGGGTCTGCCCGCTTCATAGGCATCTAGTAATAGTCCACGGGAAGCGGCATAAGCCGTTGCAGTGGCGGTGAGATCTATGCCCTCTTTCATGCGTACCGCCTTGATCCATGGTCGGCCGTGGCCCTCACACATTTCAGGGCTCTCATCACCATGAAACTGCAATAGATCAACCGACACTTGCTGCAAAATCTGTTCAATCCTCCCCCGTGTTTCATTGACAAACAGGGCAACCATCGTAACAAAAGGGGGCAACTGTTTAACAATGGCTTGTGCCTGCGCTATCGTCACGGCGCGAGGACTGGGCGGATAGAAGACAAGCCCGATCGCATCGGCACCCGCATTGACTGCGGCCAAACCATCTTCTGGTCGGGTGATACCACAAATTTTAATCCGGGTTCTCATCTTGTTCTGGAGTTTTCTCACTACACGCTGAAGGCGCTATTCTACACTGATATAGCGACTTATTGGGACTCAATCAATGTGGTTGGAAACGGCTCTTCAAGCGGCATATCAAACGCCTCAGGATAGTCAACTTTGGTTAAGTAAAGCCCCTGTGGCCTTGCTGTTACACCACCCCGCGCACGATCTTTGTAGCAGAGCACCTGTTGTGCCCAAACGGACGGCTGCTCAGCACGACCAATCGTCATCAACACCCCTGCCACATTTCTCACCATGTGGTGCAGAAAAGCATTGGCATGGATATCAATGGTCACCCTCTCATCTTGTCGGCTAACCTGGAGTCTGTGGATAGTTTTGACCGGGCTCTTGGCTTGACAGCCCAATGCACGATAGGAGGAGAAGTCATGGGTGCCGACCAGATACTGCCCTGCCTCATGCATCAACCGCTCATCAAGCGGATAGTGACACCAGACCATGCGGTCACGCTGCAATGCAGAGCGTGAGGCACGATTGAGAATGACGTAACGGTAGTGACGGCCAACGGCTGAGAAGCGGGCATGGAACTCACCTGGCATCTCCTTAGCCCAGACAACACTGACATCATGCGGCATATTAACGTTGGTACCAAAGAGCCATGAACGCATACTACGCACGGCATCGGTCTCAAAATGAACCACTTGGCCGGTAGCATGAACACCGGTATCGGTACGTCCGGCACAGTGGACACGCACAGGGTGATTGGCCACTCTGCTCAGCGCTAACTCCAATGTCTCCTGCACCGTGCGTACAGCCTGCTGAATCTGCCAGCCATGAAAGCCGGCACCATCGTACTCAATGCCTAAAGCGATACGCATCTTTTCTGTCTCTCAAAAACAGAGGGCGCACCAAGTGCGCCCTCTTTACCACATCTATATTTAACTACAATCAGGAGAAGCTTTTTATCAGTGTCTCGGCTTCCTCTTTTTGCTCAGCTGTGCCTTCGTTAAGCACCTCTTGCAGAATATTTTCAGCGCCCTCTTTGTCACCCATATCGGCATAGGCACGTGCTAAGTCGAGTTTAGTTTCAACCTCATCATCACCTGAGAGCTCTTCTGCCAAATCATCACTCTCACTCAACAGCCCGCCGTCCTCTGTATCAAGATCTATTTCGATTTCAGCTTCCTCTTCAACCTTAATCTCATCCCCGACCATGGAACTCATCTCATCTAGATTGATTTCAAAATCACCTGAATCCAGCCCATCAGAGAGCGACTCCAACTCATCACCCAAGCTGTCTAGGTCCAGCTCTTCACCGCCAAGTTGGCTGGCTATATCGGCACTATCGGGCTCATCAATGGCCAACTCACTATCAAGCGATAGCGATAGATCATCAAGGTTGATACTTTCATCTTCGCCAAGCGCACCGCTGAGATCTAAATCGTCAAGGTCAAGCGACTCCTCAACATCTGGAAGATCACCTAAATCGAGTACCATCTCGTCTGAGCCAATATCATCTAAACTGGCTGGCAGATCAATTTCAGCATCAAGATCGCCTGCTTCTGTAGTCGCTTGTTCGGCCACCTCTGGCACCATCTCCTCTCCAGCCAAACTCTCCTCAAAATCGATATTCAGCAAGGAGTCTTCATCACCATCTAAGCCTAACTCAGCCTCTAAATCACCTAGATCAAAGTCGTCCAGCTCACCTAAATCATCCAGTGCATTTTCTTCGGGGGACTCGTTGGTATCACTCTCTTCCTGCGTGGCAGAGGCACCAAACAGTGTCTCAGTTGGCACAAGCTCATGCCCCATTGATACGACCTGTGCCCATGCCTGTGGATCTTTGCCCTCTGCACCTTCATGCACCAAACGTTGCGCAAGCTCAACAAAAGCGCTCTTATTTTGGATGGAGTAGTAGATCTCCAGCAGCTTAAATTTTAGTTCAACCCGTTTATCATCTTTCTCAATAGCCTGCTGAATCAGCTCTTCAGCCTGCTGATAACGGCCATAAGCGACATAGACATCAGCCTCTGACAGCGGGTCAACCTCTCCCGTCTCATCTTGCAACGCATCGATATCACTGGGTGAGAAATCACTCAGTAGCGACGTCTCATCCGCAGAGGCGGGCCCAAGATCCACATCGGATTCTGCCTCAATCGCGGCATCTTTTGGTGCAACCAAAATACTCTCGGCAAATTCAGCTTCTGTCGATTTGCGTCGACGAATGACCAGTGCAAGCATCGCAAGTAGCAGGGCAATAGCTCCACCAACAGCCGCCATCAATGTAGTGTCATTCAGAATTGTTGAGAAAATCGAACCGGTAGATTTTTTAACAGATACTGGAGTAGGCGCTGGTGCCGCAGCCACAACTGGCTCAGGCTCAACCACTGGAGAAGGAGGCTCTGCCACTGGAGCAACTTCTGTCACAGCGGCTTCAACAGGCTCATTTTCTCCAGCCATTCCCTCTTCAGCCACCCCTTCTTCAGCGATAAGCGGGGCCATCTCTGAACTCTCTTGAACAAGCGATTCAACTGCGGCGACTGAATCCTGTGAAGAGAGTTCATCAACCATCTCCTCTGCGGCACTGATTTCAGTCACCGGCTGTTCACTCTGTACCGGCTGTTGGGCCACCACCATCTCAGCAAGCTGATCATTACGCAGAGTTAAGAGGCGTTGAATATCTTGTAGTCGCGTCTCTAGCTCACTTACTCGTGCACGTAGTTGACTACCTTCTTGCCGAACGACTTCGTTCGACTCACGTACCAGCATCAACTCCTGTTCAAGCTTACTCAGGTTAACCGTTTTATCTGCGCTCCCCTCTACCACACCACTGTCAGTCGTCATTTTGCTAGCTGACGCTAGCTTCAGGCGGCTAGGCTCATCAGTCGTAGCCGAACCGACGTTAGCAGGGGCCTTAGGTGCTTGTAGAGCGGTTGCAGAATTTTGATCACGCCACTGGCTGGTTTGAGCCAAAAACTCACTTCTAGCCTCTTGGCGATTAAGTGATTTTACATCGCTTGATGGTGGAAGACGAAGAATCGAACCGCGTTTCAAACGGTTGATATTATTATGAATAAAAGCATTTGGATTGTTGTCTAGCAGGGCCATCATCACCTGCTCAATTGTTTCACCCTCAACACGCATACGGCTTGCTATTTTCCAGAGCGTATCTTCAAGAACAACGGGGCCATACTCTCTCACCTCTCCAGATTCTGCCAGCGCAACGGCTGGGGCAGCGCTTGTCGCTCTTACCCGAGGGGCTATAACAGGGCTCTCAACCTGAGCCGGCTGGCGTTGTACTGTCACAGGCGGATCAAGGAGTACCGTATATTCACGAACCAAGCGCCCTTTTGGCCAATTTACTTCGACCAAAAAGTTGAGAAATGGCTCTCTAATCGGCTCTCGGCTAGTCACCGCAATGATGGTTTCACCACCACTATTCTGAACAGGGGAAAATTTCAGACCCGAAAGGATAAATGGGCGACCAATACCAGCTCTAGCAAATGCTTCAGGGGATGCCAGTTCAATTTTTATATCATCAAGCTCTTCCGTTCTAGCCAGATGAACTGAGATTTCAGCATTGAGTCGTTGATTGAGCGCAGAACCAAGATGGATATCTCCCAAACCAAGCGCATGCACACCAACCGGTGAGAGCAACCCAGAGATAGCCACTGCCAAGGACAGCTTACGAAACATGTTTACTCCTTAACGACACCAAAGCCAATGAAGCCACAGATCTATCATCTGACTCTAACCCGGATAATTCATAGTTTATGTACAATCTTGCTTGTCTATTGATTCCACAAGAAATATTCACCCCACAAGGGGGTACCAAGGTCTTCAGTCACCCGTAATCACTGATACGGGATCTCTTCAGAAATTTCCTTGTGAAACCAATATCCTGCGCAATCTTTGCACAAATTTATGAAATATCCGGGCTAGACTTTATCTGTATGCCTGTGATGCCTAAATATAGGACAGCCCAAAATATAGAAAACACTTAACAATAACGTGCTAACTATAGCTTATAATTACTCTTTTACCAAAATCCTAGTCGTTTTTTCAATGCGTTTCTGCCCATTTTTTATATTGCCGCACAAATCCACATAGAAAAAAACAGATTTTGATTCTAGCGCCGCCTAAGAGAGACGTTAAGAATTGAATTCGCATCAAGGGCAAACCGCTTTGAATCAGCTTTTCAACTGTTGAAGACAAACAGCTAACCAAATTAGTATGTGGAAAATATGGCTAAAACAGCTTATTCATAGAGGTCATTTAATGGGCACCTTTCCCCAAAAGCACAACTTCGATTGTCTGCATAATGACCATTAGATCTAACACCGTGCCACTATTTTTCACATAATAGAGGTCATACTCCAATTTTCGTTTGGTATCCTCTTTGGTAGCAGCATAGGGATAGAGAAGCTGAGCCCACCCTGTCAGCCCAGGTTTTGCCCAGTGGCGTTCTGCATAATATGGGATATCTTTTTCAAGCTCTTCGACAAACGAGGGACGCTCAGGGCGAGGGCCAACCAGACTCATATCCCCACGCAAGACATTAAAGAACTGCGGCAGCTCATCAAGGCGCGTTTTTCGAATGAGGACACCAAGTGGCGTTATACGATTATCATTTTTGGTCGCCCAACGAGCCACACCATCTGCCTCCGCGTCAGTACGCATACTACGAAATTTCAGCACTCTAAATGGCGCACCATATAAACCCGTACGTATCTGGCTATATAAAATAGGGTCTTTGCCTCGAGACTCAATCAAACTCGCGATCGAAACCATCACCATAAAGGGTGAGCAAAGTACCAACAATATCAAGCTCATCAAGATATCAAACACCCGTTTCACATATCGACTCACCGCACTTCTGTTGTATCCACGAGCATTAAGAATCCAACTTGGATAGAGCAGGTCAATCTTGATAATAGAGAGCTCTTTCTCAAAAAAAGTCAGTAGATCCAGCACCTCGAAGTTACTCATTTTACACTGCAGCAGATCATCAACAGGCAGTCTCCTTCGTCGATCATCAACCGCAATAACGATCTCATCGACATCTGTCCGCTGTGCAATCTCTAATAGAGATTGATCTTTGACAATTTGCCGATGCTCATCAATCAGAGTGACTTTGTCTTGCAGTGGGATATAACCAACCACCACAAAGCCGAGCGAAGGATCCTTTGCAAATACCTCCTCAATGCGATCTGCGTTGACACCCGCCCCCAAAACAAGCACCCGCCGTTTACGAGTATCATCGGAAGTGAAACGAACAAAGAGAGCTCTGGCAGTCAATACACCAGGGAATGAGATCAATAGACATAGTGCCAATAACCCTCGGCCAGAGGTAAAAGCATTAGGAAAGACAAACAGTAGAACCGCCATGGCGGTTCCTCCGATTGCGAAGCTAATTCCAAGCCTGACGATAAAACCAGATGCACTGGCCAATGCACCACGTTGATAGAGGCCAAGCGAGATCACTGAAACAAACATAATCACTGCAAATGCAAAGGCGGTATTTAATAACAACGAGTCATTAAGAAGCACTTCGGGCATACCAAAGTGGTCACCCAAATAACGGCTAATATAGACCGAGGTAACAAATATTAGCACCTCAACAAAACCTAAGATCAAAAAGCCTTTAGCTATGTAATATCCAAGTATTCTTACCATTTTTATCTCAAGCCAAGTAATTCAGTATCTAACTTAGAGGTTACCACTCAGTGAGTAGCTGCTTAGATCGACCCTAAAACTCGTCAATTCAAAACGAAAAGTAGGCATTTGCAGATACAAATGCCTACTTTTTAATGCTGAAATAATAAGCTTCAGAAATAATCCAAGAAGTTACACTTAAATAACCTTAGAAAAGTTACTTGTAACGCCTTTCAAATAGGCATCAAATGTCATGCATATATTACGAATGAGCAAGCGTCCTTTTGGCATCACGCGCATGCTCTGCTGGTCAATCTCTAGCAGACCATCCTGTTCCATCCCTTGCAGTTTTGGCAGTTCTTCTTTGAAGTAATCCCTGAAATCAATATCCCACTGCTGATTGACGCTGGCAAAATCGAGTCTGAAATGACAAATCAGGCGTGTGATCACGTCACGCCGAATCTCATCATCACGACTCAACTCAACACCGCGAAACACGGAGGTCTGACCCGCATCGATGCGCTCATAATACTCTTCGAGCGTGCGCATATTTTGTGCATAGGTGGGACCAACCATACCAATTGAGGTCGAGCCAAAACCGATCAAGTCACATTCAGCATGGGTTGAATAGCCCTGGAAGTTTCGGTACAAGGTGCCATCTTGCTGGGCGACGGCCAACTCATCATCAGGTTTGGCGAAGTGATCCATGCCGATGTAGACATATCCCGCTTCAATCAACCGTTCAATGGTCATCTGCAAAATATCCAACTTCATCTGTGGCGAAGGCAGTTCATCATCATTGATACGACGTTGCGGGCCAAACATTTTTGGCAGATGAGCGTAGTTGAAGACCGACAGACGATCTGGGTTTACATCAATAATTTTATTCAGCGTGGTCAAGAAACGTTCGGTGGTCTGGTGCGGCAAACCATAGATCAGATCGATACTAATTGAGCTGAAGTTCTCTTTTCGTGCCGCTTCAAGTACATCCATCGTCTGCTTTTCAGTCTGGATGCGATTAACCGCACGCTGCACTTCTGGATCAAAATCCTGCACACCGAGGCTCATACGGTTGAAGCCCAATTCACGCAACAGGGCGATCGTCTCATAATTTGCTTCACGTGGATCGATCTCAATCGAATACTCACCTTTATCATCATCCATCAGGGTGAAATGCTGGCGAGTTTTATCCATCAGCGCGCGCATCTCTTGATGATTTATAAAGGTAGGCGTACCGCCGCCCCAATGGAGCTGAGTAACAATACGGCTCTTATCAAACAGCTCAGCTTGAATCTCTAACTCTCGATGGAGACGTTGCAAATAAGGTGATGCCATCTCACGATTTTTTGTCACCACCTTATTACATGCACAGTAGTAACAGACCGTGTCACAGAATGGGATATGGAAATAGAGTGACAGTGGGTGACCGGTGGCGTTACTCGCCTCAGCCACTCGCCGATACTCGGCATCACCAAAACCTTCATGAAATTGAACCGCTGTGGGGTAAGAGGTGTAGCGCGGCCCACTCTGGTCATATTTCTTAATCAGCTCAGGGTCGAAGATAAGTGTTTGATCCATCTTATAATATTACCGTTTTATATATTTTAACTATTAAATTGATCGCTAAATTCAGCCAGCTGTTCTACTGTGAGCAAAAATACACCGTCGCCACCACGCTCAAAATCCAGCCAGACAAAAGGAACATTCGGATAGCGTTCCAGCACCGTTTCTGCGCTGCTACCAACCTCAACAATCAGCACACCGTGAGGATTGAGGTGTTGGGCTGCCTCACTTAAAATTTTGTTAACAATTTGCAAACCATGGTCATCGGCGACGAGGCCCAATCGTGGCTCAGCCTGATACTCATCAGCCAAACCATTCATCTCTGCCACATTCACATAGGGAGGATTGCTAACAATTATGTCATATCGCTCACCTTGCAGCGCACTAAAAAGATCGGAGTGAATGGCGTTAACTTGATCACTCAGCTGATGCTTCTCTATATTCTTCTCTGCTACTTGCAGTGCATCTTGTGAGATATCGACCAGATCAACCTCAAGCCAAGGTGAATGAATGGCCGCAGCAATGCCTATACAGCCACTGCCGGTGCAGAGGTCAAGCACACGGTGGAGATTCTCTTCAGCGACCCAGGGTTGAAAATGGGCTTCAAGCAACTCTGCAATGGGTGAGCGAGGCACTAATACACGTTCATCGACATAAAAAGCCACCCCTGCAAACCAAGCCTCATGGGTCAGATAAGCTGCCGGGATACGTTCATCAATGCGTCGCTGAATAAGTGAAGTAACCTCTTCACGCTCATCTTGCGTCAAACGGGCATCAAGGTAGAGAGGTGGCAGATCTGCGCCCAAATGGAGTGCATGCAGCACCAACGCCACCGCCTCATCAAGTGAGTTATCGGTGCCATGACCAAAAAACAGCCCAGCCTCATTAAAGCGACTTGCACCCCAACGGATAAAATCGCGAATGGTCAGTAGCGATTCAGTGGTCATAATTTTAAATGCGCTCAACAGTGGTGTTTAGGCACCATCCGTCACAGACAGGCCAAATTAATAACGAGGCAGTATACAGCGTGAAACAGGAAATTTCTTTCTATTCATCAAGCTCTCACCCTCAAATAGAGAAGCGCATGCTGCGCAAGCTATTGATGGCACATCATTTTGTGTTTCTATCTGACAACGAGAGGTAACAGAGCCTTACGCACTCACTAGCCCATCAATCTCAGCCTGAATAGCCTGTAGTGCCTGTAGTGGCTCTTCGGCAGCAGTAATGGGGCGTCCCACCACTAGGTAGTTTGAGCCAATTCGAATTGCATCTGCGGGTGTCATCACTCGCTGCTGATCATCTCTCTTAGCACTTGCCGGACGCACACCTGGCGTTACCAATAAGAAATCTTTGGTGATCTCTTTGCGCACCAGCCCCGCCTCTAGTGGTGAGCAAACCACCCCATCCATGCCCGATTGATGAGCCAATGTAGCAAGTGTGGGCACAT
>JAKITT010000104.1 GCA_021647945.1 Candidatus Polarisedimenticolaceae bacterium
GTTTTTCGCAGACTTCTGGAGCAATCAGTTATAACCGAGCCCGTGATTAGAGCTAAGATCACTCATGGCTACGATTGGCAGCAACACTATATGTAGTGGGTAGAGGAGCTAAGTATCCACCCCCCTTAAATTAAATAGAATATCCTTTCCAATAACCTGTTTTGCTCCCAGAGCAAGGCACATAAGTGCTGATATGATGCTAAATGCTCTTGAAAACCTTAATTGTTCCTCTTGATTGTCTTCTATACCTTCATTTTTCCCATAATATGCATATGCAGTGAATATCATCAATGCGAGAAATTGAGGCATTGCAAGCATAAGCCACTCTTTATGCTCCTGAAAAAAATTGGCAGTTAAAATAAGTGAGATAGTACCAAAAATGACCATTAACAAATATGGTGATCTAGATGGACGTAAATACTCAATAAATGGACCAATAGCTGCGATGGTACCAATAGTTGCTAACGACATAATTTCCTCATTATTTTAATTTTGGCATAACATTGTAATATTCGGCAGCCCCATACTGCCAAAAGTATCTATGATATAGAAACAAATTTATACATGTAGATACATGGTATCTACATGTGGATATCTATATATAGATACTTTTCACCCATCAATAATGCGCTCTTCTAGGCCTAGTGCAACTATTTTTCCATATGGTAGCTCCCACGGTTTAAGTCATGATTGTTTTACGCTGGCCGAAATTGCACCAATTCCATCTCAGCTTAAATCCAACCATGACTTAATCAGGGGCCCATAACGTTGCTACTTCTACGCAAAACTCATCAATGAATGGCAGTGTTCTTCTCTGTTATTCATTGATGAAATAAGAGATTTAGCGACTAACTAAACAGCTTAGAGAACCTCTGATCAGCCATCTTTCCCCTTAAACCAATCCAACCAAATACCACTCAAAAACCACGCATAGGCAAAGGTGCCAAAGAAGATCAATACGAAGGCGACAAGGATATCGCTGGCGCTGCCATTGAGCAAGTAGCCTGGATGGAATGAAATGGAATCCGGGATGTGTGGAATACGGGCCTTTCCGGATTCCGCTACGCTACATCCAGGCTACTCGCTAAGGGTAATACGGTTACCTAAATACCGACAGGTAAACAGGTAGCCAGAATTGAGAACACACGCTCTACTTCTGCACATCCTGGCTACATAGAGGACGATGGGGCTTACATCCATATAAGCCCTCTTTCTATTTAAACAACGTATTGGGTCAGCAACTGATCAAACCTTAAACTGAGAGACTAAACCTTGTAACTCTGTCGCCAATCGAGCTAAGTCATCACTCGCCTCTTTGGTGCTAATAGTACCCGCTGAGGTCTGTTCGGCCATGGTGGATATGCTGGTGATATTTCGGTTGACCTCTTCTGCCACGACCGCTTGCTCCTCTGCTGAACTGGCTATCTGCGTGGTCATATCATTGATCTGCCCCACTGACTCGGCAATGGTGCTGAGTGAATCACCCGTTTGCACCGCCTGGTCAACCGCAGATTGCGCCTGCTCCCGGCTCTGTTCCATCACACTCACCGCTTTTTGCGAGCCTGACTGTAGCTTCTCAATCATCTGGTTAATCTCTGTTGTTGACTCTTGAGTACGACTCGCCAAGGTTCTCACCTCATCAGCCACAACAGCAAAACCACGCCCCTGCTCTCCGGCACGAGCGGCTTCAATTGCGGCATTAAGTGCCAGCAGATTAGTCTGCTCAGCAATACCACGAATCACATCCACAACGGTGCTGATATTTTCACTATCTGCTTTAAGCGATTGAATCACCTCCGAGGCGCTATCAATCTGCTCAGCCAAACCACGAATCTGCTTAACCGCGCTCTCTACCATATGGAGCCCTTTATTGGCCTCATCATTGGCTAGCTTTGAGACATCCGCTGCATTGACGGTACTGCTGGCAACCTCCTGCACCGTAGCACTCATCTCATTCATCGCAGTCGCCACCTGGGCGGTCTCATTCAACTGCTGTTGAACCGCCTCAGTGGTTTGACTGGTCACTACCGAAGTCTCCTCAGCAGCCGTGGCCAGCTGAGAGGTTGAATCTGAAACTTGCTGCATGCTTACTCTAAATTTCGCGAGCATTTTATTAAACGCACGAGCAGCATCACCCAACTCATCTTTGCTATCGATATTGATGGTTCGCGTCAAATCTGAATCATGTTCCACCTCACTAATAGTTTTACTGAGGTAGATCACCGGGTTGGTAATTATTCCCGCAAACCAGAAGCCAATCCCCGCAGCAACGGTGGCTAGAGTCACAGCAATACCGATGGCTAAGGCAGTGAGCTCCGCAACTAACGCATCAGCCGCGGCAAATGCCTCTGCCTCATCAATTTCACTCATCACCACCCAATTCAGCCCCTCAATTTTTAGCGGCCGGTAGGCGGAGAGTACGGAGACATCTCGGTAATCTGGGAATATGTCAAAACCAGTGGTGCCAGAGAGTGCAGCCAATACACCCAGTGTATTGGCCGATTGCAGGCCGATACTGGTCTCTTTAGTGTTAATCTTATCCAGCGTCCCCTGGGCGACACCTCCCATCTTCAGTGCCTCAAGATAAGCTGCCTTATCCTCAATGAGGAAACGGCTCAGACTGCGCAGTTTTTTGTCATCCGCAACCAGATAGGTCTCTCCTGAAAGGCCCAGCCCTGCCTCTTGCCACTGACCATGATGCGTCATGATGTCATTGATATTATCAATCGGCATCTGAAATATCAGCACGCCAACCTTCTCTCCCTGATTAAATATCGGTGAGGCAATAAAGGCGGCCGGGTCATTATAGGAGGGGGCGTAGGGAGAAAAATCTGAGATAGCAACAAAGTCAGCTGAACGGGCAGCATTGGCTTTGCGAAACACCTCACCAATAGCACTATTGGCAAAAGCACCATCTTTCAGTGAGGTGGTGTAATCCAGCTCTTTAAAGACTGAGTAGACGATATCACCTGTCTCTGGATCAACCAGAAATATGTCGTAATAACCAAACTTCTGTAGATAACTACGCAACACGGGATGATATAGTTTATGCAACGCGGCATAGTCGGTGCCATTTTTAATGTCACTCAAACCATCTTTTTCGCCTAACGGATTTGGATTTGCTTTGATAAACCGATGCTGTAAAACAACCGACTCATCATCAAGCTGTGACAACCATTGAGAAGCAGAACTAGAGGCGCCTCCATTGCGGCTGCCAAATTTCTGGGCATAGTCACCACTATAATAGTTGCCTAGTTCTCGGCGTAACGGCTCAATCTCACTAATGGAAAGCTCATCCCCATAATTTTTGAACCCATTAGTGAAACCAACCATTGCCTCAACAACCATACGGTTCTCTGAAAATGTAACCAATTGATTGTTAATAGTTTTAAAGTAGCGTTCAATACCATCAGCCGTCGCATCACGTATGGCAATTAGCCGCTGCTGTTCTGCATTCTGAAGTGCCTCATAACTGGTTTCAGCAGCCACCATTTCAAGAATAATGCTACCGATAATCACCGGAATAGCGGCAAGCAACGTTGCGCCTATAATTACCTTCTGTTTTAGTCTCATGACCTCCCCCTGTTTAATCCTTAACCAAGGCTTTCTACGCTACCACTTCTCGCTCTTGGTGCTTATTGCGTCTATGGATAAAAGTCATTACCCGCATAGGCAAACAAAACAAATACAACTTAATTGACTTACAGCCATTTATCGTCACCCTTCCCATAAAACTGAATAGCCATATAGAATAATAGCCGCACTTTGAATTACATGGACAATAACGTCCATTTAACACACCCTATAATGCCATTGCAGAAGAGACGGTTCGTTATGCTAAGCAGCAGGCTTGTCACACCTCACTGCATGCTATGCGATGCTGAGGGCATGTTAAATATGGCTATCTGCCACGGCTGTTTTAACGATCTGCCGTGGAATCTAGAGAGCTGCCCCTGTTGTGCATCACCACTGCCTACTCACCTCCCAAACAATAACTGCTGTGGTAAGTGCCAAAAGAGACCGCCCGCATTTGATCGCTCCCTTGCACCTCTTAGATATGAGGGGGAGGTTGCCCTGCTAATTAGCGCATTTAAGTTCAAAGGTAAGCTTGAGTATGGGTGTCTGTTGACACAGATTTTGGCGGATCATTTGGCAGATAATATTGAAGAGTGGCCCCAACTGATCCTACCGGTACCGCTGCATAAACATCGACTGCGCGAGCGTGGTTACAATCAATCACTGGAGGTTGCCCGTCTGCTTGGCAAACGGTTTGGTATCCCTATCGAGTATCAGCAACTACAACGCCATCGCAACACGGCACACCAGAGTGATCTCAACTATGCCGCACGACGAAAGAACATTCGTAACGCCTTCACACTCACCAAGCCACTTAACGCCACATCTGTAGCGCTGATTGATGATGTGGTCACAACCGGCGAAACGGTTGCTGAGATATCACGGCTACTGAAAAAGGGCGGCGCTCAGCGGATTGAGGTTTGGGCATTGGCCAGAACCCCCTGACACTGCGGACAGAGGTAGGTGGGCTGGCTATTCATTTTGATTTTTACAATGATTGTGCCACATACGTAACAAGGCAACCCTGCCCGTCTAAACAGATGGAACCGGGCCTGTTCAAAAGTGGCCCCTTCGGCCATCATTTTTTCTGTCCGTTTCAGCTCATTGGTGATGCCTGCCGTTTTATAGGATTGCCAGATAAGACGATCTATCACCTCCGCCAACCGTTTCAGCTGCGCCGAGCCACATATCAGCATCGTTATATTGGGTGCCAGACCAGCAACAAAGAGTATTTCACAACGCAGGTAGTTACCGATGCCAGCAATAAAGGATTGATCTGTTAGCAGCGCCCCCAGTTGCCGACGACGAAATTGCGGCAAGGATAGACGTGCCTCAATCTGCTTTACACTCAATTTATCCTGCAATGGATCTGGCCCCAGCTTACGAAGAAAGGGGTGTTGTAGCAGTTCAGCATCATTTAGCACCATGATATCTGAGGCGCTATAGAGCAGCGCAGAGTGTTCACTATTATCGATAGCCAACCGTAGTTGCCGGTTAGTCTCTGGCCGCTGCCCGGCAGGCATAATGAGCCATCGACCATAGAGCTGGTTGTGGCTATAGATATTCAGACCACCGTCAAAGCGCGTCAGCATCGCCTTACCACGTGTCTCAACACCCTTAATCTGTCGTCCACTCAACTGCATTTCATGGCATTTCAGTCCAGGCAAGCCAAACCAGACTTGCTCAGCCACTCTGCCCTGCACCGCATCAGCCAATGCATCGGCTGCCCGTCTAATTTCTGGCCCTTCTGGCATTCACCTTTTCTCCAACTAAAAAGAACATTATCCTAAATTTGCAGTCATACCACCTAATCATCCACTTATGAGACATCTGATCAAGCAGGGCGCAGCAAATGAAAATAAAACTAATCACTACGGCGCTACTATTACTGGCCGCCTGTCAGAGCCTATTCGCCACCACACCTCTGGTCACAACAGACTGGCTGGTCAACAATCTTCAGCAGACCAACCTGCGCATCATCGACCTACAACCTAAAGCAGGCTATAAACAGATCCACATCACCGGTGCCATCCACAGTGATTACGGTCAGTGGCGACAAAAAGATAAACGGGGCATCAAACTAATACCCCGTGTGGCCGCGCTGGAGAGACTGATTGGCAGCTTGGGTATCGATAACCAAACCCATGTTGTCTTAGTCCCCTTTGGTCGAAGTGCTGGCGACATCGCCTCCGCCACACGCGTCTACTGGACCCTCAAAGCGGTCGGCCATGACAAGGTCTCAATCCTCGATGGCGGATTGATCGGCTATGCCGAGTATCGTGACAACCCACTCGAAAGCAACCCTAACCTGCCCGCAGCAAAGCGCTTCAAGGCCCACCTACGTAATGACTATCTCGTTAATATCCCGCAAGTCAAAGCGGCCATCGACAGCAAGACTCAACTTGTCGATGCACGTAGCATCGCTGAATTTAGCGGCGAGCGTGGCATACCTGGGCGCAGCGGCACCATCCCAACATCGGTCAACCTGCCCTTTAACAAACTGATCAAAGAGGGGGGAGCTTTCTTCCACCCACCGAAACAACTAAGAAATATTTTCACCACTCACCAGGTCTCATTAGAGGGGGAGCAGCTTAGCTACTGCCAATCAGGCCATCGTGCATCATTGAGTTGGTTTGTCGCACATGAGCTGCTCGGCAACCAACAGGCCAAACTCTACGATGGTTCGATGCAAGAATGGGCGGTCACCCCCTCACTGCCACTGGAATAACCACCCAAAGAGACGCGTATGAACAGACAACTGGCCACACTACTATTACTCTCACTGCTACTAATAATCGGCACCGCACAGGCCCAAGCCCCCAAAGGGCCAAAAGCCCCCGAGTGGGAGATCTCCGAGTGGCTCAATGGTGATGCTGTCACCCTTGAATCACTCAAAGGCAAAGTGGTGGTGGTTGAGTTTTTTCAGCTCTGGTGTCCCGGCTGCAACCAGTTCTCAATTCCCTTAATGAAGGAGTGGCATCACACCTTTGCCGACGAGATAGAATCGGGACAACTGGTGATGTTGAGTATTCACACCGTCTTTGAGGGGCATTTTATGCAGTCACCCAGCCGGTTGAAGTCATTCATCAAAGAGAAGGGGATCACGCACCTTGTTGGTATCGACCACCATGTTGATGACCGCGACACACCCGAAACAATGCGTCGCTATCGCACCCGTGGTACACCGGAGATGGCCTTTATCGACAAAACAGGTCACATCCGTGTGCAGCAGTTTGGCAGTTTTGACCCTAAACAGGGGGAAGCGCTACTGCGCCAACTACTGAGAGAACCATCATGAGACTGCCACTCATCGCCGCCCTTCTCATCACCTTCAGCGCACACACTTTTGCCAGTACGGAGATTGATGTCATGACCGGCCCACGCACCGAACTACAGAGCCAGCAGCTGCAACAGGCACTACAAGCCAAAGGCCCCAGCTACCAACCGCGCACCGAACATCTGCGTGACGACGGCTCCCCGCACTATACCAACCGGCTGATTCTGGAGGACTCCCCCTACCTGGTGCAGCACGCCCACAACCCCGTCGACTGGTTCCCCTGGGGCGAAGAGGCATTTGCCAAAGCAAAGCGGGAGAACAAACCGATCTTCCTCTCCATCGGCTACTCCACCTGTCACTGGTGCCATGTGATGGAGCGCGAGAGCTTTGAGAACCGCACCATCGCCAAGATTCTCAACGAGCATTTCATTGCTATCAAGGTGGATCGTGAGCTACTGCCTGATGTCGATGAGACCTACATGACCGCCGTGATGATGATCAACGGCAGCGGCGGCTGGCCGATGTCCAGCTTCCTCACCCCAGAGGGCAAACCTTTCTACGGTGCCACCTATTTTCCGCCCGATAAGTTTCGCTCACTGCTAGAGCAGGTCGACGACCTGTGGCGGACAAAGCAGCATGAGCTGATCGCCCAGGCCGACAAAGTAGCCGAGGCGGTTGCCAACTACAGCCGCAGCAAAAAGGCCGCAGGTACATTGAACAAAGAGGCCTCACAACGCGCCGTAACACAGGCGCTACAGATGCACGATGCCGCCAAAGGGGGCTTCAGCCAAGCGCCTAAATTTCCCAACGAAAACATCCTGCTGTTTCTATTAGGCCAAGCCGAGCGTAGCAACGACCCCGCCATATTGGCTGCGGTACAGAAAAACCTGGATGCAATGGCTCAAGGCGGTATCTACGATCAAGTGGGCGGTGGTTTCTCCCGCTACTCTGTCGACAGTGACTGGCTAGTCCCCCACTTTGAGAAGATGCTCTACAACCAGGCCCACCTCAGCCGTGCCTATCTGGGCGCATGGCGTTTAACCGGCGACCCCAGCTACCGCCGTATCGCCACCCAGACCTTTGACTATGTGCTGCGTGACATGACCGATGCTAACGGCGGTTTCTACTCCGCCACCGATGCCGACAGCGAAGGCAAAGAGGGCACCTTCTTCCTCTGGAGTGAAGCGGAGCTAAAAACCCTACTGACCGAAGATGAGGCCGCACTCGCCATTGAACTCTACGGCGTCACACCAGCGGGTAACTTTGAGGGGCACAACATCCTCAATCTGCCACTATCAATCAGCCAGTTTGCGACAAAAAAGGGAGTGGTGTTAGAGGTGCTCTATCACCAGATCGACAACATCCGTGAGAAGCTCTACCTCGCACGGGAGAAGCGCATCCACCCCATCCGTGATGAGAAGATCCTCACCGCCTGGAACGGCATGATGATCACGGCCTTCGCCCAAGCGGGGCCACTGCTCAATCAGCCGCTCTACACTGAAGCGGCACGTCGTTCTGCCGAATTTATCTGGCAGCACAATCGCACCGCCGACAACCATCTGCTCCGTTCACATCTGGAGGGCAAATCCTCCATCACCGCCAGTCAGGAAGATTACGCCTTCTACGCCGAAGGGCTGCTGCATCTCTACGATGCCACCCAAGAGAAGATCTGGCTTGAACGCGCCAGCAACATCATCGACCAACTGATCGAAAAGTTTGTTGATCCCATCAGCGGCACCCTCTATCTCGGCCAAGATGACGGCCTCACCAGCATGAGTCGCCCACACGATAGCGGTACTGACGGTGCCCTCCCCTCTGGCACCGCCGTTGCCCTGCGCTCACTCCAGATGTTGAGCCAGCGCACCAGCAACCTTGAATACCGCAAACAGGCGCAAAATTTACTCGCCGCTTACGCCAACAGTATCAATGACCGTCCTATCGCTTTCGCCTACCTATTGGCAGGGGTTGATGACTTACAGCAGGGTGAACTCGGCCACTTTGGCTATGCGGCACAAGGCGGCATCCACGCCAGTGCCACACTTAAAAGTGACAAACTCTCAGTTCGATTCAACATCCCAACAGGCTGGCACATCAACTCAGACAAACCACTACAAGATGGCCTTATCGCCACCCACTTAACACTGGACGATACAACAAAAGGGTGGCAACTGGGTAAGGTCAGCTACCCCAAAGCGGAACTCACCACCTTGGGTTTTCAGAGTGAAGCGCTCGCCGTCTATCATGGCGATGTGCAACTTGAGGCTGAACTCACCAAAATGGCAGGGGCCGACCGTATGCTCGCCATTCAGCTCAAACTACAAGCCTGTAACGACAAAGTCTGCCTCCCCCCCGAAACACTCACACTGCGCCTGCCAAGCCGCTGAACTGGTGACAAGGTATTCCATTTGTAGGCTCGCCTTGACCTCCATGGATGGAGCAAACGCAAAGGTAATGAGGTACAAAGCTCAGCATGCTTATGTAAAGAGCTCGTAGGAACGGCGCCTCGCCGCGATTGGGCTTGGCAGCGGGGTTCATCGCGGCGAGGCGCCGCTCCTACAATGACCATTTGAATGATCTGAGCTTTGTACCTAGCCACCCATTGTAATACTGCAAACAGTCGCCACACACTAGTCCACTCACGCATACTCTCTAATTCCTACCTCGGCGGCATAATCCGGGCAGCCCTACAGTAGGTGCAGCTTCCAAGCACAGCTCATTTAGTGCCCTTCCGTGCCAATATGGTGCGTAACCTGTAGCGTAGCAGCACCCGCCGGAAGTTCATTGAACAGCGCTTTAAAGGCAACACGGTGCTGGTGCTTGTTGGAGGCGTTGATTCTCCGTAGTTTCGAGCTTCCAGAATTAAGGGTTTGCCCGTTGGCATCAGTAAATGATAGATCCACATGCCCCCGGATACGCCCATTGTGAAACCGGCTCCTGACTGCACCACGCACTTCAAACCCATCGCTGGTTGTACTGTACGTAATCTCCACTGGATAAGCTCTGGCACTGTTTATAGCCGTTACTGTCAGGCCGGTTTTAGCGGCAACCTGGACGGGCAGGATGATTGCAGAGAGCAAGATAATGAGGCTGGCTTTGGGTGAAATTTGTTTATACATGATTATTCTTTCCTTAATTGATCTGGGCCTGAGCCCGACGGGAAAAGAGTCCATAGAGGACAGGTAGTACAAATAGGGTTAGCAGGGTCGATGAGGCAAGCCCACCCACAACAACAGTCGCCAATGGCCGCTGCACTTCAGAGCCGATGCCATTTGAGAGCAGCATTGGGATCAGCCCCAACGCCGCAATGGCAGCGGTCATCAATACCGGTCGCAGGCGGGATAGGGCACCATTGAACACCGCTATGGCAGTCGCTTCACCCGCCTCCACATTCTGATTAATGGCGTTAACCATCACCACACCGTTGAGTACTGCCACACCGAACAGAGCAATAAAACCGATGGAGCCAGGCACAGAGAGATACTGCCCGGTGTAATAAAGCCCCGCGATGCCACCGATCAGCGCCAGCGGGACATTAATCATAATCAGCAACGCCTCACCAAAGGAGTGGAAGGCAAAATAGAGCAGCAGAAAGATCAGCCCCAGCGAAAGTGGCACTACGATCATCAGCCGCTTCTGGGCACGCTCCTGGTTCTCGAATTGACCGCCGAAGACCACGGAGTAACCAGGTGGCAGATCAATCTCATCAGCAATGCGTTGTCGTAGCTCTGCTACCAGACCACCCATGTCACGTCCTTCGACATTGGACTGGATCACTACCCGGCGCTGCACATCATCCCGCCGGATCTGTGGTGGGCCGGATTCGATACCCACGTGTGCCACATCCTCCAGTCGTACCCAGGCACCATTGGGGGCTTGCAGAATCAGCCCGCGCAGTGCTTCCATGCTATTGCGATGGCTCTCGGCCAGACGTACATAGATGTCATAACGCTCATTGCCCTTTATAACCTGCCCCGCCTCACGGCCACCGATGGAGTTGCTAACTAGATCCATCACTTGCGCCACTGGGATGCCATAACGAGCCAGCACATCACGATCAGGGCGTACCACCAGTTGTGCCTCGCCACCAATCTGCTCCATCTCCACGCCACGGGTGCCTTCTACCTTGCGCACCATGGCTTCGATCTCTCTGCCTGTTTTAGCCAGTTGATCGAGGTCAGGGCCAAAGAGTTTGATTGCCAGCTGTGCCTTGACTCCAGAGAGCAGTTCGTCCACTCGCGTGGCAATAGGCTGAGAGAAAGAGAAGAGCAAGCCAGGATGAACCGACATCTTCTCTTCCATCAGCACCTGTAGCGCTTTGCGGTTAGATGCTGAGGTCCATTCAGCAACGGGCTTCAGGCCGACAAATATCTCCACATTGGAGACTGGCTCTGGATCACCGCCAATTTCAGCGCGACCGACCCGGCTAGAGGTGTAGAGCACTTCAGGGAAAGTCATCAACTGCTGTTCCAGCTTTTGTGCCACCTCAAGTGAGGTGTCGAGGCTGGATGAGGGGGCGAGGGTAATGCGGACATTGATGGTGCCCTCTTCCAGCTCCGGCACAAACTCGGTACCTAGTTTTGGCACCAGCGTCAGTGACCAGACAAAGAGCCCCAGAGCCACCAATACCACCACGGGCCTTATCTGCCGGGACAAGCGAAGCAGACGAGCACATAGCC
>JAKITT010000010.1 GCA_021647945.1 Candidatus Polarisedimenticolaceae bacterium
GGTTCAGATCACCCGTAAAACAGGCATACTCCCGTACCGGTTCACTATCCAGCTCTATTGGAACGGCCACATAATGACTTTGAGAACCAATATCAATCCCTGCTGCAAAGAGGTTGACTTGCTCAAGGTGACTGCTGATTCGCCTTTGTCTAATACGCTTGCGCTGTTTATTGCTTTTCATCAAAATAACCTCCATCCAGTGTGTAGATGGTGCATGCAGGCATGGGGTTGTCGATAGATTGGCATTCTCTTGAACAGGATCGCTAGGCGTCACTAATGATTGGGCCGCTAATCAGGTAGTTTGATGCTGCAGTGTGCGTTTTGTACGGAAAAAGCGCTATACAACTAATTTATCTGTGGTAGCCAGAGTGCAAAAATGAGGCAGAAGAGTGAAACTGCGGCCACTAGAAGATAGAAACGCACCTTGGCGCCACGCTGATAACCGCGCTCCTGGAAGTGAGAGGCTGCCCCACAATGGGGGCAGTTTTGTACATTGTCAGGGATCTGTTTTCCACAGTAGAGACAGCCGATTTCACTCATAATGGTCTATCAAGTCGCCTTGATGGCGTGGCGATACTCATCCATGAAGTGGTAGAGCGAGCTATCCAGCACATTGACAGCACCATCAACCAGATGGCAGCGGCCCGAACCCGGTAGGATTTTACAGAGGTTGATCAGTGAATCGAGATCGGCCTGCGAACCCTGACCTGTATCAATGTTGTTGAGCAGCTGGGCGACGTAGTAGGTGCCTGTTTTACAGGGTGGACACTGACCACATGAGCTGGCGGCAAAGAAGCTGACATACTCAGCCACCCGTTTGACGATGCTGGTCCCCTCGGAGACGACGATCATTGCGCCGGTACCCAAATGGGAGCGACGTTTCAGTACCGAGTCAAAATCGAGCGGCACGTCGATATCCTTTGGCGTCAAGATAGTATTGGAGGGGCCGCCTGTGAAAACCGCCTTGAGCTTTTTATCCAGCAGCATGCCCTTGCCGTAGATGTTGATCAGATCAGAGAGTGGTGTGCCCATCGGCAGCTCATAGAAACCGGGTTCAAGTACATCTCCACTCAGTGAGTAGATCTTGGTGCCAGCGGCATCGCCGAGACCTAGGTCTCTATACCACTCGGCACCATTTCGCACGATATGTGAGACGTTGGATAGCGTCTCTATATTGTTGACCAAGGTGGGGTGGCCAAAAACACCGAAATCGGCCGGGAATGGCGGCTTGCCACGTGGGAAGGGGAATTTTCCTTCGATCGATTCAATCGCCGCTGTCTCCTCACCGCCAATATAGTGGCCTGAGCTGGCGTGTACACGATACTTCAGGCGAGGGGTCTTCTTTTTCACCTCTGTGTAGAGATCAGAGGCCTCCCACAGCTCAACAGCGGCGCGCATGGATGCCAATGATGCCGTCTGATCGGGATTGATATAGAAGATGATGTGGTTGATGTTGGTAGCCAGGGCGCAGATGGTGGCCCCCTCAATCACCTGAAAGGGTGTCTCTTCCAGCAGTACGCGATCTTTAAAGGTGCCGGGTTCATCTTCATTGCCATTGCAGATGAGGTACTTCTCCATCGCCATCTTTTTGGCCGCGAGGAACTCCCATTTTTTATAGGTGGGGAAACCGCTGCCGCCGAGGCCACGCAGTCCGGCATCCTTGATCAATGGGATCAGGCTGGAGGGGTCGTCAAGCGCAATCTTTAGCGCTTTGCCACCGATGGTACTTCTCCAGGCGGTGAGGTCAGGGCCGACGCGGCAATCTTTGTGCAGCAGCACTTGGTTTAATGGTTGCATCATCTAATTCTCAGCGATTCTTGTGCAGGCCGTCATAATCCGAGTCATTCTCGAATTTGGCACATTCAGGAAAGAGCAGAGGACCTTGTAGATCCATCGGCATATTGGCTTGGGTCAGCTCGCGACGCAGATCACTCAGATGCTCGATAGAGATCTTTTTATGTTTCACACCGTGGCAGTTGGCGGCGGCATGTTCACCTGAGCGGCGGCCAAAGCTGATGATCTCCAGCAGCGCATTGCCCATGATGCGGTTCTTGCCGTGAATACCCCCGGAGACCTCACCGACACAGTAGAGCCCCTTGACGCTGGAGAGACCATTGGGGTCGATCACCACGCCACCATTTTGGTAGTGCAGTGTGGGGTAGATGAGGGGTGGCACCTTCAGAGGGTTGATGCCGCTCTTTTTGCCTAGCTCAATCAGTTTTGGAAAGCGTTGTGCCAGCATGCCGGGTTCGCGTAGTTCGAGCCCTGGGGTGTCGAGCCATACGCCGATTGCACCATCGGGGGTGGTGATGCCACGCCCTTCAACACACTCGCGCAGGATGGCTGAGGAGACGTGGTCGCGGGTCTTCAACTCACCAACAAATCGTTCACCATGGGCATTTAGCATGTAAGCGCCAGCAGAGCGTACGCCCTCAGTAATGAGGTGGCCAGCCATGTGCTGTGGATGTGATAGACCTGATGGATGGTACTGGAAGGAGTCCAGGTCACGCAATTTAGCACCCAGGCGATAGGCGAGAACGAGGCCGTCAGCGGTGGCGCCAAAGTGGTTGGAGGTGGGAAACTGGTTGATGTGCATCCGGCCGATACCGCCGGTGGCGACAATGACCGATTTGGCTCTGACCAGGTTGTAGCTGCAATCTTTCAGTGATGAGAGTACCGCACCGGCACAGTGGCCTGACTCATTGGCCAGTAGCTCTACGGCAGGGCTGTAGTCGAGAATCTCGATATTGCTGTTGAGTACTGCTTCACGCAGTACGCGCATCATCTCCAGGCCGGTGTAGTCACGGTAGTAGACAACACGGGCGGCCGAGGTGCCACCAGCGCGACGGGTGAGTAGATCACCATACTTATCCAGATCGAACTGCATTCCCTGTTGAATCAACCAGCGGATTACCTCCGGTGCATCCATCACCATCTCGGCAACCAGCTCCTTATCGGAGAAGTGGTGGCCCGCTTTGATGGTATCTTCAAAGTGCATTTGTGGGGTATCACCCTGCTCGATAGAGGCTTGGATGCCCCCTTCCGCCATCACCGTATTGCTATCACCAAGACGTAGTTTTGTCGCCAGTGTGACACGAGCACCCGCTTCGGCGGCCATCAAGGCTGCGGCACAACCGGCACCGCCACCACCAATAACCAGAATATCGGTCTCAATGATGGGTGCGCCGGCCAGATCAGACTCATCAATACGTGCATCAGACTGTAGCATCGCCGCCAACTGGTGGTGACACGCTTCGCCTTTATTGGCGCCCACTTTCAGGTTGATGATTGAGTCGGGAAAGTAGTCGGGATGAAACTGCTTAAGCAGTGTTTCAGGCGCCAGGGTCTCCTCAGCGGCTGGCACCTCTTTGCGTGCGCTGTATTTTTTCAGTGCCTTGTCGTAGGCGATACCTTGATTATTTTTTGACATCGAGATCTCCCTTACGCAGTGTCTCCAGGCGGCTAATCAGATTGCCCGGACGTGTGTGAAAGTAGGCGGTGACGCGGCGTGAAAAGAGCCCGACGTGATTGGGTGCAATGGTTTCAGGGCAAGCGGTCATGCAGAAGTTACACATCACGCATTCGATGAAGAGTTCGCCCGCCTCGCGAAAACGTCCCTTACTGGCCAGCTCAACACCCCGTTCCACTTCGATCCCTTTTGGACAAGAGCGATTACAACCACCGCAGTGGCGACAGTGCTCCGCCTCGGGGAAGATCTTATGAAAGCGCCCCTGCACCTCCCAAGAGCTTTTGATCGTATTGAGATCATAGGTGTGGTGGGTGGGCGTTGGGAAGACCAGGAAGTTGACCTGCATCCCCTCTTCGATCAGGGTTTGACAGCCCAATTCCATGGAGACCTGGTTGCTCTCTTTACGTCGTACCATGATACGACAGGAGCCACAGACACCCTCCAGGCAACCGACACTCTTAACCCGAGGATAGCCCGCATGCCACAACGCTTGAATCGTTGATAGCGATGATGGCGCGGCGATCTCCTTGCCGTTGATGGTGACATTCACCAACAGTTCGTCTTGCTTCTGCATGAAAAAATTACGCAATTTTAAAAAATGATAACGAGCGATTATACGCTCTCTGGCCCCATCAGAGGCCCTCTATTTCCATGCAAAATAGAGGTAATAGGGCCGATTTGCAGCTTTATGGCAGTAAAAATGACACTATTTGCCCGTCTTATGGTGCAGTTGCAGTGGTTGCCAATCCCACCAGTGCCTGGGAGATTTTTTTGAGCACTTTGTCGCACCCTGCTAAATCATGACGTTTGGCCAACTGAAGAGGGTTGTTATAGGTGAGCCATGTCGCCCCCGCCTCATCTTGCCAAATCAGTGTCTTCTGAGGCAGATCAATGGCGATCTGCTGCGCGCATATCATCAGTGGTGTACCCGCTTTTGGGTTGCCAAATATCAGCAGCTCAGTGGGACGTAGCTGCATACCAACGTCCGCAGCTCCATCGGCATGGTTGATGCGATTAAAGAGGGTCATGCCGCGCTCTTTCAAGAGCTGCACCAGCCGGTTGGTTGTGGTGGGAACATCATGTGCGCTCTTTATGGTAACGAGACCGTTGTCAGCAAAAGTGGCTGATGAGATGAGTAGCAGTGAGAGCAGTGCAAATTGAAGTGGACGCATGGTTTCTCCTTGAATTTGGTTGGGTAGAGCGATTCTAACGCCCCATGACACAGTAGAGAGAGGCTAATTCAAATTGAGGTAAACCACCGGCTTTGCCGGTGAGACTTGAAAAGGCTCTGCCGTTCCGGCGTGCATGTGGCCCCATGGTAACGACCAACAAGAATAAACCACAGAGAACACAGAGGGCACAGAGAATCCAAAATACTTTTCTTTTCTTTTCTCTGTGCCCTCTGTGGTTATATCTGTTTTCAACCGGTTAGGAGGCTATTTTGCCTAAGCATGAGCACGTAACCAATAGCCCCTTTTAGGGGCTTTCTTCAAGCCTCCCGCTATGCGGGCGGTTAATGACTATAGCTGCAACCTGTTTTGTTAATCTTTTGTGATATCTGCGTGACACGCATGAGAGCTCTTCAGCCTTAAATATTGATTGTGGGAGATCTGATTCCACTAACCGATAAGGAAAAGAGAGATGAAAAAGTATATTGCTGGTGTACTAACAGTGAGCAGCTTAATTTTGAGTGGTGCCGCCTCCGCACGTGATCTGAAGGTGGAGATCACCAACCTCACTAATGGCCTCTATTTTACGCCGTTGCTGGTGGCGGCCCATATAAAAGAGAGCACCCTTTTTGAGCTGGGCATGCCAGCATCAGCCGCACTTCAGGCGATGGCAGAGGGGGGTGATATCAGCGGATTGGTGATGCAGGTTGAGTCAGCAGGGGGCATCTATGCTGCCAATCCGGCGGCTGGATTATTGGCACCGGGAGCGACCACATCGGCCAATTTGGCGCTGAACCACAATCGAAGATATCTCTCAATTGCAGCCATGTTACTACCTACCAATGATGGTTTTGTTGGCTTGGGTGCTTTGAAAATACCCAAAAAACGTGGCAGCTACACCTACTATCTGAACGCATACGATGCAGGCACAGAGGCGAATGATGAGGTGATTACAGGAGGCGGTGCGCCAGGGGTGGCGGGTATTCCTGCTGATCCAGGTGCGCTTGCTGGGAGTGGTGGCTCTGGAGTGGCTGGGCTTGATCATAACACCACGGTGCATATTCACCGTGGCACAATGGGTGATACTGACTCAATGGGCGGCATGAGTGATCTGGATAGCCGTCACCATCGCTGGACAAACCCTGTTGCACGTCTGGTCATCACCATAAAAGAGGGGCGTGATGATGACTAAAACAACAAAGCAGCTGCTACGCTCTCTATTGATTGTCACTCTTTTTGCGCTGGCTGCCTGTACGGCAGAGAGTAAAAAAGATGATGCGATGTCACACACTATGGAGCAGAAGATGATGCCTGCTGACGCTTCATCAATGGGTCATGAGATGAGCCAAGAAGATAAGATGATGGCGAGTGACCCCATGGATAAAGAGATGATGTAACAGGAGAGATGGCCGCTCTTTCGTTTGAGAGAGCGGCCTTATTGAAAGTGAGATGATGCATAAAGCGCTGATTATTGAAGACAATGCCGACATAGCCCGACTGGTTCAGATGCACCTACGTGATATCCAGTGTGAAGCGGATATCGCCGTAGATGGTGAGAGTGGCTTGCAGAAGTTTAAGCAGGGGAGCTATGAGTTGGTGGTGCTGGATCTCATGCTGCCCGGCATGGATGGCCTTGCCGTCTGCCAAAAATTGCGTGCGGGCAGTGACTATGTGCCTATCCTGATGTTGACAGCTAAAGCGAGTGAGTTGGATCGGGTGGTGGGTTTGGAGATGGGAGCAGATGACTACTTGACCAAGCCCTTCAGCATTCCTGAGTTACAGGCGCGAGTTAAAGCGCTCTTCCGTAGAGTGGCTGCTCTGCAACAGCAGCGTGAGGCCCCGCCGCCGCAACCTCTGGTGCGCGGTCAACTCACCATAAATATAGAGAAGCGACAGGTGAAGATCAGCGGCAGTGAGATCAGCCTCACCGCCAAAGAGTTTGATCTGCTGCTCCATTTTGCCAGCCACCCGGGGCGTGTCTATAGCCGTATGCAGCTGCTGGAGCAGGTGTGGGGTTACCACTATGAGGGGTATCAACACACCGTAAACTCTCACATCAACCGGTTGCGCGCCAAGATTGAGCAGGAGCCGACCAAGCCGCGCTACATCCTCACCGCTTGGGGTGTTGGTTACAAATTTAGCGAGCAAGAGCGCTAAGATGTTACGCACCCTCTACGCCAAAATGGCACTGATATTGGTGGTGCTACTCATCACCGTGGGGCTGCTCTACGCCGTGCTGAGCACCTCCGCAACACGTAGCTATCTACAGCAGGTGAATCAGCAATTTAATAGTGATTTGGCGCGTAACTTGGTGATGGACCGCAATCTTGTGCAAGAGGGGCGGCTCAACCAAGCGGCACTCAAGGAGACCTTTCACCAATATATGGTGATCAACCCCAGCATTGAGATCTATCTGCTCGATATGCAGGGCAAAATTCTCGCCTACTCTGCTGACCCCGGCAAGGTGAAGCGCCGCCATGTTGCGCTGGCACCCATTGAGCAGTTCCTGCGTGGTGAAGGGAGTTATCCGCTGCTGGGTGATGATCCGCGCAGCCATGATCGGCGTAAAGCCTTCTCTGTGACAACGGTGCCGAGCGCTGAGTCACCTGAGGGTTACCTCTATGTGGTGCTGCGTGGTGAGGAGTTTGACTCAGCTGAGCAGATGATTGAGGAGAGCCACCTGTTGCGCCTGAGTGGTTGGGCGGTGTTGGGCAGCTTAGCGATTGCGCTGTTTGTTGGCCTGCTGCTCTTCTTCATTCTCACGCGGCGTCTGCATCGTCTGACGACTCAGATGGAGCGGTTCCAGTTGAGCAACTTCACACAACATCTGGCCCACTCTGATGGAGAGCGCGGTGGGGGTGATGAGGTGGATCGACTCGCCGAGACCTTTGATCAGATGGCTGAGCGGATCACCGCCCAGCTGGCTGAGTTGAAAGAGCAAGATAGCTTGCGTAGGGAGCTGGTGGCGCAGGTTTCACATGATCTTCGTACACCGCTGGCGGCGCTGCGGGGCTATCTTGAGTCACTCAAACTTAAGGCGGATAGCCTGAGCCAGGCGGAGCGTGAAGAGTACTTAATCATCGCCCTGCGCCAGAGTGAGCGTCTTACTCGTCGGGTTGATGAGCTGTTTGAGTTGGCAAAGTTGGATGCCAAAGAGACTCAGCCGGTGTGTGAAGCCTTCGCCCTCATTGAGCTGGCAGATGATGTGATGCAGAAGTTTCAACTTCAGGCGCAACAGGCGCAGATAACGTTGCAGATTGAGCCGGCAGAGGGGCTCCCCTTTGTCTGGGCCGATATTGCTCTGACTGAACGGGTCTTGGACAATCTGCTTGAAAATGCACTGCGCCACACCTCAGCAGGGGGGCACATCACCCTTGTTTTGAAACGTGTTGATGCCGCAATTCTGATCACTGTTGTTGATAGTGGTAGTGGCATTCACCCCGCTGATCTGCCCCACCTCTTTGAATCTTTTTACCGCGCTAAAGCGCAGGATAATCGCCAAGGGCATGCCGGGCTGGGGCTCGCCATTGCCAAGCGTATTGTGCTGCTGCAAGGGGGGGAGATTGGTGCGGAGAGTGAGCAAAATGTGGGCAGCACCTTCTACTTCACGCTGCCAATTTTGGATGGCTCGCACCAAAAGTGACAGATTTGTGATCTTTTTGTGACGCTTCAATGAGGAGTCTCATCCATGCTTACTACAACTGATTTGATTGATGAGAGGAGAGAGAGATGATTTCAAAAATAGGTTTTAGCGCGCTAGCTCTGCTGCTCCTGCTGGCCGGTTATGCGCAATCAAATACCGAAGATGGTGAGCCCGATGGGGTGAGTGGCAATCTGCAACGAGCCACCTTTGCCGGGGGCTGTTTTTGGTGTGTAGAGTCCGATTTTGAGAAGCTTGATGGGGTCGCTGAGGTGCTCTCTGGTTATATCGGAGGCAAAATTTCAAAGCCCACCTATAAGCAGGTCTCTGCGGGTGAAACGGGTCATATTGAGGCGGTAGAGATCCGTTATGACCCAACATTGATCAGCTATGAGATGTTGCTCGATACCCTCTGGCGACACACCAATCCGACTGATAATGGCGGGCAGTTTATTGATCGGGGTGCGCAGTATCGTACCGCTATCTTCTACCACAATGAGCAGCAGCGTCTGGCCGCTGAGCAGTCACGTGCAGCACTGGATAGTTCGGGTCGATTTGCTAAACCAGTGCTGACGCAGCTCTATCCTGCCACCACCTTTTGGCAAGCGGAGGAGTACCACCAGGACTACTACAAAAAGAACCCACTGCGTTATAAATTCTACCGTTATAACTCAGGGCGGGATCAGTTTTTAGCGAAGACCTGGGACAGGAGTAGTGCCGATGTGAGGGGTGCAGCAAGCAGTAAAAGCTACCAAAAGCCGACTGATAGTGAGATACAGGAGAGGCTCACGCCACTGCAATACAGAGTGACGCAGCAGGATGGAACGGAGCGATCCTTCAATAACGAATATTGGGGTGAGAAACGTGAGGGGATCTATGTTGATATTGTGAGTGGTGAGCCACTCTTCTCATCCAGAGATAAGTATGTTTCCGGTACAGGGTGGCCAAGCTTTAGCAGACCGCTGGTGGATGCAAACATTGTTGAGCATGAGGATAACCGACTCTTTGGTCGCCGAACGGAGGTGCGCAGTCAACATGGTGACTCCCATCTTGGTCATCTCTTTGATGATGGCCCGCAACCAACAGGGTTGAGATACTGCATCAACTCCGCCTCCTTGCGTTTCATCACCAAAGAGCAGCTGAAGCGTGAAGGGTATGGTGAGTGGTTGAGGATCTTTAACTAAACAGAAATAGATCGCCTGGATGACTTCAGTGCATCCAGGCGACTTTTATTGAACAATGAGTCCTCACCCTGAGGAAGCAAAATCGGATTATTGGGTTGATCTGCCCTCTTATTACTCCACATCAAAATAGCACGCTCCTTCTGAGCACCTTTGGTGCAATTCCCCCTTTATCCGCACTATTAAGCCACCCAGAAAAATTGAGTTATCACTCATAACAGGGTATATATGCGAGGCTTGACCGGTGGCGGAGCAGATTCACACCTATTTATATGGGGCTGTTTTCCGTAGACGCATTGTTTAATCAACGGCGCACGATCGGCACAAATTTTTTCTTCACAGGTTTTCTGTGGGGGATAGGTCTTTTTTACTTTTTTAATATTGTCATTTCCAATCATTTGGGGAAAAACCATGAAGCCATTAAATTTAACAGAGAAGATCCTGAGCCAGCACCTTGTAGGTGGCGGCGAACTGCCAGAAGCTGGCGTTGTTATCACGATCAAAATAGACGAAGCATTTACCCAGGATGCCACCGGCACCATGTGTATGCTGCAGCTAGAAGCGATGGGCGTAGACAGTGTCAAACCGCTCTCTGTTAACTTTGTTGATCACAGCATGATCCAGTCGGGTTTCCGTAACCCAGATGATCATGCCTATTTAGAGAGCATCTCTAAGAAGCTGGGCATCATCTACTCACCACCCGGTACTGGCATCTGTCACTTCCTCAACATCGAGAACTTTGTTAAACCTGGCATGACCGGAATCGGCGCAGATAGCCACACCGTGAACGCTGGTGGCATGGCTGCGATCTATTTTGGTGCGGGTGGTTACGATATTGCTCTCTCCATGGCGACTGGCGAATATGCACTGCCAATGCCTGAAGTGGTCAACGTCAACCTGACTGGTTCACTACAGCCTGGCGTTATGGCGATGGATGTCATCTTGAAGATGCTCTCTATCGTTGGCGTGAAAGGCGGTAAAGGTAAGATTTTTGAGTACACCGGCCCAGGTGCAGCGTCACTAACCCTGACCGAACGTGCCACCATCACCAACATGGGTGCTGAGATGGGTGCCTCTACCTCCATCTTCCAGAGTGATGAGAACACCCTAGCCTATCTTGAGAGCCGTGGACGCGCTGGTGATTACCAAGCAATGGCCGCCGATGAAGGCGCAACCTACAGCAGCCAGATCGATATCGATCTTGATGCACTTGGCCCACTGATCGCCATCTACCCATCTCCTGGTAATGTTGAGCAGGTCGTTGACCGTGCTGGCGACAAGATCAACCAAGTCTGTGTTGGTAGCTGTACCAACAGCTCATACGAGAATATCGCCAGCTTTGCTGAACTGCTGAAAGGCAAGCGTGTTGTTGTTGATACCCTGCTCTATCCAGGTTCACGTGCTGTAGCCATGCAGCTGGCTAATGCCGGTTACATCTCTACTCTTTACGCCTCAGGTGTTCGTGTGATGGAGAATGGTTGTGGTGCTTGTATCGGCCAGGGTGGTTCACCGGTTAGTGGTGGTCTGAGTCTGCGTACCTTCAACCGCAACTTCCCTAAGCGCTCTGGTACTGATGATGCTGAAGTGCATCTGGTTAGCCCACTGGTTGCGGCTGCCTCTGCACTGACTGGCGTTGTCACTACCCCAACTAGCAATGTTGAGATTGAAGCAACACCACAGGTTGATGACTCAGCCTCTTTCACCATGCCGCTTGATGTGGCTGATCGTGCTGCTGTTGAAGTGGTTCGTGGTCCAAACATCATGGCGTTGCCAGCTTTTGAAGCACTGCCAGAGACACTAACCGGTGAAGTGATGCTGAAACTGGGTGATAACATCTCTACTGATGATATCCAACCAGCCGGTATCTACCTGCCATTGCGCTCTAATGTTAAAGAGTATGCCATGCAGGCAACCTACAACCAGATCGATACTACCTTTGCTGATCGTTCATGTGCGCACCGCGATGCGGGTGGTCACGGAATTTTGGTGGGTCGTGAAAACTACGGCCAGGGTAGCTCACGTGAGCATGCTGCACTCTGTCCGCGTTGGTTAGGTATCCGCGCTGTTGTTGTGGCTCAGTTCGCCCGTATCCACGTTGCCAACCTGGTTAACTTCGGTATCGTGCCACTTACTTTCGCCAACATCGAAGATTATGACAAGGTTAACCAGGGCGATACCGTCTCTATCGACGTATCTAACCTGGAAGGCAATCTGACCATGACCGTTGATGGGCAGCAGATTGAACTGGTTCCCGCTTATGAGTCTAAGGACATCGCCGTCCTGAAAGCTGGTGGTGCCCTGCCTTTCTTTAAAGCTAACAACAATAGCTAAATAACTGCACAAGCGGAGAGTTTTTAAGGGTTGCTTTTAGTAGTAACCTTTAGCTCTTCGCTTTTGCGTCTTTATATAAACGATTTTTAGAGTCCTCTGGAGCATAACAATGTCCATGAAGATCGGAGTTCCCAAGGAAATCCAAGCCGGCGAATGTCGGGTTGCCCTTACGCCGGAGACGGCTGAGCGGTTACAAAAACTAGGCTACGCAGTAGCACTACAGAGCGGAGCTGGCGAGTTGGCCAACTTCTCTGATGAAGCCTATAAAGAGGCTGGTGTAGAGATTGTCGATGACGTTAAAGCCCTCTGGGCCGACAGCGACATCGTACTGAAAGTGCGCGCTCCTCAGTGCTGTTCAAATCTCTGTATTGATGAGACTGAGCTACTGACTGATGGCACCACCCTGATCAGTTTCATCTGGCCCGCTCAAAATGAAGAGCTGCTGAAGAAGCTGTCACAGAAAAAAGTCAATGTGTTGGCGATGGACAGCGTGCCGCGTATCTCACGTGCACAGAAGCTTGATGCGCTAAGTTCAATGGCCAACATCTCTGGCTATCGTTCAATAGTTGAAGCCTCAAACGCCTTTGGTCGCTTCTTCACCGGCCAGATTACCGCTGCTGGTAAAGTACCACCTGCCAAGGTAATGGTCATCGGTGCCGGTGTTGCCGGTCTTGCCGCTATCGGTGCAGCCAATAGCTTGGGTGCCATTGTTCGTGCTTTCGATACTCGCCCTGAAGTGAAAGAGCAGGTTGAGAGTATGGGCGCTGAATTCCTCATGCTCGATTTCGAAGAGGCAGATGACGGCTCCCCCAATACGGGTTATGCCAAAACCATGAGTAAAGAGTTCATCGAAGCTGAGATGAAACTGTTTGCTGAACAGGCGATGGATGTCGATATCATCGTCACCACCGCACTGATCCCAGGTAGACCAGCTCCAGAGCTGATCACCTCCGGTATGGTTGAATCGATGAAAGATGGTAGCGTCATCGTCGATCTGGCCGCTGAACAGGGCGGCAATTGTGCGCTGACTGAACCGGGTCAATCTGTAGTGAAGCATGGTGTAACCATCGTTGGTTATACCGATCTTCCAAGTCGTCTGGCCGCTCAATCAAGCCAGCTCTACGGCACCAACTTGCGTCACCTGTTGACCGACATGACCCCTGAGAAAGATGGTCAGCTAGTGATCGACTTTGAAGATGTGGTGGTTCGCGGCACAACAGTGATCAAAGAGGGCAAGATCACTTGGCCTGCACCTCCTATCGAAGTGACAGCTGCACCTGCAGCGGCTCCAGAGCCAGCTCCGATTGTGGAAGAGGTTGAAGAAGTAGCGCCTAGCAAGATCAAAACGGCTATTAAGTGGGGCGTTGCCGCCTTCGTCATGTTGTGGGTGGGTGCAAACGCTCCAGCCAGTTTCCTGACTCACTTTACCGTTTTTTCACTCTCCTGTTTCATCGGTTACATGGTGATCTGGAATGTGAAACCTGCACTGCACACACCGCTGATGAGTGTGACCAACGCGATCTCCGGCATCATTGTCGTGGGTGCGTTGCTTCAGGTGTCGAGTGATAGTGGTTGGGGTGTATTCCTCGCAGCTATTGCGGTATTGGTTGCAACTATCAACATCGCGGGTGGCTTCTTGGTCACGCGTCGTATGTTAGAAATGTTCCAGAAATAATATAGGAGTCGAACGATGGAAGGTATGATCACGATCGCCTATATTGTGGCGAGTATTCTCTTTATCCTCGCTCTTGGTGGCTTAAGCAACCAAGAGTCTGCACGACGCGGTAATCTTTTTGGCATGATCGGTATGACGATCGCCATTGTCGCAACCATTTTTGACCAGCGAGTCTCTGCTGGTGGCACCGTTATCATCTTTATTATGATGGCTATTGGTGGCGGCATCGGTGCCTATCTCGCTAAGCGCGTTGAGATGACCGAGATGCCTGAGCTGGTCGCTATTTTGCACAGCTTTGTTGGCCTAGGTGCTGTTCTAGTTGGCTATGCTACCTATCTTGATCCCAGTGCTCATCTCGAAGGGGCAGAAGCGACCATTCATGATATCGAAGTCTATATCGGTGTATTGATTGGTATGATTACGTTTACCGGTTCAATTATCGCTTTTGGCAAATTAAAAGGCAGCATCACCGGTAATGCAATGCTCATTCCAGGCCGTCATGCCATTAATGCCACCATGGGCATTATCTGCATCTGGCTTGGTATCTTTTTTGTCGGTGCCGATACCTCAGATGGTGTCACACTCCTTATCATCATGACCGTGTTTGCTGCCATCTTCGGTGTGCATATGGTGATGGCGATTGGTGGTGCTGATATGCCTGTTGTGGTCTCAATGCTCAACAGTTACTCAGGTTGGGCCGCAGCGGCGACGGGTTTCATGCTCTCAAATGATCTACTGATTGTTGTGGGTGCGCTGGTTGGTTCAAGTGGTGCTATCTTGAGTTACATCATGTGTAAAGCGATGAACCGTAGCTTTATCAGCGTTATTGCGGGTGGTTTTGGTACCACAACTGCAGCACCTGTCGCAGAGGGTGAGGTCGTGAAGGCTGTCTATTCACCAGAGACCTCTGCTGAAGAGGTTGCTGAGATGCTGATTGATGCTAAAGAGGTTGTCATCGTACCGGGTTACGGTATGGCGGTTGCTCAAGCACAGCATACAATCAATGAGATCACCAAAAAGCTACGTGAAAAAGATATTAATGTCCGTTTTGCAATCCACCCTGTTGCGGGTCGTCTACCTGGTCACATGAACGTGCTGTTGGCAGAAGCCAAAGTACCTTACGACATTGTGCTAGAGATGGATGAGATCAATGATGATCTGCCAGAGGTCGACGTGGTACTGGTTATTGGTGCTAACGATATCGTCAACCCGAGCGCACAGACTGATCCACATAGCCCCATCGCTGGTATGCCAGTGCTTGAGGTTTGGAAATCAAGCAAGGTTATTATCATGAAACGTGGCCGTGGTGTTGGTTATGCCGGCGTGGACAATCCTCTCTTCTCCCTTGATAACACCCGGATGCTCTACGGGGATGCCAAGGCGAGTGTTGATACCATTTTGTCAAACGTCTAAAAGATTCTATTTAATTGAGGTTTTAACTCATGGCAAGACCTGAGAAACATATTTTCATCTGTGGCCAAGCGCGGCCACCAGGCCATCCACGTGGCTCTTGTGCAGACAAGGGTGCTGCGGATGTGCTGCAAGCATTCCAGCAGCAGTTTGAGCAGCAGGGCTTTTGGGGTCGTTTTGGCCTGACTAGCACCGGTTGTCTCGGTGTCTGTGATGCTGGCCCAGCCGTTCTGGTCTACCCAGAAGGAGTGATGTACGGCAAAGTGACTAAGGCAGATGTTGATGAGATCATCAAAGAACATCTGCTGGGTGACAAACCGGTCGAACGCCTACAGGTGCCGGCTGACCTTTGGTAATGCAACAATTAAGCTGCTGGCCCAGCGTGTGCTGGCAGTTTGGTTGAACATTGACCAGAAACGAATTCGAATCATCAGAGATGATCTCTGGTGCAAAAATATTTTTTTAAAATGTAAGGGGTATCCTAATGACGGAAAAGAGTGATCTTATTATCCGCATCGCTGGTGAAGGTGGTGAAGGTGTCGTCTCTACTGGTGATTTTATATCTGCCGCCTGTGCTAGAGCAGGGTTAGAGATCTATACATTCAAAACCTTTCCTGCCGAGATTAAAGGTGGTTACTGTCTCTATCAACTACGTACAAGTCCTGAACGCATCTACAACCAAGGTGATACGTTTGACGTTTTTGTTGCGTTCAATGGAGAGGCTTACGAATTAAATAAGCACCTGCTGACGCCTGGAACCGTCATGGTTTATGACGGCCCTGGCGGTGATTTTGAGCCAGAGATTCCAGAAGGCGTCACCGCCTATGCAATCCCGATGACTAAGACCGCAAAGGCGCTTGGCGCACTTCGTTCAAAGAACATGGTTGCATTGGGTGCTTTGTCAGTACTCTTCAACATCAATGAGCAGACGCTGATTGAAGTTCTGACCAATAAATTTAAGCCTAAAGGCGAAGAGATCCTTAACTTTGCATTGAAATCTTTTGATGCGGGTAAAGAGCTTGGTGCTGCACACACTAAAGATGATCCTTTCGCTGTTGCTGATAGCACCGGTGCCAAAGATGTCATCCTGATGGCAGGTAACGAAGCGTGCGGCCTGGGTGCTATTTTGGGTGGTTTGGATTTCTTTTCAGCCTACCCACTGACGCCAGCCACTGAAGTTGCTAAATATGTCTCTGCTCATCTGCCTAAGACAGGCGGAACGCTGGTGCAAGCGGAAGATGAAATTGCATCATTGGCGCAGGTTCTAGGTGCTTCTTACGCGGGTAAGCGTTCAATGACAGCAACCTCTGGTCCTGGTCTGGCGCTGATGGCTGAGTTGATCGGTATGAGCACCATGGCCGAGCTGCCATGTCTGATCATCGACGTTCAGCGTGGTGGCCCTTCAACAGGTCTACCAACTAAGCATGAGCAATCAGATCTCTTCCTGGCGATTCACGGTGGTCACGGTGATTCACCACGTATCGTTATGTCAGTTGAAGATGTGAACGACTGTATCAACATGACTGCACGGGCTCTGAACATTGCTGAGAAGTATCAGGCTCCCGTTATTCTGATGTCTGATGGTTCCCTCGCATTCTCTACCCAGACGGTTCCTACACCTAATCCAGATGACTTCAAGGTTGTTGAGCGTAAGCGCTGGGACGGTAAAGGCGAATACAAACGTTACGAGATGACCGATGACCTGATTTCACCGATGTGTGATCCCGGTGTTGAAGGTGGTAGCCATGTTGCAACCGGTCTAGAGCACACAGAGACAGGTTCACCGATTTTTAGCCCTGAGCCTCATGAAGTGAATTCACGCAAGCGTTTCGATAAGCTGCTGCCAGTGATTGATGAGCTAGGGCCACAAGAGATTGATGGTGATGCAGATGCAGAAGCTGATATCGGTATTATCGCCTGGGGTTCAACCATCGGTGTTGTACGTGAAGCGGTTGCGCGTCTACGTGCTGAAGGCATTAAAGCCAAAGGCTTCTACCCGAAACTTTTGTACCCAATGCCTGTCGATGAGTACGAAGCATTTGCGTCAAAATGTAAGCAGATTCTGGTTCCAGAGGTTAACTATCAGGGTCAGCTCGCCTTCTTCATCCGTGCAGAAACTTCAATCAAACCAGTTTCTTACACTATCTGTGGTGGCCTACCGTTTACCCCAGCCGATATTGTGACCAAGGTTAAGGAGATCAGCTAATGAACAGAGCAATTTTCAATAATATTGAGATGAAGCCTAAGCAGTACAAGTCCGATGTGTCACCAGTATGGTGTCCTGGCTGTGGTGATTATGGCGTTCTTGCAAGTGTCTACCGCACACTCTCTGAGTTGGGTATTAACCCAAAAGATTTCGTTGCTGTTTCAGGTATCGGTTGCTCATCACGTCTGCCTTACTTTGTTAAGTCATACAAAATGCACACCCTACACGGTCGTGCGGGCGCTGTAGCGACCGGTACTCAGCTTGCCAATCCAGAGCTGGCCGTTATGGTTACTGGTGGTGACGGTGATGGTTTCTCAATCGGTGGTGGACACATGCCACATATGGCACGTAAAAACGTTGATATGACCTACGTGCTGATGGATAACGGCATCTATGGTCTGACTAAGGGCCAATCTTCACCGACTACTCGTAAAGAGATGCCAGCCTACATCACTCCATACGGTGGTGTTGAAGAGCCTATGGATCCGGTTTCATACATGCTTACATACGGTGCAACCTACGTCGCTCAGGCATTCGCTGGTAACCCTAAAATGTGTGCAGAGTTGATCAAGGGAGCAATGGAGCACAAAGGTTTTGCTTACGTAAATATCTTTGCTCAATGCCCAACCTTCAATAAGCTCGATACCGCTAAGTACTACCGTGATCTCGTTGAAGAGCTGCCAGAAGGTTATGATCCTACTGATATGGATCAGGCGATCAAAGTTGCTCGTCGTCCAACGGGTAAAGCACCTGTTGGTCTGATCTATACAGAAGATCGTTACACGCTGTGTGATGAGATGAAACGCCTTGTTGATCATGTTGGCGGATCTGCTGATTACGATAAGCAAAAAATCGTCGATCTAAATCGTCCGTAATGTACGAGTACGACTCTTCGTATGAATCCTTTTCCGACCGCGCCTCATTAATTGAGGCGCGGGGAAAAGGTGGCTCGCTGGTTGATGCCGATCTCTCGTTTTTGAACATGGACGGTATCGACCTGTCGGGTCTTGACCTCTCAGGTGCGCTCTTCTCGGGAAGCAGTATGAAGGGGGCCAATCTCTCTAACTGCAAGATGGATCAAGCCTTTACTCAAGATGCGATGATGGATGGGGTTGACCTCTCCGGCATCACACTCTCACAAGGTTTTTTCCAGCGAGTTTCGTTGATTGGCGTAAAGTTTGATGGTGCTGATCTACGTGATAGCCGTATTTTGCTCTGTCCTATGGAGAAGGCTAGTTTTGTAGGTGTGAAGCTTCCAGGCATTGATATGCAGGGTGGTGATCTTACAGGCGCTCAATTTAAAGAGAGTGATCTTGTTGGTACAAGCCTAAGAGAGTGTCAGTTAGAGGGTTGCCAGTTTATCGATAGTGATATCAGTCATGCAGATCTCCGCAAGACAAACATTATTCATGCAACCTTTGATAACTGTGTGACAACTGAGACGATGTATTACGGTAAGTCCCCATGGGATGGCAGTAACACCGCAAAAGATGTTGTGAAGGAGATGGTCGGCTTTGATGGTGAGTGACCTTCATCAAGTGATAGAAGCAATATATACTCTTGGAAGTCGACTGGCTTCTAAGAGTATAAATTGTGGAAAGCTATAAACTAATTCTCCCCGAACACCTAAACCACGGTGGTTTCCTCTTTGGAGGCAACATGCTCAAGTGGACCGATGAGTATGCATGGATTGCAGCCACTATGGATCACCCCGGATGCAACCTTGTCACCATCGGCATGGATCAGGTGCGTTTCCAAAAGCCGGTGCGAGAGGGGATGATTATTCGTTTTGTTGCCAATCGGGCAAAGACTGGCAACAGCTCCGTTCAGTACACCATTCAAGTCTATCGTGAGAGTGAGGCGGTGATGCCTGAGAATCTCATCTTCTCAGCGCTGATTACCTTTGTTCGTCTTGATGATAAAGGTAATAAATTAGCGTTATAGCGCTGCTTCTGTGGCATTCCACGGCATTACGGTAACCACACTAATACTATTTTTGGGCGACCCCTCAATAATTTTATCGCTATAGGTCAGGTAGACCAACACGTTCCTTTTTGGGTCGTAGAAACGCACCACCTGCATGCTTTTGAATAGTATTGATGTACGTTTCTTAAACACCACATCACCATCTGCCTCCCCTTTCAGTATCTTACCACTGAGATGTATCGCTCCAACCTGTCTACAAGCGATTGATGCATCAGATGTATCCTCTGCCATGCCGACGGCACCAGAGAGCCCCCCTGTCTTTGCGCGACTTAGGTAGCAGGTGACCCCAGGGACGGCTAGATCATCGAATGCCTCAATGATAATTTTGTCATTTGGCCCCATCATTTTAAATTTTGTACTAACTTCACCGATGATCTCGGAATGAAGTGAGGTGCTGACTAAAATAGAGAGTAGAAGTATAAATAGTTGGCGCATCGGATGGCTCCATTGCAGGTTGATGAGTGTAATGACGCAACATCAAAACACGAGTCAATAGGTTGTGCAATTGCGGGATAATATACTTTTATATTGATACCGGGAATAAAGTTTTGTTGGAAACGCATTAGCATGTGCTAATATATAACGAATATAGGTTTTATGTTGTTAAATGAAAGTAACTATTCAGCGTGTTTAGATGTTGCCTGAAATCGAGGCATTTTCGCACGGAAAGAGGGAGCATATAGGGCATATGTGACCGATTGAGTACGAAAATAACGAAGAGTTGAGGCAAAAGATGAATACGCTGAGTAGTTACAAATGGAACAATGATGGTTGTTCAAGGAGAAACGAAAGATGAACATTGATCGTATGGTTATGGCGTTTGCGGGTACGGTGATATTGACGAGTCTTGCACTTTCGCAATGGCACACTATTGAATGGTTGTGGCTAACGGCGTTTGCGGGTGCCAATATGCTTCAGGCCTCCTTTACTGGGTTTTGTCCATTAGCGGTGGTTCTGAAAAAAATGGGTAATAAATCTGGCGTAGCCTTTGAGTAGCTAAATATTGATATTACGTAGCATGATAAATAAGGATTAATTCAATGAAAAAAATGATGATATTGGCTCTATTAATCGCTGTTCCTGTGGCATCTGCGGTTGCAGATGGGCATGCTCAAAGAGCGGATCAGAGCCGGGCAGTAGTTAAAAGCTTTATGGGTGGGTTAAAAGGAGAGCTGAAAGGCGCATTGAAGTCTGAAGGCCCACTTAAAGCGGTTGAAGTTTGTAACATCAAAGCCAAGGATATTGCAGCAGCGCTCTCTAAAAAGCATGGCTGGAACGTGGGTCGTACCTCTCTTAAACCACGCAGTGCAGCCAATGCCCCTGATGCCTGGGAGCGTGGCGTATTAGAGACATTTGAGACGCGCAAAGCTGCGGGTGAAGATCCTAAGAAGATGGAGCACTTTGAAGTGGTCATGTTGGATGGCAAACAGGTTTTTCGCTATATGAAAGCGATACCAACGGCAGAGAGACCTTGTCTTGTCTGCCATGGCAGTAAACTAAAACCTGAAATAGCTGCGATTATTGACAAGTACTACCCCAATGATCAGGCACGTGGTTATAAAGCGGGCGACATTCGTGGTGCTTTCTCAATTGTTCAGCCGATGTAGAGCGTTCCGCTCTCAATAAATCAAAGAGGCGCAACAGGTTTTCTGTTGCGCCTTCTTTTTTGCCAGCACTTTAAAAGCCTCTCTACAGATCTGTTGGAAAACAGGTGGTGGTGTAGCGCTGAACCTGAAGATTGCTGGACCAGTGATCCGCAGAGAGTCCTGCCTTCAGTTTTAGTTGCCTGAGAAAGTCTTCTGGTTTGGCAAGTGATTGCCAAACCGAGGGGAGAAATGTGCCGCGATAGTCACCCTCATCAAGAATCAAACCATCGATTCCCGGTCTCAGTTGGCTGATTAGATCTGCCTCACTTGTGAACTGCATCGGCTCAGCTGGGTTGAGAATGGAGATATGAATTTCGAGTTGTGGCAGCTCATCGGCGGTGAGTGGTGGAAAGCGAGGGTCTGAAAATGCAGCGGCGAATGCGTTATGGACAATATCCTCAAGCAGGGGTCGACACGCTTGCAGCATGCCGATGCAGCCACGCAGTTGGCCGTTGATGGTCAGCGTGACAAATGTTGCCTTAAACGGCTGGAGTTCAGTGGGATAGTCTGCGAGATTGATCTGCTTTACTGCACCATAGGCGAGGCCATGCTCAATGGCATCGTGTGCGAGATCCAATAGGAGCTGTTGCTGCTTCTGATCTATTTCAGGCTGCATCTGATGCACCACTATCGAACCGGTAAGCGCCATATCCGACAACCCGGTCACGCGAACCCGCCGTGTCACCAGAGTTCCGTAGGTCTAGCAGTTCAGCGTGTAGGTGACGTTTGAGGGCTTGCAGTAAGAGACCGCGAATGGGGATGCCGCCACAGGCGTCCTGTGTCTGAATAGATTCAGGATGCAGACCAATGATGGCATCTGATGTGAGTTGGTCTAGCCGTTTTGCCTGTGGGTAGTCGTGGAAATGGCTGAGATCAGAACTGATAACAATCAGCGTCTCATCCCCTCCCCACAATCGATCAAGCACCTCGCTTACCTGTTCGGCAGAGGCATCACCCACCACTAGGGGAATCAGGCTAAACTCATCAAGCACCATCTGTAAGAAGGGGAGCTGTACCTCAAGGCTATGCTCCATCGCGTGGGCCTGATCAATGATTGAGACCTGTGGTAGATCTAGTAACTGCTGAGCTGCTGCCTGATCTAAGTGGATGTCGCCAAGTGGTGTTGCGTAGTAGTCTGCATTGCAGATGGCCAACCCTAAAAATGGCACATGATGCGATGGGCCTAATAGCACGACACGTTCAATCTTTTGTCGAACTGAAGCCAGAAGGTGGTAGGCGTTGGCAGCAACAGCACCCGAGTAGATATAACCTGCATGAGGCGCAATGATCGCCTTAGGTGCCCGACCTTTGGTGGACGCGTGGTTAAGAAACCCATTAACCATCTGTTGCAGAATGTGTGGGTCGTCTGGGTAGAATGTACCAGCGACTGCGGGCGCTCTAATATTGGACATGGCTTACCTCAAAACGGATAAGTGATCATCTATTGAGTATAAACGATGGGTGTCACTATGCGTATGCAAAGCTGCGAGCAAAGATAATAAATATAGGTGTTAGAGGTCAGAGCAGCAGCACACCAGCATGGAGATTATATGTGATCCCCAACAGCGCAATTGATACTCTCTCTTTTGACCGAGAGGAATAACAATGCAAGTAGATATGCACTATTACGGTACATATGCCATGGCAGAGCGGCTGGATTGCCTGTTAAGCATGCAACAATTGTGGCCTATGCCGCCCAGTATGTTGATGATTCAACCGCCAATGACAGTGAAGTTCATGAAGATGGTGGAATGTTTCAAGCGATAGCAACGGCTCACACCAATGCAGAGGCGATTGAGAATGCAGCTGTAGATCATACGGAACAACGTATGGCTTGGGTGCCGTTCCACTTTCTTCCGGGCAATGAGGGTGCATCACTCTCTGAAAAACTCTGCTGTGTAAAAAACAGTGCGTTGGCCCAAGAGATGGTGAAGAATCATATCCAACATGCGGTCTCTGCAAAATGTAAATATGGCCTCGCCTTGATGGGTGTGATGGCCCACGCTTATGCTGATACATTTTCCCATTATGGCTTTTAAGGGGTTAGCTCAAGAAGCAATAAGGTGGATGGCACCTCATTCGAACTGGATGTAAGTGATCCAAAAGCGAAAGCCTACATCATGGGCAAATTCACAGGATTCTTAAGTAAATATGCACCATGCTTTATCACCAAGAATTATCGAAATTTAGTGAGTGATGGAGCCAGTGTCACCACCGGAGCGCTTGGTCATGGGCCGGTTGGCACCTATCCAGATAGGCCATTTCTAAGGTGGCGATTTAAGTATAAGCACCGAAAAAGAGATATGGGCTGGAGGGAAAATCAAACGACCTATCTGGAGGCCTGTGAAAATTTGCATCAAATATTTTGTGAATATGTGCTGAAAGCCGGGATATCAACTTCACAGGTAGAATTTGGCACAATAAGGGAGAGAGTGAGCAAAATTCTCAGTGTTGAGAGTGTAAAAGAGGGAAGACAGAGGCCTGGATCAGTGCGATTGAGAGAGGGGAGCTATTTGAGAAAGAGGAGCGTGAAGCGCTCTTTTACTCAAAGCACGAATGGGAACAACAGAAAGATAATTTTGAGTGCTTAGAATGTTCGAGTGAAATGATAGAGAAAGAGGTCTATAAGTTTCACCAAGCTGCCATATATCACCGGGATTACACACTCAAGCAGTTGTTACCTAGCCATGGAATTGTAGTTCTGTAATTAACGTTATAGCTAAGGAGGAAGAGATGAGAGCCATAGTAGTACTTTGTATTTCAGTTGTACTAGGTGGGTGCATGGCAACGACACCAAATAGACCATCGCTAGAGCCGGGTACGCTGTTTAGCCAAATTGGGGCAGATGTATATTCCCCAAGTGGCGAAGGTTGGTTCTTGGCTCAATTGAATGATCGGGCGGTAACTTTTGGCAAGCAATATGGTGAGCCAGAGGATTCAGCTGTTGTTAATGCGGTAATATTTCAGGTCAAAGGCTTTGATAGTGATGCCGAATTTTTATCCCATATCGAGGCACAGAGAGAGAGGCAAGATGATAAGCGTCGATTCAAGGTATTGGAGCTGAGTAATGAGCAAGTGAGCTTTAAGAGTACGGTTTGTCTTAAATACAGCACTCTTTCAGAAGATCATAAAAAACAGGGCATAAACTCAAGCTATTTTCAGTACCTAAAAACATCAGGTTATGTTTGTCGCCACCCATCCAATAAAGAGATCGCCTTCCAAATGGAGGTCTCGCATAGGTCGAGTGAGAAAGGGTTTCCGAGTGAGTTGCTATTACTTGGAGAGATGTTCCATGCCAATATTCAATTCACAGCAGATGGCATTAGGGAACCTCTGAATAAGTTATGATTGTTTTAGACTGAGGCGTTATCCGTTGCGTAAAATCCTAATATTTGGTAATTCAGGCTCAGGTAAATCAACCTTAGCCAAAAAACTGGCTGAAAAAGAGGGGCTAGTGCACCTAGATTTGGATACTCTGGCCTGGCTGCCAGAAATGCCGCCGCAAAGGGCTCCGTTAATAACCTCCAAAGATAAAATAGAGGATTTTATAAATTCTAATGCTGCTTGGGTTGTTGAGGGGTGTTATAGCGATCTTCTAGAGATAGTAGCACTCTCTGCAAATGAAGTGATATTCATGAACCTGAGTATCTCCCAATGTATTGAGAACTCAAGAAATCGCCCGTGGGAAGCGCATAAATATGAGAACAAAGAGGCTCAGGACAATAACCTAGAGATGTTGGTTAATTGGATCAAGCAGTACGTGAATAGAGATGATCTGTTTTCATATGATGCTCATGCAAAGCTCTATGAGGATTTTGTTGGGAAAAAATGCATCTATACAAAAAATGAGCATCACGCATAACAGAGAGGGCAGTGATAAAGTGCCCTTTGGGAGCTATCTTTACCAGTAGAGGTTGTTGTTATGACAGAACAAACGGTTGTTGCCACCCACTACTGGCATGCACTTACAGAGGATCGAGTTCAGTGTGATCTCTGCCCACGTCTCTGCAAAATCAAGGCGGGTCAACAGGGGCTCTGTTTTGTGCGGGCCAATATTGATAATCAGGTTAAGTTGACCACCTATGGGCGATCGAGTGGTTTTAGTATCGACCCCATTGAGAAGAAACCGCTGAACCACTTCCTGCCCGGTACACCGATTCTCTCTTTTGGTACTGCCGGCTGTAACCTCACCTGTAAATTCTGCCAGAACTGGGATATGAGCAAGGCACGTGAGATGGATGTGCTGGCAGATCACGCATCACCTGAGCTGATTGCACGTGCAGCCAAAGAGCTGGGCTGTTCCAGCGTCGCCTACACCTATAATGATCCCATAATATTTCTTGAGTATGCGGTGGATGTGGCAGCCGCCTGCCGTGAGGTGGGTATTAAGTCAGTCGCAGTGACCGCAGGTTATATCTGTGAAGAGCCGCGAGAACGCTTTTTTAGTGCGATGGATGCGGCCAATGTTGACCTCAAAGCTTTCTCTGAGTCGTTCTATAAAAAGCTCTGTGGCGGTCAGCTACAGCCAGTGTTGGATACGTTGCTCTACATCAAACATGAGACCGATGTATGGCTAGAACTCACCACCCTGTTGATTCCTGGCCACAATGACTCGGACCGAGAGTTGCACCAAATGACAGCGTGGGTGGTCGATAAGCTTGGGCCAGATGTACCGATGCACTTCACCGCCTTTCATCCAACATGGAAGATGTTAGATGTTCCGCCTACCCCATCCGCCACCCTGACCAGAGCGCGTCAAATTGCGATGGAGAACGGTGTGCGGTACGCCTACACCGGCAATGTGCATGATAAGGCGGGTGAAAGCACCTACTGCCACCAGTGTGGTGAGATGCTGATCGGCCGCGATTGGTATGAACTCTCTGATTGGCAGCTGACAGAAGCAGGTTGCTGTCAATCGTGTGGTGCAGAGTGTGCAGGTGTTTTTGCTAAAAAGGCGGGTGATTGGGGTGGCCGCAGAATGCCGGTTATTTTGTCGCAATACCGTTAGTTATCTGAGTTAGCCCTATTCACAAGGCAAGCCTAATTTAGATGAGATAAACCACCGGCTCTGCCGTTCTAGTGAGCATGTGGCCGTATCAACTGCCAACAAGAATAAATCACCGAGAGCACAGAGAATTTAAGTTGATTATTTCCACTTTTCTTTTCTCTATGCTCTCGGTGGTTGTATCCGTTTTCGGTCAGTTAAGAGACATGAAAAAAGGGGGGAGAGACTCCCCCCTTTTAGATTATCTCGTTATAGAGCGCTACTTAGGGTTGGTAGATGGCTCTCTGTAGGGGCCATCAAGCATGCCGCGAATTTGGTTATTGATAGCCAAATGGTTAGCTTGTCGTGCCAGCCCAGGCGTTGGATCTGAGATGGTAGATGCGAGTACCTGCGTTACGACGGCACTCAGCAGTGCACCAATAAGCCCTCCACCGCCATCACTAGAAGCCTTCTGCGCCTTGGCGGTAGACGTCCATAGAAGCTCACCAGTTTTCACATCAACTAACCTAAGAGTGGCATGTACTGTTGTAGTAGATTTCAAAACTTGGTATTTTTGGCCCCAATCCTCAATGGAGATGTAGAGCACAGCATCAGCACCAATATGCTGACCAATTTTATCGAGTGGGATGCCATTCATCTCAGCCGGCGTTGGCAAACCATTCTCCTTCAGGAAGTGGTCAATCACAGAAACTGGAAAGACATAATAGCCCTTCTCAGCCAGTGGGCGTGTCAGTGTGGAGAGGTAGATATAGGGTGCATTGACCTCAAGCGAGTTGTTGCTTGGGGGGATAATCACAATAGATCTGGGCTTGCTCCGCTCAAAAGCTGAGTAGTCATAGGGTTGCATAGTAGAGCAACCTGATGTGAGAAGTGTGGCCACTATTAGAAACAAAAAGTACCGTTTAGATGAATGGCTCATTTTTTACTCTCCTCATGACGTTCAGCTCGTTCCATCATTCCACTGATAAAAGTAGTCGACTCAGGGTAGAGCGCTTGCTCCTCCATAAATGCAGATTTTGATTGAGACTCTTTACCCTGCATAGCGTATAAAAAACCTAAGTGGGCATAGATGCCAGGGGCAATTCTTTTACCTAGTGCCTCAGCTTTTTGGAGGTCAGTATTTAATTTTTCAATCTGTGTTTGTGGGTCTGCAGACCCTGGGTTGATATAGCTGTCATGAATAAGATTTTCATATTCACCCCAGTAGTAGATCTCTTTATTGGTTGCGCAGCCACTCATAAGTGTTGCAATGAGTAGCGGAGGCATAAGCCATCTATTGAATTTCATATTATTAATTATTCTCTGATTGCTGAAGGTTCCACACTCCATTTTGGATGTCGCGAACCATATTGTTAACCGACTGCATAATGGCGAAGTTTAAGACCTTTCCATTAAGGGTGGCGTCATAACTTGCTGTGCCACCAAAGCCAAGAATCTCGCGATTACTCATCTCATATTCACCTGCACCTTGGGTGGAGTAGACGATTTCAGATGTGAGGACATCAACGATATTGAGGGAGACTTTGGCATAAGCAGTCTGTGTCTTGCCAGAGCCAAAAATCCCAAATAGCTGGCGATCTCCCGTCACTTTGCGGCCAAATTCAGTGACATCACCCGTAACAGCGTAGCGAGCACCCTGGATGCTCTGCTTTGCCCCAGCCAGCTTTGCCTCCTGTTCATTCTGCTGTAAATTTTGTCGATCTAGAACGTTAAAGCGCTTAGTCTGTTGCAGATGCGTCTTCAGAATAGTTTTTGCCTGGTTTCCAAGTCTGTCACTATTTGAAGAGAATAGGCCATTCATGTAGTTAGAGCGGTTTTGAAAGTTACCAACAACTATCGCTGTTCTTGGGCCGACGTAGCTGGAGCCATAGGTTTCAACTTTTTCAGGGGTGACGATACGGTGTGACTCGGTTGCACAGCCAGATACCCCAATTGTTATCGCTAGTAAAATAGCTAGGCTAAGCCTATTTTGAGCAGTTCGATTACCCTTTGGTTTATACAAAATTACCTCCTTATGCAAATGTACAAATTTTGAGTCTGGATTCTACCTACTGCCCAACTATTGTCAAAACATAGTGAGGAGCCATAGCGCTTAGTAGAAAAAATGGGGTGTACTATCTCTGAAATAGAGAGGAGAGGCGGCTGATCTGGATGGGCAAGATTAACTAGTTACACAGTTATTTTGGCACTCTCCTAATTAACCTCGGTAACCCCCCAGCTATGCTGGGGAGACTCGCATAGGTTTTACCGAGACCACGGTAACCCGTACTTTCTAATCTCGACCAAGAGAAAAGGAAGCAAATCTACGGATCGATTAGAGCACATCTTGGAGAGATATTGCATGAGCTAGCCAAGCGGAAGGGTGTCGTTATTTAAGAAGGCCATTTGATGCCAGATCCTCCAAAATATGCTGTATCGAATGTGGTGGGCTATTTGAAGGGTAAGAGTGCGATATCAATTGCGCGGAAATTTAAAGGTAAGCAAAGAAATTTTACTGGTGAGCACTTCTGGGCGAGAGGGTACTTTGAATCAACAGTGGGTCTTGACGAGAATATGGTGATTGAATATATCCGTAACCAAGAAAAAATAGACGAGCGGCAGGATCAGTTAAGATTTAGAGTGTAGTGCGCCTTGGGCGCTTGCTTTAGCCCTTTGAGGGCGTGACCCAATAAGCCTCCGGCTATGCCGGAGGTAATTTAACTGTTGCTATCGATATTCTTAGCATCTTGTATCTCCCAATACACCTCATCACGATGAACGGCTATCTCCTCAGGTGCATCTATCCCGATACTAACCTGATTGCCTTTGATTCTTAATACCGTAACTTCTACATCATCTCCAATCATGATGGATTCACCAGCCCTTCTTGTCAGAAGTAACATTACACAATCTTCCTATCTAAAGTTTCCAACATTTTTTTCCTTGGATTTTAAACATCCACATAATCAGATCAGCCCAAATGAGAGAGATCAGGTGAACAAATAACGTAAGAGATTATTACCATATACCGACTATCCAATTGATTACAATGAATATTGTTTGTTTGAATGAAATTGAGTAGAAGTCTAACTAAATAGAATAGAGCAGGCATTACTTCGATTTTTTTCGCACTTTAAATACAAGTACTTAGACGATACTTTAGAATTTCACATCACCTTCCGTGTAACGCATCCTATGGCTGTCGATTTTTTTCGACATATCAATTGTTCAATTACATACGGAAGGTAAAGATGAATCTATCTACATATGAAAACACAAACACCCTTTTTTTCGTTAGCGGCATGTTTGCAGGTGGCTGGATATGGGATGAGACCTATAAACAGATTCCCACAGCAGCTCGCTGCCATATTATGCAGGATCCACTCTGTAAAATAGGTAGCTCTGTAAATGAGATTTCAGAAAAGATCATTGGGGAACTTAATAATATTGACCAACCAGTTACCCTGATTGGTAACTCATTAGGCAGTTTTGTATGCATGAATATAGCCTCACTAGTTCCGGAGAAGGTTTCCAGAGTGATCATCTCTGGGTCTGCTGGTTTTGGTGAAGTAACGCTGCCAATAAGGATTTCACCACACAATGCTGACGAGGTGGCCAAGTTGCTTGTTGAGCTGATCTGTTTTGATCAGAGCAAAGTCACTGAAGCGGTAATATCAAAAACAGCAGAATCATTTGCCAAGAACTGCCGGAATATTGCACGATTAATGCGTGAAAGTAATGCGCTTAAAGCGGCTGATATACTGCCAAACATAAAATGTCCCATATATGCATTTTGGGGGCGTGATGATGTGATAACGCCGCTCTCTTCAACGCTGGAACTTTTTAAGCACTTTAATATTCAGCTTAATATTATTAACCAGTGTGGTCATAGCCCAATGTACGAAAAGCCGAATGAGTTTTCGGCGCTTATAAAATCGTGCATATAAGTCATTGATTATGTGTACTGTGCTCAACAGTAAAGCGGTTGAGTAACTTGATCGATCACCCCCATGCCGATAGAATGATAACGCTTATTGGTATGGGGGTAATCACCACTAACTGCGTTAGTGGCTCGTCGAAGGACTGCTTTATGGATATATGGGTCTATATTTTTTTACCAGCAATCTCTGCGCTGGCTTGTCTTTATCTACTCCGCAAGCTGTTATCAAAAAAAGCCAGTATCGAGTCAATGCTACTGTTTTCCAGCCTGACATTAATGAATGTATGGCAGGTATCCCTTTACCTAACATGGTCAGATGCTCTCACTGTAGGTTCATATTTTGCAGATGCCTATCTGATTACAAGCTATTTCTTTTTTACCCAACTTATCTTGTTTGCCATAAGCTTGTCTGGAAAAGCGGTTAACATCTACCCTTACTATGTACTCTATTTGATTCCAGGAACCTTGAGTCTGTTCCACATATTTGGCTTGATGGTGGCCAGTTATCGATTTGAAGCTAATGCGTTGCTACATAATGATGGGATACTTGCCTGGTGTTTTGATCTCTTCATCTTGGTGGCCTGTTTAGCCACAGTCTCTATATTGTGGAGAAATATGAGACGTTATTTTGCGGATAAAATTATTGCCTCAAAAAACATCATTGCTTTGGTCTCATTTATCCCATTGACCTTTGTTTTTACCGTTCTTATCTTATTATCACGTACGCCATATGCCATCCCTGTTGTTGTTATAGGCCCTTTTATTACGCTCTATACGGCTGTCACTTTCTACTACCTTCAAAGAGAACGAGTAGTTGATCTTTCGGTGGGTATCAGTTTTTTTATCAATCGCCTGAAACTCGCGAACCAGCTTCTTGAGATGAAAAATACCAAAGGTGAGCTAAAGAGTTATACCAAGGCTGTCGAGAGGCAGTTCATTTTAGAGGTGATGGAGATACATGATGGGAATATCCAGAAAACAGCTGATTATCTTGGAATGAACCATACAACTCTACGTAACAAGATTAAGGAGTATGAGGTTGATCAAATGAGAGACCAGGATGTTGTAGTTAATATCTCAGCTTAATAAAACACCACTGATGCCCAGAGCCAAGAGGTGATGAAGCAAGCTAATGTAACGGCAGATACAGGCCGCCCCATTCTGTAGAGTCAATCTACAGAATGGGGCGGATGCTGCCTGTGAGATACTCAGCAGTGGCTATTTTGTTGTTAAATTGCCACAACGTGATGCGTAGTAGATCACTGGAACGAGCACCAGTGTCATTAGGGTGGAGACTAGTAGACCAAAGATGAGTGAGACAGCGAGCCCGCTGAAAATGGGATCATCAAGAATAAAAAATGCGCCGGCCATGGCTGCTAATGCGGTGAGCACAATCGGTTTGGCGCGTACCACGGAGGATTGTACAACGGCCTTCTCAAGTGGCATGCCGAGTGCGAGCTGTTGATTGATGAAGTCGACCAGCAGTATTGAGTTACGCACAATGATGCCGGCGAGGGCAATCATGCCGATCATTGATGTAGCGGTGAACTGCGCCCCTAGGAGGGCATGGCCGGGCAGGATGCCGATGATGGTGAGTGGAATGGGGGCCATAACCACTAACGGCACTAGGTATGAGCCAAACTGCACTACGATCAGTAGGTAGATTATGATCAGGCCGACAGAGTAGGCGATGCCCATATCGCGGAAGGTCTCATAGGTGATCTGCCACTCGCCATCCCACTTCATGGCATAGGCGTAGGGGTTTTCTGGCTGACTGAGGAACCACTGCTCAATGCCCTGCTGTTGTTCCAGCTGATCGGAGATGGCGAACATGCCGTAGAGTGGGCTGTCGGTCTCTCCCGCCATATCACCGTATACGTAGACCACAGGCTGCAGATCTTTGTGGTGAATCACCTGTTCACGTTTGCTGTCATGCACGGTAACCACTTCGGAGAGGGGCACCATGGCACCGCTTCGGCTGCGTAGGTGTAGTGCCAACAGTTGATCGATACGTGATTTATCTGCTTCACTGAAGGTGAGTCTGACAGGTAGCGCGTATTTCTGATTGTTTCTATGTAGATAGGTGACATCCTCACCGTCGAGCAGGGTGGCGAGCGCTTCGCTAATTTGCTGCTGTGGCAGGCCAAGTTGCGCCGCTTTACTGCGGTCAACTTCTAGTACCCACTTGCTGGCAGGGAATACGATGCTGTCATCAATATCGATGATGTCAGGTGTAGACTGAAAAAGTTTGCGCAGTTCAGCGGCATGTTCAATTTGACCGGCGTAGTTGAGACCATAGATCTCCGCAACCAATGGTGCCACTACCGGTGGCCCAGGTGGCACCTCAACGATGCTCACATCACCTGCGAATTGGTCGACAATGGCCTTGATTGGCCCACGGACAGAGAGGGCAATCTCATGGCTCTGTCGTTCACGCTCTGTTTTATCGACCAGATTGACTTGGATATCACCCAGGTGAGCCGCTTGACGCAGATTGTACTGGCGTACCAAACCGTTGAAGCTGATCGGTGCCGCAGTGCCGGCGTAGACTTGGTAGTCACTCACCTCAGGCACGGTGGCCAAGTGACGACCGATCTCATCAAGCACACGGCTAGTCTGCTCCAGGCTGGTGCCCTCTGGCATATTGAGTAGCACTTGGAATTCAGATTTGTTATCGAATGGCAGCATTTTCATGATCACTGTGCGATTGATAACCGTGTTAACTGCACCACCGATCATCGTTAGCACAATAAGCAGCAGAACCCAGCGACGCAGACGCCCGGTTCGGCCCCCTAGAAATGGGGTGATAATGCGATTGAATAGGTTGAAGAGCCAGCCGCTGCTGATCTCTCCACCACCGCCATGTGCGGTGTGGCTCTGCTTGGCCAGTGCGCGGTAGGTCATCCACGGTGTGAAGATAAAGGCGACCAGAAGAGAGATCAACATGCCCATGCTGGCATTGATTGGAATGGGGCTCATGTATGGCCCCATGAGACCGCTGACAAAGGCCATGGGGAGCAGTGCAGCGATTACTGTAAAGGTGGCGAGGATGGTGGGCCCACCCACTTCATCAACCGCTTTTGGGATCGCCTCCAGCAGATTGTCTGTGCCGAGCTGGATGTGGCGGTGAATATTCTCAACCACCACAATGGCATCATCGACCAGAATGCCGATGGAGAATATCAGGGCAAAGAGTGAGACGCGGTTGATGGTGAAACCCCAGGCCCATGAGGCGAAGAGGGTCATCGCCAGGGTGACGATCACCGCAGCACCGACGATAATCGCCTCTTTCCAGCCGATGGCCAGCAGTACTAGAAGGACAACCGAGGCGGTCGCAAAGAGCAGTTTAGTGATCAGCTTCTTCGCTTTGGCATCGGCTGTTTGGCCGTAGTTACGGGTGATGGTGACGTTGACACTGTCTGGGATGTAGATCCCCTTCAACTGCTCAAAACGTGCAAGTACCTGTTGAGCAATTTCAACCGCATTGGTGCCGGGTTTCTTGGCGATGGCGATGGTGACGGCTGGAAAACTGCCTGATGCAGAGATTCCTTTTGTTGCTGCCTTTGGTCCGGTGGCTAGCCAGACGTAGTGTTCTGCCTGATCGGCCCCCTCTTTGATCTCCGCCACATCACGCAGATAGACTGGCTTGCCATTGAAGAGACCCACAATAAGGTTGGCCACCTCGTCTGCGCTGGAGAGGAAGGTGCCAGCCTGGAGTAACACCTCTTGGTTATTGGTGGTGTGAGAGAGATTGTCACGCACATGGTTGGCAGATTGTAGGGCCAGCCGTAGATCATTGAGGTCAATACCATAACCGGCTAACGATTGAGGGTTGAGCGTAAGTTGTAGTACCCGCTCAGCGGCCCCGATGGTGTAGATATCACGTGTGCCTGTCACCTGCTTTAGTTCCGCCTCAATGGCGTGAGCGATCTGCCCTAGCTCATAAGCACCATATTCAGGTGATTCACTCCAGAGGGTGGCGCTGACAATGGGTACATCATCAATCCCCTTTGGTTTGATGATTGGTTGGCCAACACCAAGATTGGCAGGCAGCCAGTCCCGATTGGAGAAGACCTTATTTTGTAGACGGATGATGGCCGATTCGCGTTTCTCACCCACCTTAAAACGCACGGTAAGCAGCGCCATGCCGGGTGTTGAGGTGGAGTAGATGTGCTTAACACCGCTAATCTCAGATAACACCTGCTCAGCGGGTATGGCAACCAGCTGCTCAACCTCACTGGCGGTGGCACCAGGGAATGGAATAAAGACATTGGCGAAGGTGACATCAATCTGTGGCTCCTCTTCGCGAGGAGTGACAATGACCGCAAATAGCCCCATCAGCAGACCAAGAATGGCAAGGAGTGGCGTGATCTCGCTGGTTAGGAATTTTTTTGCAATGCGTCCTGATATGCCAAGATTATTCATGACGGCTGGCCCGCTGTTTTATGGCGATACCAGCAGCAATAGGGTCGAGCGCCACATCCTCCCCGGCTGTGACACCTGAGAGCAAAACTACATGATCCCCCAGATGCTCACCGATAGAGACCCGGCGCAGGCTGATCTGGTCATTGTCAACGATATAGAGTGCCGTCAATTCAGAGCGTTGTACCAGGCTTGAATAGGGTACGGTCAGTACAGAGCGTTGACCGATATGGAAGGATGCTTTGACGAACATACCGGGCAGCAGATTGGGGGTTTTGTCTGGCAGTGGCAGGCGCATCTGGATGGTGTTACTGGCGCTATCGGCATAGGGAAAAATAGTCTGACCAGTGGGTATCACCTCGCCTCCATCGGGCAGCTCTATTGTGATGCCATCTGGTTTGCGGAGTGTGCTAATCAGGCTCTGTGGCACATTGACGATGACCCTCAGTCGGTCGAGTGAGAGACCGGTGATGAGCGCTTGGCCAGGGTGCGCCACCTCACCCACTTCGATATGTCGTTGGACGACAATGCCACTATAGGGTGCGAGAAGACGTGTATAACCCAGCTGCTCTTTGGCTTGTAGTAGGCCCGCTTCAGCCGCTTCAAGCCGTGCTTGAGCCGCTTTGAGTGAGGCAACGGCGTTGTCCAGATCTGATTTTGGCAGTAGTTTTTTGGCGTAGAGATCTTTGCTGCGACGATGCTCCTGTTTAGCTGCTGAGAGCAGTGCTTGAGACTCATGCCTGAGCGCCCTGGCCCGTGCTAAATTGGCCTGTTGCTGGTTATCTTTCAAGCGAATGATCAGGCTCCCCTTTTCGACGAGGTCATTGACGTCGTAGCGGATCTCCTGCACCTGCCCCTCGGTCTGGGCGGTCATGGTGCCTTGATTGATCGCCTCCACCACGCCATTAAAGCGTACTGTTTTTGCAATGCTCTGTTCAGTAACAGATGTCGTAGCAAGTGCACCGGGGGCCGCAAGTGAAATTTGCGAAATAATCAGGGTGGCGGAGAGTAGGCCTAGTCGATATAGTCTCATGGTTGTTTTTCCTAAACAGACCGTATATTAGTTAACTCTAATATTATGGTTATCCATCTAATGTTTCAAGTTATACACCTAGATTATTATGCAATATAGAGATTTGCGCGACTTTATCCAACAGTTAGAGAAGCGGGGTGAGCTAAAGCGCATCTCAATGGAGGTTGATCCGGTACTGGAGATCACCGAGATTGCTGATCGCACACTGCGTGCGGGTGGCCCAGCATTGCTCTTTGAGAAGGTAAAAGGCTCCCCCTATCCGCTCCTTGCCAACCTCTTTGGTACGCCAGACCGTGTCGCGCTTGGCATGGGTGAAGAGTCGGTCACGGCGCTGCGTGAAGTGGGTCGATTGCTGGCGATGTTGAAGGAGCCTGATCCACCAAAAGGGATGAAGGATGCCTGGGAGAAGATGCCGCTCTTCCGCAAGATTCTCGATATGGCACCGAAAGAGCAGCGCTCGGCCCCCTGTCAGAAGGTGGTGATTGAGGGCGATGAGGTCGATCTGGCGCAACTGCCCGTACAGACCTGCTGGCCGGGTGATGTGGGGCCATTGATCACCTGGGGTTTGGTGATCACCCGTGGGCCACTAAAGAAGCGACAGAACCTTGGCATCTATCGGATGCAGGTGCTTGGCCGTAACCGGGTCATCATGCGTTGGTTGGCTCATCGTGGTGGGGCGCTTGACTACCGTGAGTGGCAGCAAGCGCATCCCGGTGAGCCATTCCCTGTCTCTGTGGCGCTGGGTGCCGATCCAGCCACCATTCTTGCCGCCGTGACGCCGGTGCCAGATACCCTATCGGAGTACGCCTTTGCCGGTCTGCTGCGCGGCAGCCGTACCGAAGTGGTGAAGTCGATTGGCAATGATCTACAGGTGCCCTCTTCGGCGGAGTTTGTTCTTGAGGGCTTTATCCATCCCGATGATATGGCCCTTGAGGGGCCGTTTGGTGACCACACGGGTTACTACAATGAGGTGGATAGTTTTCCTGTCTTCACCATTGATCGCATCACCCACCGCAAAGATCCGATCTACCACAGCACCTACACCGGCCGTCCACCCGATGAACCGGCGATTCTCGGTGTCGCATTGAATGAGGTCTTTATACCGATTCTACAGAAGCAGTTTCCAGAGATTGTTGATTTCTATCTGCCGCCGGAGGGCTGCTCCTATCGCATGGCGATTGTCAGCATCAAAAAACAGTATCCTGGGCACGCTAAACGGATCATGTTGGGTGTCTGGTCATTTCTGCGCCAGTTCATGTACACCAAGTTTGTCATCATATGTGATGATGATATCAATGTACGTGATTGGAATGATGTGATCTGGGCGATGACCACGCGCATGGATCCGGTGCGTGATACCACCACCATTGAGAATACACCGATCGATTATCTTGATTTTGCCTCACCCGTTTCAGGGTTGGGTTCAAAGATGGGTTTTGACGCGACCAACAAGTGGCAAGGTGAGACCACTCGAGAGTGGGGCGAACCAATTACGATGAAAGATGAAGTGAAACAGCGGGTTGATCAGATCTGGGATGATCTTGGCATCTTCACCTCTTAGGAGGAGATGCAATGCAATGGCCGCAGAGATCACCATCTGCGGCCACTTTAAGTTATTCAGTTCACCTGTTGTTTCAGGCTGTAGGGCGGGATTTATCCCGCCTGTGGTGTCGAAATATAACCATGCGGCTCAATTTACCTCTGCTGGCGGGATAAATCCCGCCCTACAGAGAACTTTTCAAGGGAACTGAAAAGTTACAAATAATCATGATTTATTCAGAGGTTCCTTAACTGCTAGCGAGTGCTGGTAGCGCCTTCTCTTGTTTCTCTTCTGGTTTTGGCAGTTGAGGCACCATCTCGATCTTGCTGGTACTGTCGGTGACCATCGCCAGCCCAGAGCGATAACAGCTCATGGCCATATCACTCTCTTCCATCTGCTCTAGCAGCTTGCCCAACTCATTATAAGCGGCCGCTTGGGGTTTGAGGTTGATACTCGCCTCAAGGTAGCTACGTGCCTTACCCCACAGTTTGCTGCGTATCGATAGACGCGCCACGGTGAGGAGCAGATCGGCATCTTTTTGATGGGTGGTTAACCACCCTTCGGCAGTGATCAGTTGCTTAGCGTTGTCGCTGGTTTCAAGATTGCCATAGAAGAGCACCAGCTCTGAATTCCATGCCTTCGGCAGCAGCGCAGCAAAGACGATGGCGGCGGTCTCAATGTCATGGGTCTCAAGCAGTGCGTGAGCGTAGGCCTTCATCAGGTCTGTGTTGCCGCGTAGTGAGCCGGGTAGAGTGCGCCAGTAGCCGGTCAGGCGTGAGACCTCACCACTAGTACCAAGCCCATGCATCATTTCAGCGTGAACCTTGATCTCAAGCTGGCTTAGCACCTCAGGTGTTTCCAGTTTACGCTTCTTTAGTTCGGGCAGAATCTGTTGTAGCTCACTCCACTTGCCCATGGTTTCATAAAGCTTGGCCAACAGTTTAAGTAGACGGGCCTGCTTAGGTGATTGGTCACGTAGCTGTTCCAGTGTGGCCAGCGCCTGCTCATGCTGGTTATGTGCGATTTGCAGCTCTGCCTGAGTGAGGCCAATGGCCAAATTGGCGGTTGGCATACTCTCGTGTGCCTGTTGAATATGTTCGTCACGACGCTCGTCAGCGCCTTGCAGCTGGGCGGCCTGGGCGGCGGTAAGATAGTTGAGTAACGGGGTCTCAGACTCTTTGACATGGCTGAGTAGGTTTTTCTCGGCCTGTTTCCAGTTCCCTTCTGCCAGTTCGATGGTGCCCTGAGTCATCGCACGATGCGCTTTGCTGACCAATCTTTTTGCTCGCCAGTTGTGTACCTTGCCGGGTACGCTACGGATGCCGAAAAATGAGCGCAGTGCTATATATAGAGCGGCGAAGATGGCAAAGTCGAGTATCAGGAAGAGCGCCAGACTCACCTCAATGGTCCAGTGACCATAGCTGATCATGACATAGCCGACATCCTGACGTAGAAAGAGGGCAAGTCCGACTGAGGCAGCGAGTGCCAGCAGTGTGACTAATAGGGTTTTCACGATGCACTCTCCCGACGACTGATGGTATCAATGCGCTCTTGTAGGCTGCGAAGTGAGGTGCTGATGTCAGGGAGTGTTGGAGCGATATTGGCGGCATCAAGCGTCAGTAGACGGCTTAGGAAAGATTTGATCCCATCACCATCCTTTTCGAAGTGACCATCCACCCAACTGATCACCTGTTTCAGGTTGGAGCGATAGAGCACGGAGTTTTTCTGTAGCAGGGCTACTTTGGTCGATTGCAGCTTAAGACGCAGGTTTTGCATGATAAAGAAGCGTCGATCTGGCGGTAGCATCGCCTCGACTGGGCGGTCGTTATAGCGCACTACCAGCATCGATTTCAGGCCGCTCCAAACACTACTCAATAGATTGCTGACATTGGCAGCCGTGCCATGATCCAAGTCGATTTTGCCGGGTGCCTCCATCGCATTGTGGCCGCCGATAAGCGGCAGTGAATCAGATGAGCTAATGAGGCTATCGAGGGTGGCACTAAGGCCAGCAATATCGGCTTGGCTGACGGCTTCAAGTTTGCCAATCTCGTCGGCCAGGTGCTCGCGTACGCGCTGCCAGCTAGGATCATTGGTTTCGCGTAGACGCTGATCAGCCGCTTTGAGTGCCGTGGTGGCGGCACCAATATTGTTTGCGAGTGACAGATTGTCTTGCGCGATACGCATTAGATGTTCGGCTTCGGCAATGCGCCAGTGGCCGGTGTTGGCACCGAGCTGTTTCTCAACTGCCGCGTAGATGGTCTGTACATCGTCGCCACGCTGTTTGAGTGCCCGCTGGTCACGCTCTAGTTTGGCTTGGTAATCGGTGAGCGATTTGCGCTGAACTTCAATCTGCTGGGTCTGTGCCTCAAGCTGCTTCTGTCCCTCGCTCAGTTTGTTCTGTAGCGTGCTCTGCCGTTTCTCGCCTGCGGCAATTTGTGAGCTCATCTGGACGAACTCTTGGTTCATCTGCTGCCAGAAGTAGTAACCGGTGGCCAGCCCGCCGCCGACCAGTATCAAGGCCAATAGAGAGATCAGGGTAGGTACGACAGATGAACATTTTTGAGGTTTTTGCTCAGGCTCATCCGTTATGTAGTCATCACTCTCATCCTGCAACGGCTCATCTGTGGTGGAGGTTTCATCTTCCTGTACAGATTCTGGCTCCGTTGAGCCCTCACCAGTTACCGTGTCGAGTTCGGTCTCCGTGGAGATGGCTTCGTTGGATTCACTTTGTTCTGAAGTTGTTTCATCATTTTTCATGATTTCTCCCGCGCAGGCAGATACTTATTTCGGTATGTAAGGGGAACCTCTATTAAGTCTGGTTGAATTTAGGCTGAAATAAAGCTGTTCTGATTTGTTTTGAAGTGAGCTGTAATAGTCTCGTTCTATTGCAGCGATCTTCGGGGCGAATCGGGGCAGTTTTAGCCAGTCTAAAACAATCATGACTTATTCAGAGGTTCCTTAGAGGTCAGCAATAAAAATTTAGTGGGTTAGATTAACATAGATAGTTTATATGCCTAATACTCAAAATGGGGTACCTATTACTAATAAGGTCGTTGATATTGCGACCTTCTGAGCATTAACCTCTCCACGCACAGAGTGCTGCCAGGATAGCTTGGTCACTGGCACCATCAGCGAGCACAATCTGCTGAAAACCTAGCGCTTCGGCGTGTTGTTGCATACGTGTGCTGATCAGTAGAAGAGGTGTCTCTTGCAGTAGTGGAAGAGCGGCATCACCCAGCAGTGTGACAAGGTTGTTGAGCATATCGATACTGGTTGAGGTGATGATCTGGATCTCATGCCACTGTTTGATTAGTTGGCTGCTGTCAGTGGCAGGGCAGCAACGCTGGTATACCTGAGCATAGTAGAGATTAGCGCCACGTTGTAGCAGGGTGTCACCCAGCAGCGGACGACCGCCAACACCGCGAAAAATAACGACTCGCCTGCCCTCAACATGTTGCAGGACAGGATGCGCTAAAAGCGCCTCACTATCGGCATTACCTTGTGGGATGATATCGACATGCACCCCTTCCGCTTCTAATAGATTTGCGGTGGCCTTGCCGACGGCAGCAATTTTTTTATCGCGCAGTAGAGCGGGATCGTTTAGAGCGCTTAGCCCACAACTTACCGCGTTGGGGCTGATAAAGATGATGATATCAGCGTGGCTGACGGACTCTGTTATGTCGGCAGCAGGGGGGAGCGGCTGGATCTCCAGTACCGGGAAACGGATAACGTGGCCACCGTGTGCCGCAATCAGGTGACAGAGTGGCTCTGCCTGATGGCTGGCACGGGTGACCAGGATGCCGCATCCAGAGAGATTACAGTTCACGGCTATTTGTCAGCGTAGAGCTCCTTAAGGATGACATCTGCACCCTGTGACAGCAGCAGGTCTGCCAGACCGAAGCCCATCTCCTCTGCCTCTTCTGGGGTTCCTTTTGATTCGCCACGAATGATTTCACTGCCATCCACTTTACCAACCAGGCCACGCAGCCAGAGCTGCTTGTTCTCCAGCAGAGCAAAACCAGCGATAGGCACTTGGCAGCCCCCTTCGAGACGGTTGTTCATGGCCCGCTCTGCACGAACACAGACGGCGGTATCTTCGTGGTGTAGTGGTGCTAATAGCTCGTTGATGCGCGCATCATCCACTCGGCACTCAATGCCAACAGCGCCCTGACCGATGGCGGGTAGGCTCAATTCGCTACCGATCTCTGCGGTGATGCGGTCATGGAAGCCGAGTCGTTTAAGGCCCGCTGCGGCGAGGATAATGGCATCGTATCCACCCTCGTCGAGTTTGCGCAGGCGTGTATTGACGTTGCCACGCAGAGGGAGGATTTGTAGATCTGGACGGTTCTGCACCAGTTGGCACTGACGGCGCAGGCTAGAGGTGCCGATACGGGCCCCCTTAGGCAGCTCATCAAGTGTTTTGTAGTTGTTGGAGACGAAAGCATCGCGGGGATCTTCACGCTCCAGAATGGTTGCAAGGTGCAGGCCATCAGGCAGCTCTACCGGGACATCTTTCATGGAGTGTACGGCGATATCTGCCCGGCCATCCAGCATGGCTACCTCAAGCTCTTTTACGAAAAGCCCTTTACCGCCAATCTTGGCCAGTGGGGTGTCGAGAATCTTGTCGCCCTGGGTCGTCATGCCAAGTATCTCGATCTCTAATCCGGGGTGAGCCTTTTTTAACTCAGCGGCAACATGCTCTGCCTGCCACATGGCAAGGGGTGATTTTCGGGTGGCAATGCGGATGATCTGATCGGCCATGGTCTTGTATCTTCTATTTATAAATGGAAAGTGCTAATGCTATCGTCTGGGCCGGGTACAGGCAACTAATCGCTGGGCCATAAAGTTGCCGAAGACTGCACGGTACAAAAAAATCGGCTATAATCGCCCTCTTTTTTAACGCCAACCTATTTCAAGAGAGAAGCCCCATGCGTCATATATCAACACTGATCCTTGTTGCCCTCATGGCATTTTTTACCCTGTCTATGGTTCAAGCGGGTGAGCAAGTCAAAGTAACGGTCGAATCACTCCATAAAGATATGACGGAGCTGAAGGGCAAGATGGTTCAGCTGCAAGGTAAAATTATTAAGGTAAATAATGGCATTATGGGCAGAAACTTTCTGCACCTACAAGATGGTACAGGCACCAGCGCAGCGGGTAACAACGATCTTACAGTCACCAGTAATGAGACGGCAAACGTGGGTGATGAGGTGACGATTTTGGGTGTGGTGGTGTTAGATCACGATTTCGGATCAGGCTACCGTTACCCGCTGATGGTTGAAGAGGCTGTTATCACCAAGAAAAAATAGAGTAGATTTGGCCTCCAGCAGACGCATGGCGTCTGCTGGAGCAGGCACTATCGCTCTTTTAGCCAGTGTCGTAGTTGTGCCAGATGGCGCCGGCTAACTTCCAACTCAGTGGCAAGATTCTGTAACGTTACGCGCCACCTCCCTTTCGAATCCTGCTTCATCCCCGTGATACGGCTCTTGGCCACCAGTGCATTGCGGTGGATGCGTAGAAAAAGCGCAGAAAACTCCTCCTCCAGCTTTTTTAACGGCTCCTCTAAAATAGCCTCCCCACTATTGAAGTAAGTGGTTACATACTTCTGTTCAGCCTGAAAATAGATGATCTCTTGCAGTGGAATGGTGCGTATCTCCCGGCCAAGATGGGCACATATGTGTGTTCTAGCGGTGCTCTTTGGATCGAGTTGGGCGCGGGTGGGGCGTTGGGCACGCTCTAGCGCCTGCTGTAGGCGCTCACGGCGGATTGGTTTGAGCAGGTAGTCTGTCGCATTTCGTTCAAAGGCGGCGAGTGCATGTTCATCATAGGCGGTGGTGAAGATAATGGCAGGAGGCATCTCACCTTCAGCGAGTACGGCGGCGGCGGTTAGGCCATCCATGCCGGGCATGCTGATATCCATCAGCACCAGATCAATCTCATTGCATTGGCAGGTATCAATCGCCTCTTGACCATTTGCCGCCTCACTTGCCAATTGGTAGGGTGCCCCTATCTCTGCCAGCATGCGCTTGAGCCGCTCTCTGGCCAGTGCTTCATCATCGACAATGAGGACTCTCATGGCTTGATCCTTGGGTGAGGGAAGGCCAGCCGCACCTGATACTCGCCGTCCACATGGCTTCTGTTGAGGGTGGCATGGTTGGCAAAGGCGATATCTAATCGTTGCTGGATATTATCCATGGCCAACTGATGACCTTGCCGAACACTGCTCCGCTGCTGTTCTGGCAGGGTGTTGCGGATGCTGATGTTGATGATTGAACGACGGTAGCGCGCACTGATGTGGATTTTGCCCGGTCTGGTAGAGGGTTCAATACCGTGGTAGATCGCATTCTCCAATAGTGGCTGCAAGGTCAGTGATGGCAGCAAGGCATCGAGGGGTAGATCATCTTCCAGATGCCACTCAATCTGTAGCCGATCACCGAGCCGTTGAGCTTCGATGTTGAGATAACGTTTGGCGAGGTCGATCTCTTCGCTAAGTGTCGTCAGTTGACTGGCATCACTGAGTGAGACGCGAAAAAGATCGGCGAGATCTTCGGTGATGGTCTCGGCTAATTCAGGTTGGCTGCGGGTCAGGCTGGCGATGGTGTTCATGCTGTTGAACAGAAAATGGGGCCGAATGCGAGATTGTAGGGCCTGTAGGCGAAACTGGCTCTCCGCCACCTCTTGCTGTTTATTCAGGTGCTGTAGATGGAGGTAGCGTAGCAGTAAGAGGCTAACAATGGCGCTGATGCCGAGGCTTCTGAGTAGCAGACTGAGGTGGCCATCAGCATCAAGCCAATGATAATCGTTTATCTCACCTAGGGCGTAGTGGGTCATTTCACTGATTACGGCTGTCACAAAGAGCAGGATGAGCCAGACCAAAAAACCGGCCCAGCCATTTGGCAGGCGGATGAGTTGCGGGCGTATTAGACAGAGAAGGCCGCAACTGGTGATGGCAATCCACTGTATATAGAGTGAGGTTAAGCTGAGGAATTGCCACAATTGAGAGGCATCAACGCTTGAGCTAAGGGTGAGAATCATGGCCAGTAGTTCGGCGACTAAAACCACGATAAACAGCGGTTTTACGCCACAAAAATGGGGTAAAAAAGTGTTGATAGGTTGTTGTTCACTCGTTTTATTCATATTTTTAAAGTGTCTCTGAACAAACCCATATGGTCACAATATAGATGCTTTTTTCTTGGTAAGTGTAAACTAATAGCCACTGCATACCTCAGCTGATGTCTCCCTATAGGCCTGTTTAGTCGCGAGTAACGTTACACTCTTGTCTTCGCTCAGCGGTGATATTTGCTATGTTGACAATTACCCTGCATTGTATGAGTGTTATTGCGTATACAATAGACGCTAATGGAGATAGCAATCTGGGTTATAATTTCAGGATTTACCTATAATATTACTCTAGGATGTCCACGAATGAGCGATCAAACTCCTGTCGAGAAACCCTGGTCAGGCCGATTTAATGAACCCACCGATGCCTTTGTTGAGGCCTTTACCGCGTCAGTTGATTTTGATCAGCGGCTCTATCGATATGATATTGAGGGTTCCATCGCTCACGCCACCATGCTGGCCAAGCAGGAGATTCTAACGGAGGCTGAGACCGAGAGTATCATTCAAGGATTGATCAAAATCCGCCAACGCATTGAACAGGGCCAGTTTAACTGGTCGGTAGCGTTGGAGGATGTTCATATGAACATTGAATCCGCACTGACCGCTGAAATCGGTGATGCGGGCAAAAAACTCCATACCGGCCGTTCGCGTAATGATCAGGTGGCGACCGATGTACGCCTCTATCTACGTGATGAGATCGTCATCATCAGCGATGAGATTCTGCGGCTGCAACAGGCGCTGCTCAATCTGGCTGAACGCGAAGCCGATACCATTATGCCCGGTTTCACCCATCTGCAGACCGCCCAGCCCATCACCTTTGGCCACCATATGATGGCTTGGTTTGAGATGCTGGCGCGTGACCGTGATCGCTTGGCAGATTGTGCGCGTCGTCTCAATGTCTCGCCGTTGGGCGCTGCTGCGCTAGCGGGAACCACCTTTCCTATTGATCGTCACTACACTGCGGAACTGCTCGGTTTTGACCGGCCGAGTGAAAACTCGCTCGACTCAGTGAGTGACCGTGACTTTGTTATTGAGTTTAGCGCGGCGGCATCCATTCTTATGATGCATCTCTCGCGTTTCTCTGAAGAGTTGATCATCTGGTCATCTGCCCAGTTCTCTTTTATTACGCTCTCCGACAGTTTCTGTACCGGCTCATCAATCATGCCGCAGAAGAAGAACCCGGATGTGCCTGAACTGGTACGTGGTAAAACGGGCCGCATCTTTGGACATCTGATGGGGCTGTTGACCCTGATGAAGGGGCAGCCTTTAGCCTACAATAAGGATAATCAAGAGGATAAAGAGCCGCTGTTTGACACGGTCGATAACCTCAAAGGTTCACTCAAAGTGTTTGCCGATATGATGCCGGTGGTTAGCTGCAATCATCAAAAAATGCGGCAGGCCACGATGCAGGGTTTCGCAACGGCGACTGATCTGGCAGACTACTTGGTGCGCAGAGGAATTGCATTTCGTGATGCTCATGAGGTGGTTGGTAAGGCAGTGGCACTCTGTGTTGAGAGGGCGTGTGACCTGTCAGATCTTACGCTGGACGAGTTGCAAAAATTCTCATCGACCATTGGCGATGATGTATTTGATGTGTTGACGTTGGAGGGGTCTGTTGCCGCACGAAACCATATTGGCGGTACCGCTCCAGATCAGGTGAGGCAGGCGATAGCGCGCGGCAGAGCCAGCTTAGCTTGAGAGAAAGAAAGGGCTTTATAAATAACAACAAGTGACACAAATATGTAGTTTCACGATGTTAGCCACATTTTGTCCGCAGATGCGTACAAAATGTGCAATGAATCAATTGTCTGCATGGATGTGCTGATTACCCACCAAATGGATGAATACCTGGTGCAGATGGCCCTTGGTTTGAAGGGCTTTCTGGGCTGAAAGCATTACTGGAGAGAGTTAAATGGTTAAACCAGCTAAATTACTCATAGGCTGTTTCTTTACTGTTATCTGCCTATTATTTTCAGCGCAGTTGCTGGCTGCAGATGCTTCGACATTGGTCAATATTGCGGGGCAGCAACGAATGCTCTCGCAGAAAATTGTTAAGGCTTACTTGTTTCAGGGGGAGCGCGTTCGAACTCGCAAGGCGCGTAAACAGCTGAAAGAGGGGGTCGCTCTTTTCCGTAAAAACCATCAGACCCTACTTATAGAGATAGCCGATCCAACGATTAAACAGCTGCTTGAGTTTGTCGGTACGACAATTGATGAGCTTGATACACTTATTCAACAGAAATATGGGCATGAGAATTCCGCTCGTCTGTTGGCCTTGAGTGACTCGTTGTTGGAGGTGAGTCAGAGCATCGTAGAGAAGATCGAACTATCTTTTAATCTGCAACAGACGGCCATTGTGAGTGAAGCGGGTCGACAACGTATGCTCTCGCAGCGGATTGCAAAATATTATATAGCCTACCAAGCGGGTTTTCAGGGTGAGGAGGTGGTTGCCCAGCTAAATAAGGCGGTTAATGAGTTTGATATTGCCCATAAGCGTCTTATGGGCAGTTCAAGAAACACGCCAGAGATCACTCGAGAACTTGAACGTGTCGAAGGGCTTTGGGTCGTCGTCCGCGCCTTTTTTCTAAATATTGAAAAAGGTGGTCTGCCCGTCACAGTTTTTTCTACCTGTGACTCTATCCTAAAGCACATGCACAAGATCACTACGATGTATGCAGAGCTTTAAGCGCATAGTAACGGCATCTTTGCAGAGAGCATCGGCTACGTTAGGCATTGTTTAAGCGTCGCCGCTATAAAATGGTTGGCAGGAGATTAAAGATTATTTTTTGCTTGCCGCCAATCCCATATACACAGAAAACAAGATAAAGTTATCGTAGCCATGCAGTGAGGTGGGTCATACGATGCAATCATTTATTGAGAAAAGAATATGACAGAAGGGCATAATTTTCAGACAGCGTGGCTTGATGCCTGTCCGACGGGGGTTTTAGTCGTTGATGCTGAGGAGCAGATCCTCTGGATTAATACCTCCTTAAGAGAGATGTTGGAACTGGGTGATCTGCCGCTGATTGGCAGCGCTAAGGCGTTGCTACCGGAAGCCGCTTATCAGGTGTTGTTTGCGGGGGATTCCCTGCTCCATCTGAGAAGTGATACAGGGGGTGAGCGTTGGCTGCGTTGTGATATTCATCAGGCTGAAGATGAGCAACAGAGAACGGTTAACATCCACTATTACCAAGATGTCAGTGAGCAGATGGCTGCCCAGCTGGCGTGTGACAGTCTGCGTCAGCGCGTTGATGATCTGACCCTGACAGATGAGTTGACCGGTTTGGCCAATAAGCGCGCGCTGATCCACTCCTTGGTTTCACAAGTGACGCGCAGTCGTCGATATGCAAATCCATTGTCATTGATGATGGTGCGTATCGATAGTGGGGTCACGTTGAGCGATCAGGCTATGTTAGCGATCAGCCATAGTCTGCGTGAGCGGCTGCGTTGGGCAGATTTTATTGGTCGTTATGAAGATAATCTCTTTATGTTGATTCTTCCTGAGACTAACCATGAAGCGCTGTTGGTGTTGCGAGATAAGATTATGCAAGAGGTGCCTAAAAGTGTGCCTGATGGTGACTTCAGCGTTGTGCTCGGCCTTGCTGAGTGGCAAAAAGGGTATGACCCACGTCGTTTGATTGACAAAGCACTGCAAGAGTTGGTGCAGGATGATGCGACACAAGAGAGTTAGCCCGGATAATTCATAAATTATGTACAATCTTGCTTGTTTATTGATTCCACAAGAAATATCTCTTCAGTCACCCGTAATCACTGATACGGGATTTCTTCAGAAATTTCCTTGTGAAACCAATACCCTGCGCAACTTTTGCACAAATTTATGAAATATCCGGGTTAGAGTCGTTGAATGGCCTCGTCAAACCCTGACTATGAGATCAGCCGCAAGAAGCTGAAATCACTTCAAGAGAGCTTCCATAAGATAAATAGAGCTCGCTTGCAGCGGGTGCTTGGCGAGCTGCGATCAAATCAGCGGGACTATATTCAACTCATCCCGCTGCTATTCCATATCAATCACCCTACCCTGCCAGGTTATGTATCGAGTGATACCCCGGCGGGCCTGCCCGATTTTGATCCTTCACGTGAAGCGCTGAATGCCGCGCGAAAACTGAGCCGTAGTTTTTCCTATAAAGGGCGGGCCTACCACAAGTACCAGATTCAGGGCCTCTATCTGATGGGTAGCAGTGGCACTATCGGTCATACGCGAAGTAGTGATTTTGATTTTTGGCTCTGTTATGACCCCAAGCTCACCACGGTAGAGGTCGATGCGCTACAAGAGAAGGCTCAGGCGGTTGAAAAATTTGGTGAGAAAATAGGCCTTGAGATCCATATTTTTATTATGGATGTAGAGGGCTTTCGGAGGGGCGATAAGGCCGCACTCTCCCGTGACAGCAGTGGCAGTACCCAGCATGATCTACTGCTAGAGGAGTTCTACCGTAGCGGTCTGCTGTTGGCGGGTCGATACCCGCTATGGTGGTTGGTGCCACCCGATCAGGAGAGTAACTACCATAGTTACGCGGCAAAATTGCTTGACCAGCGTTTTGTTGATGATCGAGAGGTGCTCGATTTCGGTGGCCTTGATGAACTCTCTGCCGATGAGTTTTTTGGTGCCGCGTTGTGGCAGCTCTTCAAGGGGATTGAGTCGCCCTATAAGTCGGTCTTGAAAATTATATTGATGGAGACCTATACGCAAGACTACCCTTCGCCACGCTGGTTGGCACAACAGGCAAAAGCTGCGATCTATGCGGGAGAGACAGACCTCTCAAAGCTGGACGCCTATACCATGATGTACCGTCAGCTTGAGACCTACCTTAAGGCGCGTGATGAGCCAGATCGCCTTGCGTTGGTGCGACGCTGCCTCTATTTCAAAGTGGGTCGGCCGTTGAGCAAGCTGTCACGACTTCAGCACTGGCGTGATAAAGATATTGCCGCGTTGACCCGAGAGTGGGGTTGGAGCAAAAGTGATCTGGCGGCGCTAGATGCGCGCCCAGAGTGGAAGATCAATGCGGTTTTAAAAGAGCGCAGTGTGTTGGTTAAGGAGCTCTCTCATAGCTATCGGTTGCTGACCGATTTTGTGCGCACTCAGGCCGGCAGCAATCCGATCAAACCGGGTGAGCTCAATCTGATTGGGCGTAAACTCTATACTGCATTGGAGCGTCGACCGGGCAAAATAGACCGGATCAACCCCGGCATTTCACAAAATATGTTGGAGTCAAAAATCTCCATTCACTGCTCACAGGTCGGTAGTACAGAGCCCGTTTGGATGTTGTTTCGTGGCCAGGTAGATGAGTTAGCGCGTGCTGAACACAAGGTGATCAAAGCGGCACCCTGTCTATTGGAGCTGTTGACTTGGTGCCATATCAATCAGATCTGTGACAACAAGACCAGTATATTGCTCTACCCACAGGATGGTGCGGTGACCTTGAGAGAGTTGCGCGCCATGCTGAACATGTTGCAACAGTGCTATCCCGACCACCAGCTGCCTGAATCTCCTCTTGAGGCGTTGGCTGAATCGCCTCGTCTGCGTTCCATGATGCTGGTGGTTAATGTTGGCGTAGACCCGCTGGAATCGCTGTCAAAAGAGGGGGCGCATTTAACCAGTATTCGTAGTGATGCACTAAGTTATGGCGCACGACATAAAAATCTGGTGATCAATACTGAGCAGCTACTTCACACCAGCTGGGAGGAGTTGCTGGTCTCACGCTGGGAGGGCATCAGCGGTCTGCTCGACTCCTTCTGTAACTACCTGAGTCTGGCGCATGAACTGGAGTTTGGCGAACCACTACCAGAGATTAGGGTGTTTAGTTTCTCCGTGACCCAACCAATGCAGGTTGCTGAGCGGATTGCCAATCTGTTTCAAGAGGTGAGCCTGCAATTTTTGCGCGATACCCGGATAAAGATCCACTACATCTTTCGTGCAGAGGATGCCTACTTCATGATTCAGCGAAATGGCGATGAGAAAGATCACTATAGCTGGATCGGTTTTGATGCAGAAGAGGATCTGCTGGAGGTGTTGCAGCAGTCCGGCAGAGAGAGCCATTCAACCTTTTTTGATCCACTCTGTATGCAGGAGACCCCTTACCCGGCCCTTTACCAACACAACCGTGCCGACACCTGCCAGATTTTCTACCACAGTGGCCGTGAGGAGAGTCAGCTCTACCTGTTGGATGAACGTGGTGTCTTATTTAGGTACCAAGTGGCCAATAGCGAGTTGAACTTTAGTTTGGTGCAGATGAGTCGTTTTCTCGATAGTTTGCGCAGTTTTCGCGCCATGTTGCCGGGTGTTAAGTCAGAATGTAATGAGCTGGAGATCTTTAGTATCACGGAAGAAGGGCTAGGTAAGTGGGGCGTGCAGCGCGAGCAGTTGCCTCGCCAGGCACAACGGCAAGCCTATACTGAACTGCGTTTGATTACCGATATGCCGGATGGGCACAGTGCGCCACGTATTAATCTGCTCTGTGGTGAGCAGGAGTTTGCCAGCCTAGTCTATGGTGATGCGCTCTATACTGAGGCGGCCAAACATATCAAATCCCTGCGACAGGGGGGTGTTGACTACCCCATCTATCTTACCGCCGTTGAGTTCACCCAATTTAGTGATACGGTGAAAACCTCGACCGCCGCTATTTTGCAGATGAAACAACACATAGAACGGCAGCTGACGCAGGCGATGCAGGGTGTGTGAATAGACCCGGAGATTTGGCCCGTCTAAATTTATCCCAACCTGTTTATCAGCTCTAAAAGCCACAATCTATAACGGTTCTTGCGTTATACTCCCATTTTTAACGGTCTAGCAAACAACGATGAAACCCGGACGTAGATCCCCCCCCTATCTGGTTTATATACTGCTTGCAGCCCTCCTGTCACTGGCGGGCTGTGGCCAGACGGGCCCCCTCTATCTTCCCGACCAGAATGAGCAGCAAGAGCAACATGGATCACTTTAATTATCAAAATGGCGAACTCTTCGCCGAACAGGTGCCGCTGCGGCAGATTGCCGAGTGCCATGGTACGCCCTGTTATGTCTACTCGCGGGCGACCTTTGAGCGCCATTGGCACGCCTTCAATGACGCCTTTGGTGAACACCCTCACCTGATCTGTTTTGCCGTGAAGGCCAACTCTAATCTAGCGGTACTCAACCTGCTGGCACGCCTTGGTTCTGGTTTTGATATCGTCTCTGTTGGTGAGTTAGAGCGCGTACTTATGGCGGGTGGTGATCCGAGCAAAGTGCTTTTTTCTGGACTGGCCAAACGGCCAGATGAGATGCGCCGCGCACTCGAAGTGGGTATTCGCTGCTTCAATATTGAGTCGATTCCTGAGCTGGAGCGTCTCAACCAAGTGGCGGCCGAGATGGGCCAACAGGCACCCATTTCGATACGTGTTAATCCTGACGTGGATGCCAAGACCCACCCCTATATCTCGACCGGCCTGAAAGAGAATAAATTTGGTATCGATATCAACCAAGCGGTAGAGGTCTACCGCCAAGCAACGGCGATGTCTAACCTACAGGTGTTGGGTATTGACTGTCATATCGGTAGCCAGTTGACGGAGTTGGCACCCTTTCTTGATGCGCTCGACCGCGTGTTGCTATTAGTGGATCAGCTGACCGCTGATGGCATCACCATCAAACATCTCGATCTGGGTGGTGGCTTGGGTATTCGCTATGCGGATGAGCAGCCGCCGCAACCGGCAGAATATGCCGCAGCGCTCTATCAACGGCTGGAGGCGCGCAACCTGGAGATCTATCTTGAACCAGGTCGGGCGATTGCCGGCAATGCTGGTCTGCTGCTGACCACGGTGGAGTTCCTGAAGCCAACAGAAAAGAAAAATTTTGCCGTGGTTGATGCCGCAATGAATGACCTACTGCGTCCAGCACTCTATCAGGCGTGGCAGGAGATCATCCCTGTCATGGCAAATAATCCGGGTGAGACGGCCAGCTATGATCTGGTTGGCCCCGTCTGTGAAACCGGCGATTTTATCGGCAAAGGGCGTCAGTTGACACTATCGGCAGGTGATCTATTGGCAGTGCGTTCCAGTGGTGCCTACGGTTTTACTATGAGCTCAAACTACAACTCCCGGCCACGCGTGGCAGAGGTGATGGTGGATGGTGATCAATTCCACCTGGTGCGCCAACGTGAATCGATTGAAGATCTCTATCGTGGTGAGAGCCTGCTGCCAGAATGAACATTAACTTCACAAAAATGCATGGTCTCGGCAATGACTTTGTCGTGATTGATGCGATTAATCAGTCGGTTACGTTGAGCGAAGCGGACTACCGCTCTATTGCCGATCGTCACTTTGGTATCGGTTGTGATCAGATCTTATTGGTTGAAAAAGCGCGCAGTGAAGCGACCGATTTCTACTATCGCATCATCAATGCCGACGGCTCCGAGGTGGAGCAGTGTGGCAATGGCGCGCGCTGTTTTGCCCGCTTTGTACAGGAGAAGGAGCTGAGTAAAAAGAGAGAGATTCCGGTGGGTACGAACGCAGGCGATATCCGTCTGCTACTTCAGGATGATGGCCTCGTACAGGTCGATATGGGGGTGCCTCAACTGAACCCAGAAGAGATCCCCTTTATAGCCGTAGAGCAGGCGGTCACCTATGAGCTGGAGGTTGATCATCTAATTGTCGAACTGAGTGCCGTCTCAATAGGCAATCCACATGCCGTGCTTCGGGTGCAGTCCGTGGTCACCGCGCCGTTGGGAAATATGGGGCCGTTACTGGAGTCACACGTTCGCTTTCCACAGCGCTGCAATGTCGGCTTTATGCAGGTGGTTGATCGGCAGCAGATCAAACTACGCGTCTTTGAACGGGGTGCCGGTGAGACGATGGCCTGTGGCACAGGCGCCTGTGCTGCTGTCGTCAGTGGTCACCTATTGGGCTTGCTTGATGAGCGGGTTAAGGTCACTCTACCTGGGGGTGATCTTGAGATAGAGTGGCCAGGAGAAGGATGTCCAATATTGATGAGCGGCCCTGCCGTGACCGTATTTGATGGGAGTATTCAGCTATGACCAGCCAGAGACAAGAGACTTTACAGCCCACCGCAGAGAGCGAAAGCAGTGTCGCCGCCTACTTGGGCGATCATCCCGATTTTTTTGAGCGGCATGCCGAACTGTTGGAGAATCTACAGGTGCCGCATGCGAGTGGTGGAGCCATCTCACTCGTTGAACGACAGATTGCCAACCTGCGTCGCCAGAGTGGTCACTACCGTGATCAGTTGAATGAGTTGATTGTTGTGGCGCGTGAGAATGATCAGTTGCAGAGCCGCCTGCACCAGCTCACCCTCTCGCTGATTGAATCACGCAGTTATGATGAATTGATTGAGACCCTACGCAGCACTCTTAGTGCCGAGTTTCACGCCAATAGTGTCGAGCTGCGGCTCTTCTCACCCACCGGGCAGCAGGCAGAGGCGGGTGATGATGAGGCGTATGCCGCCTTCGAACACTTCTTTACCCAGGGTGAACCGCTATGTGGTCGTCTAAAGAGGGTGCAGCTGCAACTCCTGTTTGCCGATCAGGCCGACCAGATCAAATCAACCGCGTTGGTGCCACTCAAACATGGCGACATCATGGGATTGTTGGCGATTGGTAGCCAAGACCCAGATCGCTACCACTCAGGCCAGAGCACCGACTACCTAAAAAATATAGGCGAAGTGATCTGCCGGGTTTTACAGTTGGTTGCCACACCAGGAATATAAAGTGGCTGACCCTTTGCTGAAGTTAGCTGAGCAGTTTCTTGACCACTTACGTTTTGAACGCCGTCTCTCTCCGCGTACTACCGAGGCCTATCAGAGAGATCTACAGCGCTTCTGCCAATGGGCCATTGATCAGACCATCTCAGGCTGGGATGCGCTGACTCAGCAGCAGGTACGCCAATTTATCGCCTGGCGTCATCGCAATGGCATCGCTGCAAAATCGTTGCAGCGTGAACTCTCCACCCTGCGCAGCCTATACCGTTATCTACTCAGAGAGCGCCTAGTCAGCGCCAACCCCGCCCAAGGAGTACGCGCCCCCAAAGTGCAGCGTAAACTACCGGTCACCCTAGATGCCGATCAGTTGGCACAGCTGCTCGATAACCCCGAAAATGATCCGCTGGCACTGCGTGACTTCGCCATTATGGAGCTATTCTACTCCTCCGGCCTACGGCTAGCAGAGCTGACCTCCATCGATCTAGGGCAGATCGATATGGATGATGCCGCACTGATGGTGACCGGCAAAGGGGGCAAAATGAGAGTCGTGCCGGTCGGCAGCCAAGCACGACAAGCGGTTCAGCGCTGGATGGCTATTAGAGGGGCGATGGCCAATGAGGTGGAGACCGCACTCTTTGTTAGCCAGCGAGGGGGTCGTCTGTCGCAACGCGCTATTCAGCAGCGGCTCAAACATTGGTCAAAACAGCTGAGTCTGCCACAACAAATTCACCCGCATATGCTGCGTCACTCCTTCGCCACCCATCTACTGGAGTCATCCGGTGACTTACGGGCGGTACAGGAGCTACTTGGTCATGCCGATATCAGCACCACCCAGATCTACACCCATCTTGATTTCCAGCACTTGGCGCAAGTCTATGATCAAGCACATCCACGGGCGAAGAAGAGATAAAAGCCTTGATTACCCTGGGCGTTGGAAGGCGATAAAAAGTTGCTTTAGCAAGTCGCTTGGATGGAGTGCAACGCAATCCTGCTACTTGCTAATAGGCTTTCGCTTGGTGCGATACACTATGCCATTACGACCTATGCCCCTCATTTCAGTCAGCAGGGTATTACCAAGTTTTTAAGTTGACACAGCTGAAGGATATGAATAATGTTTTGGTAAATTATCTGGCAAATATGCCTGATAACATGTTCGTTATCGTATTATCAGGGCAAAGTTGCCTGAATTGGGGTGCTTATCAGGCAAATATGCCTGATTTCCAGTTTAATACCACGGGGAAACCGGGCAAATGTGCCTGATACTAATAAGTTAGATTTAAATAAGGAAAATCATGAGATATACATTCAAAGTTATAGCAGGCGTTGCACTTACGATATTCTTTATTAACGCCAACGCCTCAGACACATGGCCTAGGGGCGCTAAATTAGCCTATATTGACAGATGTGCAGAAAGCATGAATTCGCAAGGTCTTCGAATGAAAAATGCAAAAGCATATTGCACCTGTACAACTAACGGTATGGAGGCGGAATTTGGAATGAGAGAATACAACCAAATGATGAAAGCAGAAGCAAACCCGAATGGTAGTAAATATGACCGCCGTTTATATAATGTGCTTATGGCATGTAAAGATCACTTACCAAAGTAAAATAAAAAACGGAGAAAAATATAATGGGTATATTTGGCAATATCTTTGGTAGTAAAAACGAAGACCCTGAAAAAGTAAGACTAGCAATTCTTGCATATTGCTACGGCAATATGATGGAGCTATCTACTTCTAATATTACAGCGTTTATACAATCATTCTCTGAAAATCCAACTAATGCACTTAAAGCTAGGCTTTTCAGTGCAGCAAAAATAAGAGCCGGCATAAGCATCAATAAAAATGCTCTGCCAGACATTACTGCTGAAATAATAAAAATTGATAATTTAAACTCTATTTTGCTGTTTAACCTAAAGTCTTATGGAGGCCCCTCTAACATAAACGGCACGCCTGCTATTATTCCTAGCTTTATAGCTATAGTATTTAATAACAGCTTTATTGGAGATCCGGCTTTCTTTTTCCTTGAGCCATCTCTTGAGGCTGGCTCAACAATGTTAATTCGTGTAGCCCCAGATGGAACAAGATTTAATCTCGGAGCAGGCAGTCAAAACAATAGAGATTCTTTTATAAATTCAATAACTGAAAGACTATAAAATCATGAAAGTAGTAAAAGCATTTATATTAGTATTTATATATTCAGGTCTTGCTCATGCAGATAGTCGAGATAACTTTATAAACAAAGTTCTCCCATTAAAATATCCCATGCTAGTAGAATATTTAAAACAAAATGAATCACTTAAAGTTAACTGGGTATCACAAACAGGCGAGAATCAAAATCAGATATTAACACTTAATAACGATAAAGCTATTATTATCAAAACCAAAATGTACGGTGGCACTACAGGAGGCATGAACACACCTGTTAGTATTTTAATGATGGATAAAAATAGAGACTCACATTTAGATTATATTGAGTACCACATGCAAGACCAAAAACCGCATATCTACAATAACCCTACTGACGAGACATCTCTATATTTGTGGGATACCTCGTTAGCAATAACAATGAAATACAGCAGTTGTTGTGGCAAATAAAAAATCTAACAATCAGCTCAACCCGACCATTTATACGCCGTTTCGCTTCGCTACACTCTGTATAAATGGCCGGTTAGCAAGGCGTTGAACTAAACCGCTTCGCGGTACCCCTGCCACATTTAAGCTAATCCCACTCAGTAGTGTCCGGTTAGGTACTTGCATGTAAACCCTCCGGATTTCGAGAGTCTACGTCCCCAGGATCTGGTGGTGCGACCTGTGATTCTCGGGTTTCATTGAGGATTTTGGTTCGCAGCTCTCTCA
>JAKITT010000011.1 GCA_021647945.1 Candidatus Polarisedimenticolaceae bacterium
GAGTGGGTTTATCAAAATGCTGCCGAACGATTTTTAACTCATGTCAAGCAAAAAAACGCTTTTATCCAAACTTTTTTACAAATATTTTTCCTTTAAATTACTGCAAGTTTCTAACCGGACACTACTGGTGAGAACTGGTTGTCTTGCAGTGCTGTCAGCCAGTTGGTTGCAAACTCACCCCGCTCAATTGCGAGGCTAGGTGAACCGTAGGTGGCCAGTAGCTCATCCAGCAGTTTCTGATAGACCTTCTCTGATTGAGCGGCACTGTTGGCGATGGGGATGAGAATGTGGCTCGATTTAACGCTGCCTGCGCTACCTTCTATCGCCAATACCTGTCGGTTCTCCAGGCTATTAAAGAGCCTGCCTTCATAGAGTTGGTAGGCTCCACTGCTGCCTGAGCTGAGAAAGCCAGCCTGTTTCAGCGTGCTCTCTGTTGCGCTGTTGAGGCGTGACCCCAGTGCTAAATCACTGAGTGTGCTGAAGCTGCTGATGCCATGCTCGCTGCTCTGGATAGGCGCTGCTTGCGAGGCTTTTTTAGCGAAGCGATAGGTCCAGGCTAGGCTGAATTTGTGGCTATCACTATTTTCACTGCTCTCAGGACTGCGGTTGAAGTGATCCACATTGATGGCAAAACCATGACGTTTCCAATCTTTGTTCCAGCCGATGTGGGTTTGGGCGGTGGTCGATTCTGTCGCCGTGGGATCATCAGCGGTGTAGCTCACGGTCTGATAGGAGAGGTTGAGGTTGTGGCCATCTCGGCGGATGTTGAGGAGGCCACCCAGTGTGAGGTTTGAGGTCTGCTTGCCTGCAACATCCCGATCTTCTACATAGCGAGCAGTGGGGGATATGGCCCCTTGCCACTGGCTGAGTGCCAAGCTGTAGTCAAAACCAGCTGAAACACTCTGCCGTTTGGAGCGGGTGTCGGCTATTTTATTGTCGGTTAGCAACCACTGATAGCTGAGTCGGCTACGCAGGTTTCGGTTAATGGGTAGGCTGCTGTTGAGTTGAAATACGCTGTTCTCACGCTCGAAGCTTTTATCCTCATCCTGGTCATCTTGGTGGTAGAAATCGGCGTTGATATTCAGTCCCTTCAGCACGTTGTTGAAGCCGCTAAAAGGGAGACCACCAATATTGAAACCGGTGAGTCGGGTGGTGGTGATGTTATCGCTGCTCAGATTACTACGGGTGTGTTGGCTGCGTAGTCGGGCATTGATGCTGTTGGTGATCGGTTGTCCCCATTGAAGGTTGGCACTTGCACGATCAGCAGTGGCGCTGGCCCCATTGGGGGAGAAGAGGTCACCGTTGTGCTCTAAATCGATCAAATAGTCATAACCGCTGTGGTTATTGCCACTTAGCTTCAGCGTTGTACTGTTTTCATCAAGATCATCACTGGTGCTATTTTCACCACTCAAATAGGCAAACTCTGCTTCGATGGTGTGGTTGAAGGAGCTGGTGGTAAAAACCTTCTCCCAGGCGAGGCCACTCACATTTTCGACCTTTTCTCCCAGTGCTTCGGTTGATTGGTAGTTGACCGATGTGAGGGCAAATGCCCCCCATGTTTCGCTCTCGGTGAGCCAAGATGCACCGAGGTAGTAGTCCTTCTCCTCACCATCAAATAGCGTTTGGTAGTCGGTTGCGCTACGGCCAAAAAAGAGTTGGATAGAGTGTGGGGCATTGGCTATTTGTGGCTGCAGCTCAAGCTGAATCCCCTTTAGCCCCCGCTGTAGCGTGTGGCGGCTCTGGTTGGCGTAGTAATCACCGACCTCCAGACGAAAGGGGAGGGCGCTCTCCCCCGTTTGGTAGACCACTGAGAAGTTACTGATCTTTTCACTCTCTTCACCACGGTATTCAGAGTGACTACTGCTGCCGATGATGTAACCCCGCATGGTGCTGTAGGGGGAGTAGGTATCGGAGAAGTTGAGGCTAAAATCATCAAACTTTTGCCACCCTTCAAATTGATAGATACCACCACTCTCATAACCCTCAACGCTGTAGTGTTCAAAGGTTAATTTGTTCTGACCGCTATAGATAAAGGCGGCTAGGGCCGGTTGGCTGATGACGGATATGCCAATAATCGACAGTATCAGAGCCGCCCGCTTTTGAGCAGAAATTGCGTTGCGTATTGGCATTATTCAGACTCCACAACCTGCAAGTAGAACTGGCTGCTATGTGGCAGTTTGACTAACCCTTTGAAGGGGTCGTTAAACTCCAGTTGCAGATCAACGGTGGCGATAACGACGCTCCTACGCTGCCTTGCGTGGGTTGTTGGATGGAGTGAGTTGTTTTGCTCCAGCGTGCTGATGCCATGTACAGAGATCAGGCGAAGCTTGGCATCCATCGGCACACTACGTTGGATGGTGGTTAGTAGTAGATGTTTGTCTTGGAAATTTTTAGCCAGATATTTCGCAAGATCTGGGCCATTCCAACTGGCAACTATTTTCCGAATCGACTTTTCAATGGTGGCTCGATCAACCGGAGAGAATGATGTTAATGTGGCTGATGCCTCAACGGCCATCCTCTCAGGGGCAACGGGTATTCTGATCATGTCACGAAAATTACGTGCAGAGGTGGGCTGAGCAAGGGCTAAACTCAACAGCAGACCAGTTGTGATTAGGTTGATTGTTTTCATACTGGGCCTCCCTCTTGGCACAAGCGGCCTGTTAGCGTTTGCACCGAGATCCCCATGTCATCAAATACCATCTCTACAGAGAAACTGAAGTTGATTTCAAACTCGGCGCTGTCTGAATTGCGCCGCATCAAGTAGCTGAGGTTGCCGCCTTCGGTGATGGTGCCGAATGAGGAGCCTGATATATAGGTGAAACCTGAAGCGGCGGTGACGATGGCCTGAGTTGAATTGCCAGGATTAATCACGGCAATATCAATAGCCGCGTTAGCCATACCTACGCCAAGCTGATAAGGGCTGCCGGTTGTAAGGTTGAGTGACTGGCTGAGTGGCATACTTGCTGGCAGGCTAGCAACCACGGTTAATGTCGTGTTCAGTGGACAACTACCCGATGGTGGCTGAGTGGCAGGCGGTGGGGCCGTTACAACTACCAGCTCACTGCTTTGGGCATTGCTGATCGCCAGTGGTAGTAAACGATTATTAAACGGGTCATTGGCTCTGTTTCGTAGAGGAATCACCTGCAGTAGAGAAATCTTGGTAGATTTGGCTGTAAAAGGCCCCTCTTCAGCGACACCTCGTAGGCTCAGTCTTTGAGTGAATATGATTGTATTGGGAAGTGGTGTGTATGAGAGATCAACCGCCTCTCCTGAAGCATCAACCAACTGCCCAGTGACACCATCCAATTTTAGCCTTAGATCAGATGGTAGCCCCTCGTTCTCTAGAGAGGTGCCCGCTATGAGCATCTGTTGCAGCGCTTCAGTGATCGTACTGTCGCTATTGTAAAAATCTAAGTATCTGCCCTGAGAAAAGGGTTGGTAGCGTGTCTCACCCTCCATGCCGTACCAAGTCTCGCCAATAAAGGCGATATTTGGCCCAGACCAATCATTGAAGTTGGCACTGTTCCACTGTCGGTAACCACTCACTGTGCTGTGGTGAAAACCTGCGATTGAGCCATCACTATTGAGGTATCTGAATTTTTTGATATCAAAGGTGAATCGGTTCTCAAGGTCACCTCCAAATAGCGAGGCTTCGGGCATACTTCCTGCTGATATTCGTGCCACTTTGTAGGGGGCAGCGGGGGTGCCATCCATGCTGTCGCCAATACGGTCAGGGCGAGCAAGCCACCAACGGTTGGCTACGGTGTTGTAGTAATAAAGCACCCCATTGGCTGCTCTTAGTAACTCTAAATCATGCGGGATGAAAGTGGTGCCGTCAGTAGTCACCAACTGGCCTGTGACACCATCCAGACTCATGCCATACATACCGGGTGGTTCGCCATCAAAAGCGGTACCGGCGACAACCTCATACTGGAGTGTTTCAGTAATGGAGTTGTCTGACTCAGCTAGATTTAGCAGCCGCCCCTCATGGAAGAAGAGCCAGCTACCATCCTCAACTTGGTGATACCAAGCGCCGTCATAGAAGGCGATACTGCCTCCCGCCATATTGGAATAACCTGAATCTTTCACGCCATTTCTGTCTTGCCAAATACGCCCTTCGTTGGACATTTTTCCCGCCTCTACAACAGTCTCATAGGCGTATGAAAATGGTATAAAACTGCATAAAAGCAGCCCGCTGAGTGCAGTGGACTTTATGCGTGAAAACCACTGAAATGATCTCTTTTTACTGTTCATTATCGAACCTTACTCTGGGTTATGAGCAGGCATAACTTCGACTGCTTCGCTGATGCTAATGCCATTGAGGGTTGTCGTTATAGTCACTGTTTGTAATTCAGAAACAGCCATCGACGTGAAATTAAAGTGGCCGCTGCTACTGTTGGCCTCGACCACTATCGACTCAGGAACTGCAATGATGTCGGGGTGGCTGCTAGTCAGTGTTATCACCGCTTGCGTTGCCTCTGGAACACGTCTATTCAACTCAATAGTGCCTAAGTAGCCTCTATTGGTATGGAGCGGTTTGTTGTTTGGAAGGGATAATATTTTTAGTAGCAGCATGCCTTCAGGTGCAACTAAAACGGTGGCACTTTTAGTGATGCCATCAAGGGTTGCGGTGATGGTGATGTTTTGTGCTTCAGTGACGGGAGCAGGTTCCAGTTTGAATTTGAAACGGTCGCCAGCACTAATAGTGACAGATGCAGGAACAGGCAGAACGGCTGGATTGCTGCTGGTCAGTGTCACAACGGTACTCTCTCCTCGGCCCATTCTGTGTGTTAAGAAGATGGTGCCTTGGGATAACTGCAAACTTCCTTCAATGGGTACGATAGGTTCAAGTGGCAATGTTATATTTTTGAGTTTCCAACGCATTTGAGGGGTGTAGTGCACCGCATCTATGCTCTCTTCACTCTGCCTATGTGATGCTGAAAAGGTGACAACTTGTGTCTGCTCCGTTGCTATTGCTGCTACCTCAAATGTAACCTCACTCTCGCCCTGGCGAATGAGAATGTCGCTTGGGGCGGTGACGTTCTCACCACCATCGTGAGTTATATCGATCACCATATTTGATATGGCCGCTTTATTAAGCGTGACATGGCCAATAAAAGAACTCTCACGTGCGCCGCTAAACTGCTCATCTGACCATGTTAATTCTGAGACAACGGCAGGGATGGCAGACTCAGTTGAAACTAATGTGAAATTGACTGTTTTTGTAACACCTTGCAGGGTGGCTGATATTTCAGCCGTATGGTCATCAACCACGGCTTGTGTTGAAACGGTAAAGTAGCCCCATTGTTCACCCGCAGGAATGGTGACCGTATTGGGCAGGGTTACTTTTGCAGAGTGGCTATTTAATTGGACGGTTGTTGCCGTTGGTTGTTCTCTTCTTAGATAGACTCCCGCTGGGATTGACTGGCCTCCCTCTAGTCGAGTGCCAAAACCTATAAATGAACTAGAAGAGAGATTAATCGTTGATAACAGCGGGCTTAAACTAAAATTGAACCGTTTATTGGCCTCGTGGCTGGTTGTCTGAATAACAAAGGGAGTGATCTCTGTGACGGCTTGAGTAGAGACACTAAAAGTGGCTATGCGTTTTCCGCTGGCGATGGTGATAGATGATGGAACTGTCACAAAAGGTGTGCTGGAAGTTATTGAAACGAGGGTCCCTTCGGCCGGAGCAATGGCAGATATTTGCACCTCTCCTAGCAAGCTAGAGCCAGGTTCAACCTCTTGAATGTTGAGTGTTAATGTGGTGATTTCTGGTTGGAGCTTGACCTGCAAGATACGCCTTACCGCATTGCCAGAGCCTATCTGGGCCTCAATCTGCATTGAGCGGCTGACGCTGACTCCTACCTGATCTGTTGCAAAAGTGGTGATAGGAAAGTCTGCGGTTAATTTCCCTGCTGGAACTACCACACTGCTGGGAATTGAGCCATTGTTAGGGTCACTATTTGTGAGTGTAACAGTTACCCCGTCCGTAGGCGCAGGGCTGCCAAGTCTAACGGTACCGGTTACTGACGCACCTGCAATGACAGAGTGTGGATCAAAAGTAAGCCAATCAACCTGGGGAGGCCTAATTTGCAGATGTATTGCCCTTGATTCTCCAGCATAAGAGGCAGTGATGGTTGCCACTTGTTTTGTAGCAACCGCTCTTATCTGTACCTGGAAATCTATGGCTCTTTGATCCTCAGGTATCATGATGGAAATAGGTTGCTGTACAACATCTGGCCGTGAGTTTTGTAGCGAGATTTGAGCACCCCCTTCTGGGGCTGGACCACTTAAGACAAGCCTAACTGTAATAGGTGTGCCTGCATATCGGTCGATTTTAGTCCGTAGGAGAGAGCCAAGAGAGTAAATGGTTGGATTGCTGTGATCATAGTCATACCAAGGTGAGTAATTCATCTTCACTGTCGTTGATGTCGTTTGATCCTCCAAATTGACAGTAAGAGTAAAATCTTTTGGTACTCGATAGTCACTGACAGACCACCCTGTACTGCCTCGTTGGGTTATAGCTGTGGTGGTGCGGAATCTGGTGCTGGTAGCCCCTTCTGGGATGTGTATCGTACCTGCTTGAAAATCAATAAAAGAGGTGGTGGATGAGAAAGCGAGTGTTAAGCCGTTTGCAGGGGCAGGTGTTTCAATAGAGACTTCAAAAATAAGTGTTTCATTAACAATAAAAAACTCTTCATATACAAGTGGATCACAATAGGTACGGCACGCTATATCCACTCTTCTCCAGTGACTTTGGCTAGGTGTTGAGATGAGTTTTAACTCGGTAAGCCTAGGGAGTAAAAGTTCGGTAGGCAGAGTGTCGTTGATTGCCAAATAAGTGGTTGTGTTTGTGGCTAACCCTCGATTGACATAACTTGCAGCAATAGCACGCTCTAGTGATACAAAGGAGCCTCTATCGGCGGTAATGCCAGCAGGAATAACACCATAGTCGTGGCGCGTGGCTGTTCCACTTGGTGTGTTGCTATCTGCCAGATTAGCCAGCCCTCTATCGGGTGCAATATAGCCAGACGCTCTATTTGAACTGAAACCGATGATGGCACTGCCATCGCTGCTGGGTGGTGGGTTGAGATCAATCTGCTCAGTGGCGCTGAGTTGATGAAATGCGTTGCCACTGTAGCTATTAAAGCCCGCGGCACTGCTTGCGATGGGTTGTTCACAAACCGTATCACTCTGCAAAGTGGCACATAGGCGCAGTTCGCACTGAACCTGATCAAATTTTGCGAGAGGCTGCACACTGAATGGAACGTCAATGGTGCCATGAAATCGCCCATTTCTGATCACTGCATTTGCCATCCCCTCTAGCGGCAGTTGGTTGGTCTCTGCGCTGCTATCACTTAATCGGCAGAGTGCTTGAACCATCTTGCTACTACTCGGCATATTGTCGATAGCAACATCAACACGTACAAAGGAGGCAGCACTGATAACGCTGTGCCAGAGAAGTAGAGTGAACAGTGATGCTAATTTAAACATGGTGGTGTTGTTCCAATTTTTCATTGCATCGAACGCCGCTCTCTTAAAGGGCGCTAATTCAGATGATGGTTATTACTTTGTGTGTAGTGTGAGGCTAAGAAAAAAATGGCGCATCCCCAGTTCTTGGTATGCGAGCCATTTTTTTGCAGGATATAATCAGTGCAATTGTTAGCCAGGGCCTGAGTTTAAGTAACCGATGAAGCGATACACGCTGACTATTGTTGAAGATGATGCCGATGTGCGTCAGCGTTTAGTGCTGCTCATCACTCAGCATGTCGAGTTTGAACTGTTGGCTGTCTCGGCAACCATGGCGGATGGCTTGGCTGCGTTAGAGCAGCATAAACCCGATATATTGCTAACAGATCTTGGCCTGCCCGATGGTTCAGGCATTGAGATTATCAAGGCGATAGAGCGGCTGCATCTCGATTGTGAGGCGATGGTGATCTCCGGCTTTCAGGATGAACATACGGTGTTTGATGCACTTGAGGCGGGGGCCAAGGCCTATATTCTCAAACATGATGATAGCCAGAAGATCACCGATGCGATTTTAAGCATGATGAAAGGTGGTGCGCCGATTAGCCCAGTGATCGCCCGTCTGATGTTGCAACGATTTAAGCAGCCTCATGTAGAAGTGGTAGAGCCGTTAGAGGCGCTCACCGAACGGCAATCTAAAATCCTCAAACTGGTTAGCCAAGGCTTCTCCTCAAAGGAGATCGCGGAGAAGTTGGATATCACCTACTACACCGTTACCACCCACATTAAGAATATTTACAATAAGTTACAGGTCAATAGCCGTGCTGAGGCGCTGCATGAGGCGGCAAAGCGGGGGTTGCTCTCTTAGGGGGGGGATGTTTATCAGTAGTTTGGTAGCTTACGAGAGGTAGGACGATCGTGCTTAAATTTCCAGTAAAATTAGTGCGTATGATTTGTCATATCACCACGAAGCTCACGAAGTTATTTAGTCACTATTCAACACATCAGCCAATCTCTTCTGTAGGGCGGGATTCATCCCGCCAGTAGAGGTAAGGTTAAGGGTCATAGCTTTGTTTTCAGCACCGTAGGCGGGATGAATCCCGCCCTACCTCTGAAAACAATAGCTAAGCTGAATAGTTACAATTTAGCAGTGGTACTAGAGAGGGTAATTCCTCTGCAATAGTTGGGTGCAAGCTGTTACGCTCTTCTGATTATTAATTGGGTGGTTTAATTCTACCTATAACCAAAGGTATGAGTGGCGCAATGCGGTGGAGTCGTAACAAAATAGTCGGTCTGACCGTGCTCTTTTTTTATTGGCTCGGTCTTAACTATCTCTCCATCTACTCACCGCCGACCTTTTTTCAAGCCCCTGATGTTGATCCTATCGAGTCGGTAGAGTTTGTTGCCAGCAGCGCGACATCACCTGATGAGTTGAGTGATGCCGATTGGGCACCTCAATCACTCCCCGATAGCTGGCACGATAACCACCAGGATATTGAGCAGATCTGGTACCGAAGCAGCCTATTACTGGCTCAGCCCGTCGATGAGCTTTGGGGCATCTATATCCCCACTGTTGCACACAATGCCGCCGTCTATATTAATGGTGTCTGGGTGGGGCGTGGAGGGCCGTTTAGCGAACCCCTCTCGCGCCACCACAATGAACCACTGCTGTTTAGCTTCTCATCGCAGCTGTTGCATGAGGGTGAAAATCGTCTCGATATTCGTGTGGCGACTACATTTTATGATCAGGGGTTTCTTAGCAAACTCTATCTAGCGCCCGTTGAGCTGTTGGTTGATGCCTATCAGCTCAAGTATCTGGTGCGTGTTGAGTTGATTCGCTGGATAACGGTGGCGATGTATCTCATCGGCATGATCACCTTCTCATTTTGGTTGGTTCGGCCACAAGATATTATCTATGCCGTATTGTCGATGGAGATGATGATTTGGGGGACACACAACTTTAATCTGTTTGTTGCCGAAATCCCGTTCTCAACGCGGTTATGGGAAGCGTTGATGATGAGCACGCTGGGTTGGACCATCATCATTATGGTGCTATTTATCCACCGTTATGTGGGTGAAAAGCATGAAAAAATAGAGCTGTTTCTACTCGGGTTGGCGCTCTTTGGCTTGGGTATATTTCTGCTGCCGGATGTGGAGACAGTTTTACATATAGGCTACCGAGTTTGGGATGTGGCAATAGTGATTGTTGGTTGCTATGCGGTCTTTATTTTATTAAAAACCTATTGGCACACGCAAGCGAGTGATGTCTGTTTCATGCTCTTTATGGGGGTCTTTATCCTGGTGTTTGGTCTGCATGATATCTTGCTGGTTAACCACTTTAGAGACCGGCAAGAGGGGCTTATTATTCAGTACGCCATTCTCCCCGCACTGCTCTTTTTTAGTTGGCTGCTTGTCCACCGTTTTGTCCACTCCATTGAGAGGGCAGAGTTTCTTGCCGCCAATTTGGAGCAGCGAGTGCAGGTGAAAAAAGAGGCGTTAGAGTCACAATTTGAAAAAGTAAAAGTGATGGAGCAGCAGCAGGTTTTAGCCGAAGAGCGTGAACGCATTATGCGCGATATGCACGATGGTATTGGTGGACATCTGGTTTCGGTGATCACCCTGTTGCAAGCGCACAAAGGAGAGGTATTTAAGCGGATTCGTGAAAAGGCGGAGTACAGCCTAACGGATCTGCGATTTGTCATCGACTCACTTGACCCCGTTCAATATGAGCTGCCGACGCTATTGGGTACTATGCGGATGCGTCTACAAGATCAATTAGATGCGGCAAAAATTGAGCTAGAGTGGGCGGTGACAGATCTGCCGGAGATCCCCAAAATGAGTCCGCACCGTAGTTTGCACATTATGCGTATTGTGCAAGAGGCATTTACCAACAGTATTAAACATGCAGAGTGCCATAGAATGCGCTTAGCGACAGGTGTTGTGACGCTTGATGTACCCCATATTTTTATCGATATAATCGATTATGGAAAGGGGCTGGATTTAGCCACCATAGATGAACAAAACCGAGGGCGTGGGCTTAAAAACATGCACCATCGGGCAGGACAGATCGGAGCATCTTTAGAAATTGCGTCATCAGATAAAGGGACGTGTGTACGGCTGTTGCTGGCGTTAGCAGCGGTATCAGAATAACAATCAAAGGATAAGTTGTGAGCGTATTGAAGTTAATCTCTCTGGGTGGGTTTCAGGTTCTATCGGCGGATGAGAAGCCACTCTCCAACATGGCCAAAAAAGCGAAGGCGTTGCTGGTCTATTTGGCTCTCAATCCTGAGAAAAACTTCTCTCGTGAACGCCTAGCCTCACTGCTTTGGGAGGATAGCAGCGAATCACAAGCACGCCACAGCCTGCGCCAAACCTTGGCTGCTCTGCGTAAACTTTTGCCTGAACAGCAATTCCCACTGATTACCGATAGTGCCTCAATTACCTTTAAGAGTGGCGTGATTGAGGTTGATGCCACTGAGTTTGAACGCTTGATTTCAGCGGGCGATCAAGCCTCATTAGAGGCGGCTGTTGCCCGATATAAAGGTGATTTTCTGGAGGGGTTCAGCACCAATGCGAGCACTTTTGAAGATTGGATGATGGGGGAGCGCAGTCGCCTGTGTGAATCTGCGCTGGAGGCGATGTCTGCACTGCTGCCAATCTACCTTAAAGAGGGGGCGCTAGAACGGGCGGTGCAGTTGGCTATCCGCATGCTCTCATTGGATGTGTTGCAGGAGCCGGTGCATCGCACATTGATGACGCTCTACTCAAAGTTGGGACGGCATGGAGCCGCGCTTAAACAGTACCGCCTCTGCCGAAACACCCTGCGTAAAGAGCTAAATGTGTTGCCTGAGGAGGAGACGCAACAGCTCTATCGCAACCTACTTGAACAGCGTAACAGTATGAGTCAACCAGATACGGATGCACCCATTGAGGTGGCTCAAGTTGAGAGAGAGGAGACAGCCACAGAGCGCTTGGGGGTTTGTGATCTACCGCTAAAGCGGGATGCCATTTTTCATTCGCCTGAGTTGCGTCAGTCGACCATTATGTTTGTCACGTTGGTGGGCTACAGTCGCTGCTCAGTTGAACTTGCGACAGATGAGCTACAGAACTTTACCCGCCGCTTCTTCGATATAGTGAGTAAAGCGGCGGCCCATTGGAATGGCCGTAGCTTCCAGCCGATGAGTGACACGGTGATGGTGGTATTTGGAGTGCCAAAGGCGCATACCGATGACGCTAAACATGCGCTGCAGAGTGTTGGGCGCATCCACTATGCCTTGTCGCAGCCTGATGAGGAGAACATGGAGGTCAAGGTGGGTATCGCTAGTGGCCGCCTGTTGGTGAGCCATATCGAGGATGAATACTACTTTAGCGGAAAAGCACTGCTCCAAGCGACACGTCTGGCTGAGCAGGCCAAAGCGGGTGAGATATTGATTAGCCGTGCTGTTTACCGCTCACAAGCCTTATGTATGGTTGCTGAGCAGGTTGAGCATAGTGATGGTGAGAGCCGGGCTTGGTCGGTCACCTCAATGCAGCCTGAGCAGATTTTAACCCCCTTGGTTGGGCGGCGGCGAGAGATGCGTCTCTATAGCGGAGCGTTAGAGGATTGCCTTGATACCGGTTGTGGGCAGAGTTTTCTCATTCGTGGTGAATCGGGGATTGGTAAAACACGTCTGATGGAGGAGTTCAGTGCGCTGGCGATTGCCAATGGCTTTGAGGTTTATAAGGTACTCAATCTCGACTTTGGTGGTGGTGCGAATCATGAAGCGCTACCGATGTTGGCTCGTTGCCTGTTGCAGATCCCACATAATAGTGACTTAGAGCAGTCCCATGGCGTGGTTGAGAAGGCGCTACATAATGGTCTAATCGAAGCGGGTCATGCTGCCTTTATTAATGAGTTGCTGGATCTACCGCAATCGGCCGAACAGCACGCCATGTTTGAGGTGATGGATCGAACCACTCGCCAACGAAAAACAGAGACGGCACTCTCCCGATTGATTGAGATGCAGAGCCAGCAGCAGCCCCTGCTACTATTGGTGGAGGATATCCACTGGGCTGGTTCAATGACGTTGGCCTGTCTTGCTCATTTGGCGGCGACGGTGGTCGATTTTCCCGTTCTACTGGTGATGACGTCACGTGTTGAAGGTGAACCGCTCGATCCTGCATGGCGCAATGCCATGCAGGGTGCACCGCTCACCACTATCGACTTGAACCCACTGCGTGAGAAGGAGGCGCTGGCGCTGGCAGCAAGTTATAACAGCGTAGATGAGTTGCTGCGTGAGAGTTGTATCCAGCGGGCAGAGGGCAATCCGCTCTTTCTTGATCAGCTGTTGCGAGCTGCGGTTGATGGTGAAACCAGTATTCCAGATTCGATTCAAAGCATTGTTTGGGTTCGTCTGGATCGTCTTGCCAAAGAGGATAAAGAGGCGATTCAAGCAGCCTCCATTCTGGGACAATATGTACCATTGCCACTGCTTCGTTTTCTTATCGACAAACCTGACTACCAATGTACGGCGCTATTGGCGCGGCAGTTGCTGCGCTCGCAGTATGATGAGCTGCTCTTTACTCACGCCTTGGTGCAGGAGGGGATCTATAGCTCACTACTGAAATCGAAGCGAGATGCACTGCACCTACGGGCTGCCGCTTGGTATGCCGATAGCGCTCCTGAGCTACAGGCTGAGCATCTTGATCGTGCTGGAGACCCAGGTGCAGCAGCGGCCTACTTTACAGCGGCGGAGTTGCAGATGCGCCACTACCACCATGATCGGGCGCTGCATCTCCTCGCCTCCGCCGAGGCGTTGCCTGTCCAGCCTGAACTCACCTTTGAGCTGAAAATGCTGCGCGGAGGGTTGATGAAGCGCCTGGGTGATCTTGATGCCTCTGTGCAAGCCTATGAAGAGGCGCTTGAGGTGGCAGAGGATGATGCGCAGCGTGTGCGGGCCTGGATTGGTCAAGTGGCGGGGCTAAATATCCAAGATAACTACCAACAAGCATTAGTTATTTTAGATCGGGCTGAGACGGTGGCGAAGAGTGAAGTGCTCCCCAATCAGCTGGCCAAAATTCACTACCTGCGTGGCAGTATTCTCTTCCCTATGGGGTATATTGACGGTTGCCTAAAAGAACATGACCTTGCTTTAAGTTATGCCCGCAAAGCCAACTCACCCCACTATGAAGCCTATGCACTTAGCGGCTTGGGTCATGCCAGCTACCAGAGTGGCCAGATGGTCACCGCACATGCTCGCTTTGATCAGTGCATTGAACTCTGCCATCAGCAGAAGCTTAGTCGTCTCAATGTCACCAACTACTCTGTACGGTCGATGACCCACTTCTATCAAAACCATCCCCTTGAGGCGCGCCAGGATATTGAGTTTGCTATCAGTATGGCGGTAAAAGTGGGCAACCTGCATGGGGAAATGGCGGCACACCTGATCTACTCAAATATGCTCTGTTATTGGGGTGAGAGAGAGGCGTCACAACCGCAGATTGAAAAAGGGCTGGCTTTGGCCTGTAAGTTGGGATCACGCCGTTATGAAGCGACTTGCCTTGGTCAGCTAGGAACTCTGCTGGGTATGAATGGTTTTCATGCTGAAGCTGAGAAACAGTTTATCCGTGCTTATGAGCTGACAGAGGAGTCTCTGCGTATAGGGCCGTCCATTCTTGGGCCTTGGGCGCTTACCACTCGTGATGATGAGCGACGGGCGTGGGCCTTAAAAGAGGGAGCGCGGCTGCTTGCTATGGGGGGGGTTAGTCACAACCAGTTGATCTTTCTCCAGTGTGCGATTGAAGTGAGTTTACAGCAGAAAAAATATGCTGAAGTGGAGCACTACGTGGAAGCACTGGAGCGATACACTGCTCAAGAGCCACTACCGTGGAGTGATCTCATTATGGCCCGAGGGCGTGCACTGGCTCTTTGTGGTCTGGGTACTTTAAGTGATGAGTTGCCACACACTTTGCAGCGGCTACATGACCAGGTGGTCGAGGCTGGACTGAAGATGATTCTTCCTCCACTTGAAAATGCACTGAAATAGTATGCTGCCAAGCGCTTTTCAAACGTCAGCTTCTCGATAAAAGTGATGTAGTTTATTATCAAAAAATCCTTACAGATTGGACGTCGCTCTATTTTTGACGCTTCTTTGACGCTTCTGGTCACAGTGGTGTGACACCTCACCGGTAAAGTTACTAACCAAGGGAGATGGCTTATACAAGTCATTTCGGATTTGGAAAGTGTGAGGTGTATCGGGTGATGAAGAAATTTGATGTGACGGTTCAGCATGGGTGGCTTCTCTGTCTTGTACTCCTCCTCCTCCTACTCTGTATTTTAGCGCTTGCTCTAAATTTTCAAAGCTCATCTATTTTCTCTGATATCGGCTTGTGGTTCGTCAGCTTGCTTGCGGGGGTAGTCGCTATTTTTTGTATCGCTTTTGCGCTGCTGTATGGCGCGCTCCTGCTCTGCTTTCCAAAAAAACCACTGGTGGGCGGTCGTAGTGTTGATGTGAAATGCTCTCAGAGAGACCGCTTATCTTCAGTAGATACTGTCAATAATGGTGCTCGGCTAAGGCCAATCTCAAACCCTTATGAGCGCGTTAGCACCTCTTAAATATAAAAAACAGTCTGGAGGTTAATGAATGAATAACCGCTTTTGGGATCTCTCCCTATCAACGGGTGTCGGTGTTATTGATATCCAAAATAGACGCATTATTGATTGGCTTAATCTTCTGGATTCTACGCAGAAAAATGGTGATAGAGATCAAATATCGTTAGTGCTCACCGGTCTACAGACATTTGTTGAGAGGCACTTCTCTTATGAAGAACGCCTGATGGACCGGGCAGGGTACCCACTCACTCAGCGGCACACCGAAGCGCATAAATGCTTTAAGAGCATTGTTGAAGATTATCAGAATCGACATGATGAAGGTGAGGATATTTCCCAACCACTACTGATAGATTTGGAAGTGTGGTTGGCTGAACATATACAGAAAGAGGATTTAGACTTTGCACCCTACGCCAAGATAACACTGAATGAGGAGTGGTTTTCACGTCTCTTTAGTTGAACATGTTTGAGCTAAAAACCGCTGGAGTCGAATCCTCCGTCCCTCCAGGTCTACCCCAGCGGTCTTTTACACCCGCAGCATTTATGTTGCGGGGTTTTTTCTTTGTTTGACCTAAAGCTTAGAGCGTCTGTTGCGTGATATCGACATAGAGCTTTATCTTCTGGCCAGGCTGTAGGTATTTGCTTGGCAGTCGGTTCCAGCGCCGAAGGTCGGCAACTCTCACATTGAAGCGCTGTGCGATACGGGCCAGTGAATCACCCTTGCGAACGCGGTAAGAGATGCTATTTTGGCGATTAAATGGTGTCGGGTTGAAATTTGGAATCTGAAGGGTTGGCTGGGTCTTGTTGCTTTTTGACCAGATCACCAGCTCCTGCCCCAGGTGAAGGGTGTCCCCCGGTGCCATGCCGTTCCACTTAGCTAACTTTCGGTAGCTCACTTTATGTGCTCTGGCGATATCCCAAAGTGAATCACCATGTTCGACAGTGTGGGTCAGACGCGTCCCTTTGCGGACGGTGTTTTTGATTTTCTGTTTACGCTGTGTGGAGCTGAAGGCGTAGTGGCGACGCCCTTTGCTGGATACGGGGATGAGCAGATGTTTACCTGCTCTGATCCGGTTGCCCCTGATCTTATTGACCTGCTTCAGTAATGCCAGCGTGGTGTTATGTTTTCTGGCAATGACACCTAATGAGTCACCTGATTTAATCTTGTAGCGTTTCCAGCGCAGTCGTTTTGATGGATCGAGCTTTGCGAGTGCTGCCTGAAATGTGGGGATCTTCTCCAGTGGCAGGGTGAGGTGGTGTGGGCCATTGGGCGCGGTGGCCCAACGGTTGAAGGCCGGGTTAAAGCTGTAGATCTCTTTGATCGGCATCTCGGCCATTTCAGCCGCTAGCGCCAGATCCAATTGACCGCCAATATCAACGGTGCCGATCTGTGGTTGGTCAGGTATGGACTTGAGTGTAATGCCGTAGATCGCTGGGTTGTCGATAATTTTGGCAATGGCCAGTAGTCGGGGGACATACCCCTGAGTCTCTCTAGGCAGTTTTAATGACCAGAAGTCTGTTGCTTTACCTTGCTTGCGGTTCTTTCTGATCGCCCGTCCGACCGTGCCAGCCCCTGAGTTGTAGGCGGCCAGTGCTAACTCCCAGTCGCCATCAAAACTACGTGCTAGGTGCTGTAGAAAATCGAGTGCGGCATGAGTTGATGCGATGATGTCTCGGCGGCCGTCATACCACCAGTTCTGTTCCAAACCGTAGTGCCGGCCGGTTGCCGGGATAAATTGCCATAGACCAGCCGCACGCCCTGGAGAGTAGGCGAAGGGTTGGAATGCGCTTTCCACTACCGGCAGTAGCACCACTTCAGTGGGCATGTTACGTCTCTCTGCCTCCTCTAAAATGAAATGGAGCAGCGGGGTGGCGCGCTCTTGGACGCGTGCAATGTAGTCAGGGTGGTTGACATACCACTTAACCTCCAAGTCGATGCGCGACCGCACCGGCTGGTGAAGCCGGAAGCCTTGGCGCAAGCGACTCCATATGTCATATTCATCTTTTGTAGTGACGCTAAAGATAGGCTCCTGGTCAACCACGCGAACAGGCTCAATCAGCTCTTCAATAACGGGGCTTGCTGTTATCTCTGGCTTACTGGTTGCCACTGCTGGTTGCTCGTTGTTTGAGGCTTCAGAGCGTACCTCTGCTGAGCCGCAAGCCGTTAATAGCAGTGCGGAAAGAAGTAGTAGAGTCAGTGCTTTAGTCACTGAATGAAGTGTGTGTGTGCGGCTGTTCAGTTGAGCTGGCATATTTTAAGGTAACTTAAGTTGTGGCATCAGAGGGCGGAAAATATACGCAAAGCCGCGTATGATTTCCATTTATCCGGATAATATAACCGATATTCCATAAAACCAATTATGGCACCAGATAATAGTACAGTGCAGAGAGATAGCCCACAAACTCCTATGATTGAGTGGTTTAAAAGCGTGCCTGGGGAAATCTTGTGGCAACAAGAGCGTGCGGCCATTGAACGCTTGCTGCCCTCGCTGTTTGGTTATTATGCACTACAGATCGGTCGCTGTGCTGATGGTGATGCCTCGCTACAGGGGTGGCGAATTAGACACCGATTCCTGCTTGATTCGCAGATTTTAAGTGATGAACGGATGGCGATGGCTGTTGCAGATCCACTGCAACTGCCGGTTAAGACGGATAGTGTTGATGCCGTTCTGCTGCCACATACCCTCGATTTCTCAGCAGACCCTCACCAACTACTGCGTGAGGTAGAACGGGTACTGATTGCTGATGGTCGTCTTGTGGTGGTTGGTTTTAACTCGTGGAGTTTATGGGGGGCGTGGCGTCAGTTAGCGAAGCGTGGTGGGGCCTTTCCATGGCATGGACACTTTCTCTCTGCCCGTCGCCTACAAGATTGGCTTACTCTTCTTGGCTTTGAGGTTGAGAGCTGCGAGATGATAATGTTCCGTCCTCCGTTGCGGAGTAAAATGCTGATGCAGCGACTGGAGTTTATGGAGTCGATGGGGCAGCGCTTTTGGCCACTTCTTGGGGGGAGTTATGTGGTTAAGGCAGTAAAGCGAGAGAGCCTAGTTAGGCCGATACATGCGCGCTGGAGTCCCACAGTGCAGGTGTTAGGTGCGAGTGTGATGAAGCCGACAACGAGGAGTAAAAATGGCTGATGTGATTGAGATCTATACCGATGGCGCCTGCAAAGGCAATCCTGGCCCAGGGGGGTGGGGTGCGCTGTTGCGTTACAACGAGCATGAAAAGGAGTTGTCGGGTGGTGAACGGGAGACAACCAACAACCGTATGGAGTTGATGGCGGTGATTCGTGCCCTGGAGTCTCTGAAACGCCCATCAGAGGTGCTGATCACCACCGACTCACAGTATGTGATGAAAGGAATTACTCAGTGGATTAACAACTGGAAGCGCAATGGTTGGCGTACGGCGGCAAAAAAACCGGTGAAGAATGCTGATCTATGGCAAGAGCTGGATCAATTTGTTAAGCAGCACCAGGTCAAGTGGGCCTGGGTCAAAGGGCACAGTGGCCATGCAGAGAATGAGCGGGCGGATGCGCTGGCCAATTTAGGCATCACAAAAATGAGTATGGGTTAAATGCGTCAAATTGTTCTGGATACAGAGACCACCGGTCTAGACCCTAAACAGGGGCACCGGATTATTGAGATTGGTTGTGTCGAGATGAATGATCGTCGGCTGACCAGCAATAACTTCCATCAATACCTGCTGCCAGATCGAAAAATTGATGCTGCCGCTATTGAGGTGCATGGCATTACCAATGAGTTTCTTCTGGATAAACCGCGCTTTAAGGATGTGGTGCAGGATTTTATTGAGTACATCCGTGGTGCTGAGTTAATTATTCACAATGCGCCATTTGATGTCGGTTTTCTTGATAATGAGTTCAAGCTCTGTAAACAGGCTATTACGATTGGCGAACTTGCCACGGTAACAGATACGTTGACCATGGCCCGTCGACTGCACCCGGGGCAGCGCAACAGCCTGGATGCCCTCTGCAAGCGGTATGAGATCAATAACAGTCATCGTACACTGCATGGTGCACTGCTTGATTCGGAGATTCTGGCAGATGTTTATTTGGGGATGACGGGTGGCCAAACTGCCCTATCGCTCGATAGTGACGCTGGATCAGATCAGATGGGTGGTGGAGGGGCGGCCATTCGTCGTCTCTCGGCAGAACGACCTGCGCTACGGGTCGTGTCACCCTCTGAGGAGGAGCAAAGTGCGCACGCACTCAAACTAGATAAACTAGGGGAAAGTTGCCTTTGGCGTAAATAGTTTATTGATTATGCTTTTAGTGATTTGCTGTGGGAATGTTGTTATTTAAGGAGCCTCTGATTAAGTCTGGTTGGAATTAGGCTGAGATGAAACTGCCCCGATTCGTCCCGAAAATCGCTACAATAGAGTAACTATTCCAGCTCATTTCGATACAAATCGGAACAGTTTCGGCCAGTCTAAAACAATCATGACTTATTCAGAGGCTCCTTAACTATCTATATGTATTTAAAATCTTTTACTCTTCTTTAGATACTCTAGAACAACTTTTCTTCTTGCTACATGTGGGGCTTGTTACTTTAATTCAAATTTAAAGTAAACCACGATAGTGTCGCTATCTCGTGATAGATTTAGCACGTCCCTGTGCAAAATCAACTCGTTTACGCGACAGCTGTTTCCTTTTGCCCCGACCGTCCTGCGTTCGCTACGTCTTCGCACAGCTTCGGTCACTATCGTTCCCTCGATGCACTCAACATAGCTACCTCAATGACTCTACGGCGATGATAGCCGCTCCTGCATTTCTACGTCGATCGCTCTCGCTCTCAACTACGAAAGGGCAGACGGCATCGCCTATCGGGGACTAACGGCCTTCGCGTTGCTCTCCATGGCCGTCAGCGCCGGCTTTGCCGGTGAGCCTTGAAAAGGCTCTGCCATTCCGGCGTGCATGTCGCCTTATAGCCCACTGCCCACAAGAATAAACCACAGAGAACACAGAGGGCACAGAGATAAGAAAAGTGAAAATCACTCATTTTAGATTCTCTGTGTTCTCTGTGGTGATATCTGTTTTCAGCCAGTTAGGAGGCTATTTTTGCCTATCCCAATGGCTGAGTACTGAGGGTAATCAGGTTGGCTTTTAAAACACGGGTTTTTTGTGACCTAAGTCTAATGGTTTTTTGTGACCTAAGTCTAATGGTTATTGTGTGTTTACGAGTATGTAACCAATAGCCTCTTTTAGGGGTTTTCCTCAAGCCTCCCGCTATGCGAGCAGTTAGTGACTCTTGGCTTAAAAAAGATCTGCATTGATCCACATATGGGTCATGATGCTGGCGGCGTAGCCCAGAGCGATAATGGGCGTCCAGCGCATATGGCCAAAGAAGGTGTAGTGACCTTTTGATTGGCCCATCAGCGCCACACCAGCGGCAGAGCCGATAGAGAGCATGCTGCCGCCAACGCCAGCGGTTAGCGTGACCAGCAACCACTGGCCGGTCGACATATCTGGCATCATGGTTAGCACAGCAAACATCACAGGAATGTTATCGACGATGGCAGAGAGAATGCCGACGATGACATTGGCGGTGGTTGGGCCCCAGTCGAGATACATTATCTCAGAGGCGAGTGCCAAATAACCGATAAAACCGAGGCCGCCGACGCAGAGCACCACGCCATAGAAGAACATCAGTGTATCCCACTCAGCTCGGGCAATTTTCTGGAAAACGTCAAAGGGCAGCGTATCTTCAACAGAGCCATTATTATTCGAGACTTGAGTAACGTGCGTCTTCTTCAGGTAGAAGCCGAAAAATTTGAGATAGGCTAGGCCGGTCATCATGCCGAGCATGGGAGGAAGATGGAGGAAGTTGTGGAAGCAGACTGCGGTGGTGATGGTCAGCAGAAACAGCACTATTATGAAAATGGCGCCACGTCTCATCGTCACCACCTCATCAGATGCCTCCGGTTGAATATTGGGTACTGCAAAGTGCATAAAAGCGGCTGGTATTAAAAAATTGACCACAGAGGGGATAAATAGCAGAAAGAATGTCTGAAAAGGGAGTACCCCTTTCTGCCATACCATCAGTGTTGTGATATCACCAAATGGGCTGAATGCACCCCCAGCATTGGCTGCGATAACGATGTTGATGCAGGCGATGCTGATAAATTTGTGGTTATTGGCACCTACAGCCATCACTACGGCGCACATTAAGAGTGCGGTGGTGAGATTGTCGGCGATAGGTGATATGAAAAAAGAGAGAACGCCCGTGAGCCAGAAGAGCTGGCGGTAGCTGAAACCGTGTCTTAGCAACCAAGCTCGCAACGCCTCGAAAACTAGTCGCTCCTCCATGGCGTTGATATAGGTCATCGCCACCAGCAAGAAGAGGAATAGCTCGGCAAACTCCAGAATGTTGTGGCGGACAGCCGCTTCAGCGGCGTGTGGCATATCATTGGCGGCATAGACGGCGGCGATCATCGCCCAGATGATGCCGGCAGCCAGTAGAACAGGCTTTGATTTGCGCAGGTGGGTGAACTCTTCAGCCATCACAAAGAGGTAAGCGATGGCGAAGATCCCTAGCGAGGCAAAACCAACGGTGCTTTGCGTGAGATCGAGCGTTTCATATTCCCCCGTGCTAGCCAGCAGGAGAGTAGGCAGCAGCCCAAGCAGCGAAACAGAGAGCAACGCAATTGTTTTTATATGCATGGGTTATTTATACCGCCTGATCTTGTAACAGGCAAGAGGTCACCGCTAACCTGGATATTCCATAATTTATGAATTATCCGGGCTAAGCTACTTTGACTGGCACCCTCGGTGTGAACGACTCTTATGGTGGTTGCCATCCGCCATCTCTTTTAACAGCGCTAGATTGAGCAGCTGCACATGTTTACGTTCGACTTGGATCAACCCCACCTCCTGAAATCGAGTGAAGATGCGGCTAATGGTCTCGACAGCTAGACCAAGGTAGTTACCAATGTCATAGCGAGACATACTGAGGAAAAAGTCAGTGGCGGAGAAACCACGGCTCTTAAAGCGCTCAGAGAGGCTTATTAGGAAAGTAGCCAGCCGTTCATCCGCCCCTTTTTTGCCTAGCAGCATTAAGATCTCTGTTTCATGACCGATCTCTCGGCTCAACAGGCGATAGAGTTGGTGCTGTAGGCTGGGGATTTGGTGACTCAGTTTCTCTAGCTGATCAAACGGTATGTCGCAGACCAATGTTGTCTCAAGTGCCTTTGCTGAGCAGCGATGGTGGTTGCTCTCTATTGCATCGAGGCCAATTAACTCACCGGGCAGATGGAAGCCAAGAATGCGTTCACTGCCATCATCACAGGTAGAGTAGGTTTTAACTGAACCTGTTGTTACTACGCGCAGTTTTTCAAATGGCTCACCTTCGCTGTAGAGGTGATCACCACGGTGCAGTGGACGGTTGCGTTTTATGATGCTGTCGAGACGTATGACATCTTCTGGAGTTAATGCCATTGGCAGGCAGAGGGCAGAAAGAGAGCAGTTTTGGCAGGCAATTTTTATAGCTTCTAGTGGAATGACATTTCTGCCCGTCATGTTCCTTCCTCTTGAGATGAACGGTTGTGAGCTGTTTTTTTACAGAGTTTATTGATCTTGATCAAGTGTTTGTTTCTTGCGCTGGCCCCCGTTTTGCCATGCTGCCCATTTTTTGAGGCTCTATTCCCCATGCTGTGGCCGGTGATTGTTAACATCCTTAAGGCTCAGGCATACTGTTCACTCTCCACTATGAATTTTATTTGATGATCAACCTCAGACATTTTATTCCTCTCTGTTTCGCTTTTTTGCCCACGTTAGGTCAGTCGCTCACTTTGTTACTGCCGCCAGATGGCGGTGATGTGGTGGGTGAGACCCATATGATCACGACTAAGGCATCTGACACCTTGTCAGATATTGCCCGTTTCTATGATCTGGGTTATCTCGAAATCACCGCAGCCAACCCACAAGTTAATGCTTGGCTACCGGGTGATGGAACTCCCGTCTCAATCCCAACCCACTTTATTCTTCCGCCAGGCCCACGGGAGGGGATTGTTATCAACCTGGCTGAGTTGCGTCTCTACTACTACTTGCCGGGTGGCAAAGAGGTGATCACTCACCCGTTGGGGATTGGGCGCGAGGGTTGGAGTACGCCAACGGGCCTCTCTACGGTGCGAAAAAAACTCAAACATCCTACATGGTATCCACCGAAGTCGATCATTAAGGAGTATGCCGCGCGTGGTGAGGTACTGCCTAAGGTGGTGCCCCATGGCCCGGATAACCCGCTGGGTGACTATGCGATCTATCTCACCGTGCCTGGTTATCTACTGCATGGCACCGATAAACCTTATGGTGTTGGCATGCGGGTGAGTCATGGCTGCATTCGACTCTATCCTGAAGATATTGAACAGCTCTTTCCGCAAGTTAAGATGGGTACTAAAGTGCGCATTATTAATCAGCCCTTTAAAGTGGGCTGGAGTGAAGGGGGGCTCTATGTTGAAGTTCATGAACCGCTACAGGAGCAACGAGACAGCGAAGGGGATAACCTAACACCACTGATGCGGGCGATAGTGGCTGAGACTGGAGAGAGTAGTTTAAAGCTCGGTTGGAAGCGGCTGCGCGAAGCAGCATCGCAGAAGCGTGGCGTTCCAGTGAGGGTCTCTGAATAGATGAGGCATCCACCTCACTCAGTCAAACTGTGTGAGGTGGATTTGCTCTTTTAAGATAGGGCGTTGAACTACTAGGCACCTATGCTAAAGATGACTTTTTTTATTTTGCCATCGCTTTCTGCATCATGCGCTCATGCATCTCTTTGTGGTCATCGCTAGCACGACGAGCGGTATTAGCGGCGTCCATGGCAGCGTCAGCTCTCTCTTTTGCACTTTTGGCAACTGAAGCGGCATCATTTGCAGTGCTGAGGGCTTTTGCAGAGGTTTCGGAAGATTTTGCAATTTCAGCTTTCAACTCTTCCAGTTGAGCTGTACTTGCACAACCAGCCAGCATTCCAACACTCAAGGCGATAGCGGCGGTCATTGATAGAGTGCGTTTTATATTCATTATGTTGTTCTCTGTTGCAGTTAAACAATAGGTAAGAAAGCTAGTCGGGGAGCTTGCGTGATATCAGAAAAAAAAGCAATCGCTATGAATATAATTCTCTACTGTGACACATTTGCTAAGGGAACTTCTGATTAAGTCTGGTTGCACTAAAGCATAAGATTCGCTAAAGCTCAGCTAAAATTTAGGGTGATGCCTACAGGGATGTAGGTAATTAGGACAATGCAGGAGCAATTGCCGAGATAAAACTGTTCCGATTTGTTTCGAAGTGAGTAGTAATAGTTGTTCTATTGCAGCGATCTTCGGGGCAGTTTTAGCTAGTCTAAAACAATCATGACTTATTCAGAGTTTCCTAAGAGGGTCGCAATATCAACGACCTTCTTAGTAAATATTAACCCGGAAGTGTTACGGCAATGGCTGTTGTTTGCTGTTACCAGACGGTTGCAGAGCCTATGCCCCGTGGGTCACTGGCGGCAGTCACTTTGCCTGATCTCTTGTCCCAGTGGATGCCTTGCATATTGCCATATTCAGATGTGAGTGGCTTGAGGTGGTGGCCGCGTGCCCGGAGCTCTTTTATCTCTGATGCGGATAATGCCCCAGGCTCAAACTGCACCTCATCGGGCAGGTATTGATGGTGGAAGCGGGGTTGGACGACCCAGCCGGATGGCCCCTCTCCAGCGGCTTGCGAAAGAATGCCATGTAACACCATGCTGATGATTCGGCTGCCGCCTGGGGAGCCAAGAATGGCAACGCCCTGTTCAGAGCGGGTGAAGGTGGGTGTCATGCTGGAGAGCATACGCTTTCCTGGTGCAATTGCATTGGCTTCGCCACCGACTAAACCGTAGACATTGGGGGTGCCGGGTTGTGATGAGAAGTCATCCATCTCGTCGTTGAGGAGTACGCCGGTGCCAGGTGGCACAAATGCTGAACCAAACGGATAGTTGATACTCAGCGTTGCCGATACCCGGTTACCCTCTCGATCGAGTATTGAGAAGTGGGTGGTATCTTGCCCCTCGTTAACTTTTGGCTCTATAAAGGGTTGGCTAATAGTCGCCTTGTTGATGTTGATATCTTGTGCCAATTCAGCGGCAAATGCGGGGCTGATGAGGCGTTGTTGGGGGAAATCTACAAAATCAGCATCGCCTAGATAGCGGGCTCTCTCTTGGTAGGCACGTCGCATCGCCTCAATAATCAGATGTTTTCTGTCTGCACCCTGATAACTATCCAGATCCATTTTTTCTAGGATATTGAGCATGATGGCTAGAACAATGCCGCCGGATGAAGGGGGGGCAGCGCTGGTTATATCCATCTGGCCATAACGAAAACGGATAGGCTCTCGTTCAACTATGCGATAGTCACGAAGATCTTCCAGGCGCCAGATGCCCCCCGCCGCGCGAACACCATCAACCAGCTTTTTGGCCACCGCACCGCTATAAAAGCCAGCCGCCCCATGTTTGGCTAGCGCCTGCAATGTATTCGCCAGATCTGGCTGAAGAATGAGCTTGCCAACAGCAGGTAGCTCATTTTTTGATAGGAACTGTTCCGCTGCCGCAGGTGATCGTTGTAACTGTTTCAACCGCCATTTTGCCATTTTGCGGTAGTACTCATCGACTGGAAACCCCTCTCTGGCAAATTTTATGGCGGATGCCAGGGTCTGTTTTAACGGCAGTCTGCCGTAATTCTCAGCAAGGTGAACCAGCGCAGCGGGTTCACCTGGAATTCCCGCTGCCAATGCGCCATCGACCGATAGACCGGCAACGACCTTGCCATCGGTGCCTAGGTAGAGGTCTCGGTGAGCGGCTAATGGTGCGCGCTCGCGGCCATCTAGCATCACCTCAAAACCATCACTGGCACGGTGTAGCAGCCAAAAACCACCGCCACCGATACCGGAACTGTAAGGTTCAACTACGGCCAATACAGCACTGACGGTGATTGCGGCATCAAATGCATTACCACCCGCATCAAGGATTTCACGCCCCGCCTGTGTTGCCAGAGGGTGAGCGCTGGCGATGGCGTTGCTTGCGGGTCGTTCAGCGGCAACTAAAGCCGTGGGCTGGATAAAACCCAGGCACAAAAAAAGGCCCCAGAGAGGGACCTTCTTTATCGCTTGCAGAAGCTTCATCTCAGTTAAGGAAGCTCTGATTAAGTCTGGTTGCATTTAGGCTGAGATAAAACTGTTCCGATTTGTTTCGAAGTGAGCTGTAATAGTTGTTCTATTGCAGCGATCTTCGAGGCGAGTCTGGGCAGTTTTAGCCGCTCTAAAGCAATCATGACTTATTCGGAGGTTCCTTAAACGATTAGCCTTGCAGCTTTTCGTACTTGGCTTGAAGCTGTTCTTTAGTCTCAACGTTATCTGGATCTTTAGGGATACAGTCAACAGGACAGACTTCAACACAAGCTGGCTCATCTGAGTGGCCTACACACTCGGTGCAGAGCGCTACATCAATTTCGTAGATCTCATCGCCTTCGGTGATTGCATCGTTTGGACACTCAGGCTCACACACATCGCAGTTGATACATTCGTCGGTAATTATTAAAGCCATACTATATTTCTCCTGACAGAATGGGTGCTAACCACCCCTTGATAAAAAATCTGCGGCAATTCTAACGGCAGCCACAAGAAATTGGAAATTTTTTGTAAACGTCGATTCTAGCCTAGTTTTCTTTTCAGTGCAGTCTCGACCAGTGGATCGACAAATTCAGTCACATTGCCCCCTAATGAAGCGATCTCTCGCACTAAACCTGATGAAATGTAGGTGAATTTTTCGCCTGGGGTTAAAAAAAGTGTTTCGATATCTGGAGCAAGTCGACGGTTCATGCCAGCAAGTTGGAACTCATACTCAAAATCTGAGACCGCTCGCAGCCCACGCAGAATGATGTTTGCCCCCTGTTTATGGGCGAAGTCGACCAGCAGTGAATCGAACGGCTGGATGGTGATATTGGTGTTTGTACTCAACACCTGCTGAGCCATATCAACGCGCTCATCCAGGCTGAAGAGGGGGCTTTTTTTCGGGTTGGCGGCGATCGCTACGATAACCTGGTCAAACAGTGTGCTGGCACGATGCACCAAATCACTGTGGCCACTGGTGATGGGGTCGAATGTGCCAGGGTAGATTGCGATGCTCATGCTTTTGTGCCGCTGTTGATGACAATGGGTGGAATTATAGATGCTGATGGGGTGTCTGTTGTCAGGCAGCGTGTTAATAGCGCAAGCTCTCCTACAGAAACAGGGAGTTTGATCTGCACCTGATAGCCTCCACCGGGGGCTGCGCTCATCGCATTGCCTTTCAGATCCAATATCGATTCCAGTGTGAAACGGTGATTGCCGAGTGGCGAGAGCAACTCCAGTTCATCACCCACGGCGAAGCGGTTCTTCACCTCAATGTGGCTATAGCCGCTGGCCGGATCTAATGCACCCACTTCACCGACAAAGAGCTGGCGTTGGCTTTGTGAACTGTTGTGGCGGTAGTTCTGAAGCTCCTGGCTGGGGTGGCGTTGGTAGAAACCATCGGTGTAACCCCGGCTGGCGAGGTTCTCTAGCTCACTCATCAGTTCAGGGTTGAATGGTTTTTTTGCGATGGCATCATCAATAGCACGACGGTAGATCTGGCTGGTACGTGCCGCGTAGTAGTGTGATTTGGTACGCCCCTCGATCTTCAATGAGTCGATGCACATCTCAACCAGTTGGTTGATGTGTTCCACCGCACGTAGATCTTTGGAGTTCATGATGTAGGTGCCGTGTTCATCCTCAAAGATCGGCATCAGTTCGCCTGGGCGTTCTGCCTCTTCTAGCAGATACATCTCATCCGCGGCAGGGTGGCGACGAATGCCCCCGGCATTGGCGATGCTGGTTGAGTCGCCCACCTTGAACTCCCAGCGACAGGAGTTGGTGCAGGAGCCTTGATTGGCGTCACGATGGTTAAAGTAGCCCGATAGCAGACAGCGCCCCGAGTAGGCGATGCAGAGTGCGCCGTGAACAAATACCTCCAGCTCCATATCGGGCACTGCTTGACGGATCTCGGCGATCTCATCGAGTGACAGTTCACGCGATAGAATGATGCGGCTCACGCCAACACTCTGCCAAAATTTTACTGCCGCAGCGTTGGTGGTGTTGGCCTGCACGGAGAGATGAACAGGCATATCGGGCCACGTCTCTCGTACCAGCATAATCAGGCCCGGATCGGACATAATCAGTGCATCCGGCCCCATCTCAACAATGGGGCCGATATCGCGCAGAAAGGTCTTTAGTTTGGCCCCATGCGGCATGATGTTGCAGGCGAGATAGAGCTGTTTACCCAAGCTATGGGCCTCAGCAATCCCTTCGCGCAGGTTATCTTCCAGGAAGTCATTGTTTCTGACCCGAAGGCTATAACGGGGCATGCCTGCGTAGACCGCATCTGCACCATAGGCGTAGGCGTAGCGCATGTTTCTTAGGGTGCCAGCAGGGGCGAGCAGTTCGGGGCGTTTCATAATTATGCGCTGATGTGGTGTTGAAGGTTGTAGATGATACTACATATGTAGGAGCCTGCCCTGCAGGCGATGAACGCCAGAATGAATTTTGTTGTAGTGCTATTCGCCTGCAGGGCAGGCTCCTACGTATCTAGCCATACACAATCCCAATGTGGGTAGTCTTTGATTGACTTAACCAAGCCTGCACGCAGCGGGTTGGCTACGATATAGCGCGCGATGGCGACCAGGTCTTCCTCTTTACGAATGGCTCGGTCATGCAAGTGAGTCTTTGATCTCATGATACAAAACGGGACATCCCAGTCACCCTTTTGCAATCGATCTTCGACAGCTTTTATGCCCTGGACGTCCTGGTCACTGGCTCTATGCTACAACTTCGCTCTGCTTGTTGCAGCTCCGTGCCAGCTCCCAACCTGACTCGACGCTGTGTTCGGATGCCTACTTCATATCCCCTCTGGCGCTCGCGCACGACGGGGATATGGTGCGGCCTCACAGCTACCAGGGACTAACCGCCCTCACTTTGCTCTCCATGGCGGTCAGCGAAAGCCCCGTTGCCATAATGAACCGCCTAACTGCTTGCTAATTTGAGATTTAAATTGCTGTACCACCGCAGAGAGTGGACGTTTCCCCCCTAGTTGTAATAGACAATGCAAATGATCAGGCATCACCACAAAGCAGAGGCAGGTAAACAGCTTCTTGTCGTGCTGATTTTTCAGTACGTTTATTGCTATACGCGCAGTATTGAAGTCGGTAAATAGTGGTTGTCGGTTAGTGGTAACCGTTGTGATGCAGTAAATTTGTCCTGGGGTCGAGTGTCTGCCTTTTCTCAAATGGCATCCATGCGCCATGATAAAATCCTTTTAGATTATATGTAGGAGCCTGCCCTGCAGGCGATGAGCTTTAGGATGAAATTTGTCGTAAACCCATTCGCCTGCAGGGCAGGCTCCTACCATTGTTTAATGGCTGACTTCACGGTCTCGGACACCGAGTAGGTAGAGTACGCCATCCAGACCTAGTGTGGAGATGGCGTGCTGGGCATTCTCACGCACCACGGGTTTGGCATGAAAGGCAACACCAAGTCCAGCTAGTGCGAGCATCGGAAGGTCGTTGGCACCATCACCCACGGCGATGGTCTGTTGCATGCTGATGCCCATCTCGTCGGCCATCTCCTGCAAAAACTCAGCCTTTTTTGTCCCATCAACAATCACACCCTTCACCTCGCCGGTGAGCTGCCCATCTTCGATATCGAGTCTGTTTGCGCGGATAAAATCGATGCCTAACTTCTTCTGTAGATGCTCAGCAAAGTAGGTGAAACCGCCTGAGAGAATGCCCACGGTATAGCCGAGGCTTTTTAGGGTGGAGATCAGGCGGGCCGCCCCTTCGGTGATGGGCAGAGTTTCAGCGATGCCTTTCAGAACCGACTCATCCAGCCCTTTGAGCAGCCCCATGCGGCGGCGGAAGCTCTCTTGGAAATCGATCTCTCCGCGCATGGCAGATTCGGTGATGGCGATCACCTGATCACCAATGCCTGCTGCCTTGGCCAGCTCATCAATCACCTCGACCTGGATCAGGGTTGAGTCCATATCGAAGACGATCAAACGTCGATTGCGGCGGTAGAGATCATCCTCCTGGAAGGCGATATCGACCTCTTCGTCGGTGGTGATCTCTAGTAGGTCTTCACGCAGTTGGGCCACGTTAGCCACTTCTCCGCGTAGGCTGAACTCGACGCAGGTACGACGGTGCTGGTTGCCATCCTGTAGTGAGAAACGGCCAGAGAGGCGGTTGATTTTGTCGATATTAAGGTGATGATTGGCCACCACCTTGCTAACCCGTGAGATATTGTGTGCGGTCAGTTTGCGCCCCAGCATGGTGACGATATAACGTGGTTTGCCTTGTAGATTGACCCACTCTTCATACTGCGCATCATCAATCGCGGTGAAGTTGGCTGTTAGACCAAGCCGATCAATTTCAGATTGTAGCTCTTTTATCACCGGTGTTGAGTCAGTTGTATCTGGCACCTCAATCAGCATGCCGAGTGAGAAGTGATCATGGATCACCGCCTGACCAATATCGAGGATGTTGACGCCGTGCTGAGTCAGCACATCGGAGAGTGAGGCGACAAGACCTGAGTGGTCCTCCCCCGTGACATTTAGCAGGATTATTTCACGCATCTGTTTCTGAACTCTTAACGAGGGTGGGCAGTAAACCGCCTATTGTAAACCGGAACTGCTCACAGAATCACATTGTCTCAAACCTGTCGACTGGTATGGCCCACCTTGGGTGCCTCTTCAACTTTACATTCAGTGAAGGTGTATGGCTCTGGTCCTGGCTCCTCTCCTGCTTTACTGGTCTGCACAAAACGGATGCAGTCGGTTTTATAAAATTCATAGGAGTAGATATAGGGCTTTTCGTCCTCTTTTGGGTTGACCTCATGGAAGTGCCCCTTCTCATCCCACCATTTGCCGATATCGACAAACTCTTTGATCTCTCCATCACTGAATTTGTAACCAAAGAAGGTGACATACTCGCCATCACGCGTTCTGATTTGACGCCACTTTTTGACTGTGCCATCCGCCTCAACAGTTTCTCCCTCCCAAATCCCCAATAGTTTTGAGATGGGTGGGTGGCCAAGGTTTTTATTGCTGGCGCAGCCGACGACGCTTAACAGCGTCAGGGCTGCTAGTAGAAAGCGCATTTTAATCATCTACTTAAGCTCCACGGTGAACTCTAAAACACGGTCGCTGAGGAAGAGGCTTTTACGCTGCACTTTGACCTCAACTTCCTCCCCCGGTTTTTTATCGATAAGGATATTTTTTAGCGCACCATAGCTCGCTATCACTTGGCCGTTGAGTTCGATGATTTTATCTTCGACGGCCATACCGACCTCTTCAGCATGACTCCCCTCGCTGAATTTGGTTATTTTTATTACGTTATCATCTGTATCAAGGTAGACGCCCAGCATGCCGTGGCGTTCGATATGTTGTGGATCTGTTGCGACCAGATAGTCACCGAGATCTTTGCTGAGATAGTTGCCGCCACTGTTGATCAGCAGTGCCGATGAGAGTGGTGTGCGACGTTCCAAGCGATCTGGAATGCCCATGCGGTAGGCGAGGTGGCCGGTTCCGGCCAGCAGTACCATATGTCCATCAGGGTTGCTCTTGAAGTGTTCGGCGGCGCGTTCGGCCATCCCCTCATCCCAAATCAGTTGTGCTTCGATGAAGAACTCCAAGCTGCGTTTGTCAGAGTGGGGGTGCTGTTCGAAGATCTCTTTCAGTTGATTGTTGTAGCGCTCATTGTCGCGATCAATCTCCTGTGGCAGCTTCTCTTTCTGCGCCTCGGTCAGTGCTTCCGTTCCTTCAGAGGCCACTTTACGGGTGATCTCTTTCTCGATATTGAGGGCGATTATTGGGATGCCGTTGTCACGGGCAAAGCGAAGTATTGGGCGATAGAGGCGGTAGTCAAAACGCCAGCGGTCAAAATATTCACTCTCGGCAATAAATGCGACCTCATCAATCTCGCCAGAGATGTAGCGATCCAATGCACCTTGGTAGGGCTGAAAGAACTGCTCCATCGCCAGCACCACATCAGGGTGTTTGGCATACATTGCTTTGAGTACGGCTAGTTGGGTGAGGTGGTGGTCATAACGGTCATGCGACTCACTGACGTAGATCAACTGATTTTCAGTCACTCTCTCCAGCAGCTGTTCCATGTCAAAGAGTAAGCTGAGATCGACGACTCTAGCCTCCGGCATTACAATCTCATCCTCAGTTGTCGGCCTATCGGCCTGCTCTTCAGCTGAGATTGAACCTGCACAAAAGAGTGCTAATACTGCAAAACCACAAATCAGTGGTTCACTCCACCTGCTAATCTTTGTCAAAATAGACCCCTCTTAAATCTGTTGTTAATGGGCACCTCTATTAATTCATGAATGAGCATATTTTGAATCTCAATCTGTCTCACCCAGAATAAATAGAGGTAGCCTAATGCTTACCGCGAAATCATTGGATACTAACTATGCCGATACGTTCCCTATCTGTTGTGCTGCTCTTCTTGCTGCCGTTGATCAGCCATGCCAGTGTGACGATTGATCATAAAATTCAGGTCAAGCTGCAACCTGAGAGTGGCCAGCTTGAGGTGAGTGACCAGCTCACGCTGCCCTCTGCGGGGGAGTGGTATTTCAAGATTCATGCAGGTCTCAATCCACAGGTTGATGGTGATCAGGCGAAACTTGAACGGGTCAAGAGTGAGCAAGCTGCTGTGCCGGTTGAGACCTACCGTCTCACTCTAGCACAGCAACATCAAGTGACGATTCGCTACCAGGGGAGAATCCAGCACCCGTTGCAAGTGCTGGCCGAAAGCCCAGGGCGTGAGCGCCCCGTCTCACCGGGTGATATCAGCAGTGAGGGGGTTTTTCTCAGTACCTCAGCCGCTTGGTATCCGCAATTTACAGAGAGTTTGCAGCAGTATAGATTAGAGGTTGATCTGCCACAGGGTTGGCTGGCGGTGAGCCAGGGTGATGGGCCAAATCGCACTGAAAAGTCCGGGCGCGTCAGTGTCGTCTGGCAGACCCAGCAACCGCAGGATGATATCTATCTGATTGCAGCCCCTTTCCAACTCTACCAGCAGCAGGGAGGGGAGATCGACCTACAGGTCTATCTGCGATCCAACGATGATGCGCTGGCAAAACGCTATCTGGATGTCACACAGGGCTATATTGACCTCTACCAGCGGTTGATCGGCCCCTACCCCTACAGCAAATTCGCGATGGTGGAGAACTTCTGGCAGAGTGGTTATGGCATGCCCTCTTTTACCCTGTTGGGCTCACGTGTTATCCGTCTTCCCTTTATCCTCTACACCTCCTATCCGCATGAGATTCTGCACAATTGGTGGGGTAACGGTGTCTATACCGATTATGAGAAGGGTAACTGGAGTGAGGGGCTGACCAGCTATCTGGCCGACCATCTACTCAAGGAGCAGCGTGGTCAGGGTGAGGCCTACCGGCGTGATGGTTTGCAGCGTTTTCAGGATTATGTGCGTAGCGGTAATGACTTTCCGTTGGTTGAATTTCGTGGTCGTCACTCGGTTGCCAGTCAAGCGGTGGGTTATGATAAGAGCCTGATGCTCTACCACATGCTGCGACGTGAGTTGGGCGATAAAACCTTCATTGAGGGGTTGCGCCGGTTCTACCGAGAGAACCGCTTCAGACGTGCCAGTTATGCGGATCTACAACGGGCGTTTGAAACGGTGGGTGAGCGATCACTACAGACGTTTTTCAAGCAGTGGACACAACGTACTGGTGCGCCAGGGCTTGAACTCGGTCGGCCTGAAGTGACTACTGACGGTGAGGGTTATCGACTCACTGCTCGGTTGAAACAGACACAAGCAGCGCCGCCATTTGATCTGTTGGTGCCGATAGTGGTCTATCTGGCAGAGAGTCAGCCAGCACTGCAAATTAGTCGGCGTATGAGCGGTCGCACGCTTGATCTTGATCTTAAGCTGCCTACGAGGCCTGTCAGAATAGATATTGATCCCCATTATGATCTTTTCCGGCAGCTGCATCCAGAGGAGTCCCCGGCCAGCCTCAGCAAATTGTTTGGTGCCAAGCGGGTGATCATCGTGCTGCCAGCTCAGGCGGCTGCCGCAGAGCGACAGGCCTATCAAATGTTGGCAGCAGAGTGGGCAAAGGGGTATCCAGAGGCGTCGATAGTTGAAGATAGTGAGTTGGCGTCGCTGCCGGATGATCGACCCGTCTGGCTATTGGGCTGGCAGAACCGCTTTCGTGGAGAGTTCTCTGAGCAGCTGCCAAAAAGCCAGGCGCTGCTTTCAGATAAGCGCCTCAAAAACGATAACAAAGATTACGATAAAAATGGCCACAGCGTGGTCATCGCCAGTAAGCGAGCCAATGGCCTGCCTATTGCCTGGATTGGTGCAGAGAGCGCTAAGGCCACTGCTGGGCTGATTAGAAAACTGCCGCACTACAGTAAATATGGTCTATTGATCTTTACCGGTGATCGTCCCACCATTCAGGTTAAACAGCAGTGGCGTATTGAACGCTCGCCATTACGTCAACCTCTGCTTGATGGGGCCTCTGTAGAGGTGGTCAAACCGGTCTCTTTGTTACAGGCACTGTGAGCTAATCAGAAGGCTTCTTAAGATCTTGCAGGGACAACATGCCCCGCTCTGGCGAGGCTTGATGTGACCGCTTTGACCAGTCGGTCTGGATCAAATGGTTTTTGCAGCCAGCCGTTGGCCCCCATTCGTTTGGCCTTATCTTTTTTGAAATCGGCACTCTCGGTGGTCAGCATGATGATGGGGATGGTGGCAAATGTATCCAATCGACGAAGTTTACTCACTAGGCTAATGCCATTCATATTGGGCATGTTGATGTCGGTTAGAACAAGATCAAATGAGTTTTCGCGTGCGATGCTCATCGCCTCAATGCCATCCTCTGCAATAACGACCTCGTGACCTTCACCCTCAAGTACACTTTTGACCAGCTCTCGCATCACTCTTTGGTCATCTACTGCCAATATTCGAGCCATCTCTATCTCTCCATATAGTCCATTAAACGTTTAGATAAAGCTTTATCGACCACCATTGAGGAGACTTAAATAGTGCCAATAATGCGCTGTGTTGAAAGATATTGGTCTGACTTCCGGTCTTTTTTACTGAGGAGGCTTTGTGTCCCAGTCATGATTTGTCGGAAAATGCCTTAAGAGTCAGTCAATAATTATAGAGGGAATTTCATATGTGTAGCGCACCAAAAGGCCGTACCTCAGTAAGAAAAATCACCTGCAGCACTCTCATGGATGGTATGGAGTATGCTGAATATGCGGCGATGATCTGTCGTTCAAATGCAGGTATTGCTCGCAGAGAGGAGGAGCGAGCACATTTAAGAAAGAGCAGGGAAGCGCTCTCAAATCTGCAGCACAAGCCGCGCCGCATTAAGACCAAGGGTGTGGTGCGGAGGAAAAACTCTTTTTTATCTGAGTTGCGTAGAGCTATTTATAGCTTATTTATGTGACTCCACACCATCGATAGTGCGGTTTTCACAACCCCCCGTAAACACCTCTTAACGACTACTTGCTTGAAGAGAGTTTTTTCCACCAATAAGGCTGACTCTTGTCGATGGGAATAGGTTCCGCTTCCTGTTCGACGGCAGTGCGTACCATGCGCAGTGTATAGGTACGGTTACCCCATATATGGCCCGATTTCCCCGTGTTGAAATGGACATACCAGGAGAAGTGTTTGTGTTGCTTATTAGGTGAGGTGATCCAGACAAAGCTATTGGGGGTGTTAGGAAATATCTCAAGATCAATGGAGGGTGATTTGCACCCCTCTTTCAGGAGTGAGCTTAGCTCTTCAACTGAGGGGAAGCGCCAGTTTGAATAGCCATCTAATTTATCCTCATTGGCGATACGGAGTTGTAACATTGCATTGGTTTTCGTCAGTTTACTTGCGGTGCCTGATGAGCAGTTTACCCCCTCTATCCCTGCCAGACAGCGCTGCCACATTAGGCCGGTGGTGATATCGAGTACTGTGCCATCTTCACCAACGGTGAAACGACTCTTATCCGTGCCGGCGGCTGTGGTCTCTGTGCATTTTTGGGCCCATGCGGATGTACTTAATAGAAGAGCCATAGTGATCGTTATATAGCGTAGCATGCCCACCTCCCAGCATAATATTTGGCGATGTGCCACATTTTGAACGTTGTGGTTTGCTTCTCTCTTATAAGTCTGCTTTTGTTTAAGTTTAGTTGTAATTGGTACAAACCATTGGATGTAGAGGCGGCAGAAGGGTTATCCCTGGATTTTATCTGGTGATTGAGGGTTGCTTTAGAAGGGGTGGGGATCTCCCTGTGTGAATGAAAATCCTAAGCTATTAGGGTTGAATTTTACTTGTGGCAGATCGGCCCTGTGTCTGTTTAGTTTCATTGCTTATCTGTTGGCAGGTTCGGGTGAAATCTGTATACATGGTTTGAGTAAGTGCTACGCCACTGTGCCCATTGTCGGCAAATATTAGCCCTATCGCATGTTGCTGGTTGAATAGTGATGCGATAAAAAACTCTGGGCTATCCAATAGTGCCATGGTGGATTCTGGAATCAATTTGGCATGTTTTTGTAGTCTCTCTCTATCCATCCAAAGTAGATGTGGTTTGCGTAGTAACAAGCCAAAGAGATTATCTTGATGGGGGTTGGTGTTGAATTGACGTAGTTTTGAATCGGGCACTTTATCGATCAGCTTGGCTACTTTTAACCTCTTTCTATCGGCAGATAGTTGAATAAAGACGACTCTCTGCAGCTCGGAACCCTCATGGAGCTGGCGCATCGCACGTGTGATGACGGTCGTGCCGTCAGCCACTTTTTTTATTGCTACCTTATTGTTCTGTGTGGTGGTTTTTGGTGTGCTCTTAGGGTCCTTTTTTTGGTTAGCTGTAGGTGGCTTTTTTTCGTCTATCTTTGTGCTGGTTTTGATCTGTTTTGGTTGGATGAACGGGGGCCAAAATACCAGGTTGTAGGCTGGGCATGCTAGCTGTAAATCGTGGTGGTTCCGTGCTGTTTCAGCTGCTTGACTGTAGATGTTTGAAGCCACCTCGTCGACGGTTTGTTGGGTCTGTTCGGCCGTCTTATTCAACAGATCCAGCATCTCGTTGCTATACCAGTTTTTTGTTGATGCTTGGCTGATGGCAGATGCCAATTTGACACTATTAACCCTTATTTCATCGCTGGGATGAGGCAAGTTCCAGAGAGTTAAAAGTGCGTGGTTTAGCTGCTCAATTGTGGTTGTTTGAAATATGGTCAGTGACGTTTCAACTCTATTGCTGCCATAACAGGGTAGTTGAGAGACTCTTCGTGCTATCTCCGGCTCATACAACCAGAGTGCCATCTCCGCGGTGTGCTCCAGTAGTGTGGCAGTGGCTAGCTCATCGGGGCGGGGGTCTCGACACTGGTGGGCAATATATGTCACATAATCAGTGGCATAGAGTATGCGGCTATAGCATTCGGCAAGGGCTTGTTGTTGTGCATTTGACTGCATCTCGTTAAGACGTGGCAGGGCATCTAAATGCTCTTCTAGCCAGCTCATGCCTAGCAAGGAGATGGCTTGATTAATGCTGAATATGGGTGTTTTTTTTCTGCTGAGTGTCTGATTGATGGCACGGAGAATCTGTAGGCTGAAGCCAGGGTCATGCCTGATTATATTGGCTAGTTTGGTGTAGTTGGTTGATTGGGTATGGATGATCTCTTGAATCTGTTTTGCACTGCTGGAGAGGATAGGGAAGGGGGCCTCCTGCAGTCGTTTTAGCCAGTCTTGTGATGAGAGGAGCATCTAATTTATTACCGATCCATCGATATGTTTGATCCGTGCAAATGTTCGTTGTGGAGAGGGGAAACTTTAATGTAGAAGGTTTCCCAGGAAGCTCTTGAATGAGTCATGGCTCTATTTGTGTTGATGGGGTGGCTTCCATTGTTAGTGTAGCACCCGCACATCCGTGTGCAGTGCCGAGCAGTGATTTTCGCTCACTTAGACATATATTGAGATCGATTCATCTCAGTCAATTAGTGGGTGAGCTTCAGTGAATCTAATCATTCCTTTTTCCACTCACCATCCAGACAGCTGCCTCTAAGCGTGAGCGTAGGTTTAGCTTTTTAAGGAGGTGTTTTACATGCACTTTGACGGTGCCTTCGGTGATATCTAACTCACGGGCGATCATCTTATTGCTCAATCCATTGGCGATCAGTTCAAGAATCTCCTGTTCGCGCCCCGTTAAGTTGGCCTGATCAGGGTTGGCAGGTGAGGTGTCAGTACGTAGGGCTTGAGCCAGTAGTTCGGTCAGTTGATCACTGATCACCAGACGGCCATCTGCGGCATTGCGTAGTCTGGCCAAGATATCTTCGGGTTCCATATCTTTCAATAGGTAGCCGTCAACACCTGCACGCAGGGCTGAAACAACATTCTCCTCGTTGTTGGAGACCGTTAGCATAATGACGCGAGACTTTAGATCGGATGCTTTGATGATCTTGAGCGTCTCTATACCATCCATGCCTTTCATATTGAGGTCGAGCAGGATGAGGTCGGGCTGAATTTTTTTGGCTAGCTCAATGCCCTCTTCGCCTGAGGCCGCTTCACCGACAAGCTTTAAACGCCCTTCTAAAGAGATTAGATCTGCAACCCCTTTGCGGAAGAGTGGGTGATCGTCGATAACGATGATGGTGCTTATATTGCTTTCATTCATAAGTATTTTCTCGATGCTCTGACAATCTTTTCATAGGAGGTCTCATATATTCGGAGAGGCTCCTTTGGGTTTTTACCCGGTAACTTGTATCTTACCCGTTTTGGCTAGGTTATTGGGGTCTAAAGTTCTCCTGTTATCACGATCACGATGCTGTAATTGGAATTTTAGCAGTACGCGTGTTCCACCTTCATCACGACATGCAACGTTAATTTCGCCGCCGAGTCCATTGGCCCGCTCGGACATGATCGCTAGTCCATAGTGGTTGACACGTTCAGCCTTTTTGCAGATGCCGATGCCATCATCATCAATGATGACAGATATTATGTTCTGTTTAGTATCGAAGTTGAGACGCACCTGTGCAGACTTTGCATCGGAGTGCCGCACGACGTTGGAGAGCGCTTCACGCACTACATGTAATATATGAATCTCCTCGCTGGCATCGATGAGATATTTATCGAGTCGATTATTGAGTGTAATAGGAATGCCACTGTGGTTGGTGAACTCTTTAACGGTATCGCTCAATGCGGTGCTCAGTCCGCCACCATCCATCTTCAAGCGGAAGGTGGTGAGCAGTTCACGCAGCTGTAGATAGGCGCTGTTGGTGCCACTTTTCATGTCATCAATGATCAGTTTGATCTTCTCATAACCATCAGGTTGCTCAAGGGTGAGCTTAAGACGAGTGATCTGGATCTTCAGATAGGAGAGCGACTGGGCGAGCGAATCATGCAGTTCGCGGGCGATCACACTACGCTCTTCCAACAGCATCAAGCGTCGTCCCTCATTGGTGCGCTGTGTGACGTCAATGGCAATGCCGATATGGTTGGCGACGGCTTCAAGTAGACGTTTCTGCCACGCCTTGAGCTCTTTGCCTTTGGGGATCTCTGTTAAAAGAACACCGTAGTGTTGGTCCTGATGTAGGATGGGTGTGGAATGGACACACAGCAGATCATTCGAGCCGCGTTGTACCTTGATACAGTGACTCTTGCCATCACCAAAGCAGGTTGGGCAGTTGGGGGGATTACAGATATCTGGAACATTCTCGTCTGGGTTACGAGTGCTTGCCATACGGAAGGCACGTTCTGGATCTTGCCCTGTCAGACAGATTGAGCCTGGCCCAACATCAAGCAGATTCTGGATATCATTGAGTAGCTCATTGTAGATTTCGTCAGAGATCGGCGCGGCATTGAGCGTTTTGGTGGTGTTGTAGAGTAACTCGAGTGAGCGGTTACTACGCTCCAGGTCGGATGTTTTTTCGTTGACCCGCTCTTCCAGATCGGTATACATCTTTGATAGGTCATTCGCCATCTCATTAAAGGCGGTGCCAAGTTGCCCCAGTTCATCATCACCGATGTAGGGCGTGCGCTTAGAAAAATCGCCGTGGCGCGTTCGTTCAGCACAATCGAGTAGGTCATAGAGTGGTGTCTGCACACGTGTCTTCATCAGATACATCACTGTAAATGCGATCAACAGCGTGAGAAACAGCGAAGAGATGTGAATAAGTCGCAGCAAGCGGATTTTTGATTCAGCCTCGTTTTCGAGCAGTTTCACCATATGATGGATCTTGGCGACAAAAGGGTCGACCACCTCAAGATAACTCACACGGGCGATGTTGGCGTCGAACGTTTGGGTCTGCTGATGTGCCAGATTGGTTGCAGAGAGATAACGCTTTAGAAGTGGTTTGATCATCTCGAACCACTCCTGCTTTACCTCAGCATAGGCACTGCTGGGGGCGTGTGAGAGGTTGTCTGAGAGTACAGAGACCAACCTCGAGTGTACCAAGCGACTCTCAAACTCCTCCACTAGGTCACTAGACTTTTTCCATTGAGTCTCACTCTCTACCTTACTATTGGGCAGGTGTGCCAGGCTGCTGGCGATACGGTAAGACTGCATGCGTAGTGAGCCGGCTTGGTTGATGGCGGTGGCGACACCCTGTGTCAACTCGGCAATCACTACAGAGCTGACCATGCTGACAAATGCCAGTGTAGTGATGGTAGCCATTGCAATACCAAGGTGTAGCAACAATGAATTTTTCGAGAGTTTTGTCATAGTGCATGAATAACCGAATTTTATAGAGATACCACCATATTATTCGCGAGGGTGATATTAGGTGTCAACTTGAGTATTATTTATGAAAATAGTTAATAAAAACATTAAGGTAGTCGTTATGTGGTGAATACTTATAAGGGGGTAACTCTATAGGTTGAGTAGGGGTATTCCCCTGCTTTGCCTGGTTGCTTTCCACTGCGTGAGCTGGTTAAGCTTTAGAAAAATATTCTATCAGGTCATTGCAGAGGCCGATGGATCGAATCCAAAAGTAAAAGTTGAGGGAGAAGTGAAATGCCAAGCTATCGAGCTAAACAGCTTTCGGTGTTGACAATGAACACCGTAGGTTTCACCGCATGTTTTGCTGTGTGGGTGATGTTTTCCATTATCGGTATTCCGATCAAGACCGGCCTGAACCTATCTGATACACAGTTTGGTATCCTGGCCGCTACGCCTATTCTGACGGGCTCCATACTTCGTCTACCACTCGGTATGATGACCGATAAATTTGGTGGTCGCCCCGTCTTCTTCTGGTTGATGACCTCCATCATTATTCCGCTGTTTCTGATATCTAAGGCGACTGAATATTGGCAGTTTATTATTCTTGGCCTGTTTGTGGGTGTCGCAGGTGCTTCATTTTCAGTCGGTATCGCCTACACCGCACGTTGGTTTACAAAAGAGACCTCCGGTTTTGCAATGGGTATCTTCGGTGCCGGTAACGCCGGTGCAGCACTGACCAAATTTGTCGCTCCCACCATTGTGGTCACATTAGGTTGGGAGATGGTGCCTGTCATCTATGCGATTGGCATGACCATTATCTGTATCCTCTTCTGGTTTTTTACCTACTCTGATCCTGATCATTTGGTTGCAGAGAGTGTCAGTGTCAGTGATCAGTTGAAGGTGCTAAATGACCCTAAGCTGTGGAAATATTGCCAATATTATTCACTCGTATTTGGTGGGTTTGTTGCCCTCTCACTCTGGATGACAAAATACTACATGAGTGTCTACGGTCATGATATTCAGACAGCTGCACTCTTGGCGGCCATCTTTGTTCTGCCGTCTGGTATTATTCGCGCGCTGGGTGGTTGGATGTCTGATAAATGGGGTGCTCACCAAGTTACCTTCTGGGTGATGTGGGTCAGTTTAGGCTCTCTTTTTGTGATGTCTCTGCCCTCATCTGAACTGCTGCTTCATACTAACGCCGAAGATATATCAATGCATGTTGGTGTCAATGAGTGGGTTTTCACCTTTTTGCTCTTTGTGGTTGGTATTGCTTGGGGGTTTGGTAAGGCCTCAGTCTTCAAATATCTTTCAGATGAGTATAAAGACAATATGGGTGCCGTCTCTGGTATCGTAGGTCTGGCGGGTGGCTTGGGTGGTTTTACCCTGCCTATCCTGTTCGGTATCCTGATGGATGCCACAGGTGTTGCCTCTACCGCTTTCATGCTGTTATTTGGTGTTACTTTGGTCTCGTTGATGTGGATGCAGTACAGTGATGAGCGTCGTATAGATCTAGATGACAGAACTGCTGAGCAGAAGGCAAAAGCTAAGCCAGTGCTAGACACACTTGAATAAATAAGTGACTCAAGTTAATGGGTAGGATGGACGAAGTGGCTGTCCATCCTACCTGTTTTAAGTTGTAGAATAATAGATTATTTCTTGTTGGTTGCCGCCCCTCATTAGTCGTACTCCCTTAGTAGCACAGCTCATTTTGCATCATAAAGCTTGGAATGCACCCAAGGCTTTATAGATATTTACTCTGTTACTTCTGTTTGGGTTAATGGAGATACTCCTAAATACCTATAGGTGGAAGGGAAAACCCTTATACTTCATACCTCGTATGTGCATGTTCTAACTAAATCAGTCACCTAAAGAACCTACCTATCTACCTATAAATGGGTATGGTCGATGTTGTTTCTGGCGCATTTCTCAGTTGCTTCATATTTTCATATATGCACAAGGGGCGTAGTCTCGTCCGTGCAGTTCCATGTCTAGTAATAACACTCTTGCAACTAAATAGCAGGGCAGGACAAAAATATGAGCAATATAAAAACGCATAAAGTTGAACAGTTGGTTATGGCGGCAGTGGGGTTTTTCTGGTGCTTTCTCATGTGGTTTGCCAGTGCGGCCTTTGTACCCACGATCGCATCCGAGTTTGATCTTGGCATTAAAGGTGTGGCGCTACTTGCTAGCTCCGCCATCTGGACAGCGCCAATAGCCCGACCGTTAGCGGGGTGGGCAGCGGATAAGTTTGGTGCTCCCAAGGCCTTTGTACTTATCCTGGTGGTGTGTGGTGGGTTTAGTATCCTCTCCGCCTACGCCAAGACGATGGGGCCAGCCCTTGGTATGAGTGAGTACCAATTCCTTTTCTGGACGCGGGTCATCGTGGCAACAGCAGGTATCTCATTTGTCGTAGGTATTCAGCATGTTGCTCAGTGGTTTGAATCGGAAGAGATGGGGGCGGCTGAAGGACTCTACGCGGGTACGGGTAATGTAGGTGCTGGAGTGGGTGCGCTGCTGCTACCAAGGATCTATGGGCTTGATTACCACTCTGCCTTTATCCACCTGGGTCTTGTGGCGTTTGTTATTGCCGCCTGGATCTTCTTTCGAGGCGTCTCGGCTAAGAGTGAAGAGCAAGCGGCGATGGCCAAGAAGACGGCCACCATGCGCGATACCGCGTTCATCTGGACGCGACATGCTGCCATTGCACTGATGTTGGCCTATGCCATGTGTTTCGGACTTGAGATTGGCATGAATGCTTGGTTACCCGGCTACTATAAAATGGGTTTTGCTGATGCGATCCAATCGCTTGGTTTTGAGTCTTTGCAAGAGGTACAGATTGCAGCCGGTTCATTTGCAGCGGTTCAATCATTCAATGCCTCGTTGTTCCGCCCATTCTCTGGTTGGATCTCAGATATATGGCAGCGCAATCGCTGGACACCCTTCCCGCTGCTCTCTAAGAAGCTCTACTATGCACCGCGTATTCACTTCCTGATGTTTGCGTTGGTCTCCATCACTATCACCATGATTTTGCTGACCGTTGCCGGTCTCTCTGGCAGCGTTCTATGGTCAGTGCTCTTCCTGGCGATGTTCGGAGTTACGGTGAGTTTTGGCACCGGCGGCACCTTTGCCATTGTTCCACTGATGTTCAGAGAGCGCCCAGGTACAGCTACAGGTTTTATTGGTGGTGTCTCCTGTGCGGGCGGTATCGTCTATCCACTGATCTATGGACAGGCAGCAGGCTGGTTCCCTGAAGGTGGCATCCACATGGGTTACGCGCTTGTGGCCGTCTGTGCTTTTATCCCTTTCATTATCTACTACGTCTGGGCGATGCACTGGGATATCCACCCAGAAGATCACGGCTTTGGTAGTAAAGAGAAGTGGCTGGGTAAAGCTGACGCTTAATCCACGGAATTATTGCAATCAACGTAAACAGTTGTTGAAGAATAGATAGGGGTAAATATTATGAGCGGACACGCAGCACCAGATGAATCATATGTCTACGAGCCTTGGTACAAATACGGCATCTACTTTCTCTTTTTTGAAGCAGCCATCGCAGTGGGTGTGACAATTTACTCTCTCTCCATGACCTTTTCCGGTGAGACGGTACAATTTAAAATAAAGAAGGTGCATACAAAACCTGTCGCAGTGATCACCGCACCTGCTCCTGTAGCAAATACCTGTGCGGCACTGCAGCAGCAGCTTGATGACTGTCTGAATCAGGCGGGTTTGAAGAAATAATTGTAGGGGGTAAATGGTGGGTGGCGCTGATGATTAGAGCCACTCACCAATCATTCCACTATCTCAAAATAAGAGAGCAAAGATTATGGCTACATTTAAGAAGATTCTGATTGCCTACGATGGGTCTCAACCCTGCCGGAGAGCTGCGGAGCAGGCGTTAGCATTAGCTGTCGAACAGGGGGCTGACGTTATTGGCTTGAAAGTGATCTCATTTTCATTCGAAACGATTGTTCCATCAGATAATATTTGGGAAAATATTGTCGCTGACCTCAAAACAAAGGCAAATACTATCCTTGATGATCTTGAGGCAATGGCCAAAGAGAGAGGTGTCACCTTCATACGTGACGTTAGAGAGGGGGGTGCAGAAAACGAGATTGTACTCTGTGCAGAAGAGAACGGGGCTGATCTCATTGTATTGGGTATAGGAAGCAGAGCGACCCGCCTGGGGCGTTTTATGGGTAAAGGCCAGCAAAAGTTGGGCTTGAGAACGTTGGTGTTAGAGGCAAGTTGCCCCGTGATGGTATTGAGCTGAAATTAGCGTATGGGTAGGCAGCCTGTCTGTTCACCAAATACAATTGTGCAATCTACAAAATGCAGCGTGTTATATGAAAATTGAAAGATTGATACCGTTTGTGTCCGGGGCAGGATTCATCGGTTTGCTTGTAAGTCTCTATCTACTTTCAGATTATTCAGAACCCTTGTTGAATCTGGTGGGCGAGTATGTGCGTCATTATCAATTGGAGTAGGGAACCTCTGATTAAGTCTGGTTGCACTAAAGCATAAGATTCGCTAGCTCAGCTAAAATTTAGGCTGAAATAAAACTGTTCCGATTTGCTCCGAAGTGAGCTGCAATAGAACAATTATTGCCGCTCACTTCGGAGCAAATCGGGGCGGTTTTAGTCAGTCTAAAACAATCATGACTTATTCAGAGTTTCCCTAGCGGTTACTCAGAAGGCAGGGCATCTGTGGGTGTCCCGCTTTTATACGATTAATCCTGTCAGTTTGCATCGCTATATTCTGATGCTTGATCTCTCCTGAGAGAATTCCCCCTCTCAAAATGCCCCTATTTTTTGGATACATAGGTGCTTTTGCCAAGCAGCCCATAAATTGGGCAGTGGCCAATAACGCCAGACATTAAACCAAGCCAGCCGAGCAAGACCAGCCAAAACTCCTGGCTGCTATCGACATAACCAGAGAATGAGAGGGCGATGAAAATAGCCCCGATGGCCAAGCGAATATTCTGCTCTTGGCGGTTAATATTTCTGGGAAAAGTCTTCTTTAGGTAGTCTGAAACTTTCATACTGAAATAGATCCTATACGGATGCCTAATAAGGGTTCATGCGTTATGACTGGAGTTGCCTCAATCTGTTCCTATGATCACCACAATCGAGCCACTATTCCAGTGTACTTTGAAATAACTTTTATTAGCCTAAATTCAATTCAGACTTATATATAGGTGTTTTCCTAGCCAATAGTATGTAAAAACCAACCTTTTTGGTTATAAATAGAATAATTGAATAGTCGTAAATTTGCGCCATTTTTATTGGATAAATTGATGAATAAGTGTCGGTTTATAGGGATACCAACAAAAACTCCGAAGCCATCTTGGTATCCGATATTAAATAATAATATTGGAGGTGCTATCTATATATATCAGTGACTTATGGTTGGTGATGCCTGTACCACAAAGGGGGTATTTAGTCTATTAAAGGTGGTTTGTCCGATGTTGAATTCTTTCTCTGTTCATGGTCTTTTAGCTTACCGCTAACTTTAGTGGCAGAAAGAAAAAGTTCTGCACCGATTTGAGAACGGTAAAGAGTAGGAAGTTGAGAGGGTGAATTTAGTGCAGAGTCATAGTTCAAAGGCACTGCAAACTGCCTTTAAAATAACATTCCAAAAAATTAAGTTTGAAGTTGTAATCGCATAATATCGAGGAAAAATATAATGTCTGATATCACTAAATGGGACCCGGAGGATCAAGCGTTTTGGGAGAGCGAAGGTAAGAAAATCGCTAACCGAAATCTTTGGATCTCCATCCCGAGTCTACTCTGCGGCTTTGCAGTTTGGCTCTACTGGGGAATTATCACCGTACAGATGCTCAACCTTGGGTTTCCATTTGCGAAATCTGAACTCTTTACATTGATGGCCATCGCCGGTTTTACCGGTGCAACCCTGCGTATACCGAGTAGTTTCTTTATTCGAATCGCCGGTGGACGTAACACCATCTTCTTTACCACTGCACTGCTGATGCTGCCTGCCGTCGGTGCGGGTATTGCCTTGGGCAATCCTGACACCCCACTCTGGCAGTTCCAGATTCTGGCTTTCCTTTCAGGTTTTGGTGGCGGTAACTTTGCTTCTTCAATGTCCAACATCAGCTTCTTCTTTCCAAAACGTCAGCAGGGTCTGGCACTTGGTCTGAATGCTGGCCTGGGTAATGCGGGTGTAACCACCATGCAGATCTTGGTGCCACTGGCCATGACTATTGGCATTATGGGCGATCCTATGACCCTTCAGGCGACCTCAGGTACGCTGATTGGTAAGATCCCAGCCGGTAGTGATACCTATCTGCACAATGCCGGTTTCGTCTGGTTGCTGTTTCTGGTTCCGTTGGCCTTTGCTGGTTGGTTTGGTATGAACAACCTGCGTACTGAGCATATCTCACCACATATCGGTTCGCCTGTAGGTGCCTTCGCCAAGATCAGTGGCATGTTGGCACTCGGTTTTGTTGGTGCTGCTGCTGGTCTCTTCATCATTCTGCCAGCACCGGTAGGAATGGGTGCGCCGAGTTGGGCTAAGTGGCCTGTTATCGCCTTTGTGCTCTTCTTCGTTGTCATGATGCTGAAGATGATTCCAGGTGAGATCAAGCCTAACCTGCAGCGTCAGTTCAAAATCTTTGAGCATAAACACACTTGGATCATGAGTGTCATCTACATCATGACTTTCGGTAGTTTTATCGGTTATGCCGCTGGCTTTCCACTATCTATCAAAGTTGTCTTTGGTTTCCAACATCTACAAGACGCTGCTGGCGTATGGGATCACTCACAGAAGAATCCTAACGGTCCATCAGCCTTGATGTATGCCTGGATGGGGCCTTTCATCGGTGCCTTCATTCGCCCAGTGGGTGGTTGGATTGCTGATAAGGTCGGTGGTGCTAAAGTGACACAGTATGTTGCTATCGCCATGATCGCTAGTGCGCTGGGTGTCGCTTACTTCATGAAAGCCGCTTACGCCTCAGCGACTCCAGAAGAGTTCTTCTGGCCTTTCTTCTTGCTCTTCCTGGTTCTGTTCGCAGCGACCGGTATTGGCAACGGTTCTACCTTCCGCACCATCGCAATGGTATTTGACAAAGAGCAGGCTGGCCCTGTTCTAGGTTGGACATCAGCGGTTGCTGCTTACGGTGCCTTCATTATTCCTAAAGTGTTCGGTGAGCAGATTAAAGCTACCACACCTGAAAATGCACTCTATGGATTTGCAGTGTTCTACTTTGTCTGTCTGCTTTTGAACTGGTGGTTCTACCTCGGTCCTAAGCGTGAATATGACAATCCTTAAACCTTAGTAAACCCTGTGATGCCTTCCCTGCGAGAGTGGGGTGGGCATCGCTTTCTACAACACTTGAGTTGTTAGTCCGGAGATAAATTTACCATGAGCCATTTACTCGACCGACTAAAGTACTTCTCACACACACGCGAGACTTTCTCTAATGGGCACGGCATCGTGACCAATGAGGATCGTAAGTGGGAAGATAGTTATCGGAACCGCTGGCGTTTTGACAAAATCGTCCGCTCCACCCACGGTGTTAACTGCACCGGTGGTTGTAGCTGGAAGATTCACGTTAAAAACGGCATGGTTGCATTTGAGATGCAACAGACCGACTATCCAGAGACCCGTCCGGATTTGCCTAATCATGAACCGCGCGGCTGTCAGCGTGGCGCCAGCTTTTCCTGGTACCTATACAGTCCACACCGTATCAAATACCCGATGGTCCGCGGCCGCCTGCTGGAGCTTTATCGCGGAGAACGTGCCAACAAAGACCCTATTGAAGCGTGGGGAGCGATTCAAACCAATCCTGAAAAGCGTGCCTCGTACACCGGTGTACGCGGCCTCGGCGGCTTCGTACGTGGCAACTGGGACGAAGTGAAGGAGATGATCGCAGCGGCCAATATCTACACCATCAAGACCCATGGTCCTGACCGTATCTTCGGCTTCTCGCCCATTCCAGCGATGTCAATGCTCTCTTATGCTGCAGGCTCTCGCTACCTCTCCCTGATCGGTGCTGCCTGTGGTTCGTTCTACGATTGGTACTGCGACCTTCCTGTTGCTTCACCGCAGGTTTGGGGCGAGCAGACCGACGTACCTGAGTCGGCCGACTGGTACAACTCCACCTACCTGATCGTCTGTGGTGCTAACCTGCCGATGACGCGTACCCCTGATGCTCACTTCGCTATCGAAACTCGCTACAAAGGGACCAAGGTTGTTTCCATGGCCCCTGATTATGCAGAGTATGTGAAGTTTGCTGATCTCTGGATGCCAGTTAAGCAGGGTACTGATGCTGCTGCATTTATGGCGATGGGTCATGTGGCTCTCAAAGAGTTTCATGTTGAGAAGGAAGATCCCTATTTCAGCGAGTATGTCCGCAAATACACCGACATGCCTATCCAGGTCACCCTGCGCAAGCATGGCGATCACTACGTTAGCGATCGTTGCTTACGTGCCTCTGATTTTGATAAATCGCTTGGTGAGAAAAATAATCCTGAGTGGAAGACTATTGTCTTCGACGAAAAGACCAAGAAATTTGTCGCGCCTAATGGCTCAATCGGTTTCCGTTGGGGAGAAGATGGACGTTGGAACCTGCTACCACGCAACGGTAAAGCTGCAAAAGATGAAATCCTGGCTGAACTGACCTGCGTCGGCAGGTCGGATGACGTAGTTTCGGTCGGTTTCCCTCACTTCACCCCAGGTGAAGATGATCTGCTGTTTCGCAACATCCCGGTTCGTAAAGTGAAGACCGTTGATGGTGAGGTCCTGGTGACCAGTGTCTACGACCTGATGGTTGCTCAGTACGGTATCGATCGTGGCCTTGGCGATAAAACCGCTACCGGTTATGACGATGCTAGCGTGGCTTATACACCAGCTTGGGCTGAGAAAGTGACCGGCGTGAAGCAGGCTGATCTTATCCTTACCGGTCGTGAGTTTGCCGATAACGCCTCCAAGACCAAGGGTAAATCAATGATCATCCTTGGTGCGGCGATCAACCATTGGTACCACAACGACATGAACTACCGCGGCATTATGAACCTGCTGCATATGTGTGGTTGTGTCGGCCAGTCGGGTGGTGGTTGGGCTCACTATGTGGGTCAGGAAAAACTACGTCCGCAGGCAGGCTGGGCCCCCATCGCTTTTGCGTTGGATTGGATGCGTCCACCACGTCACATGGCCTCTACCACCTATTGGTACTTCCATACCGATCAGTGGCGCTATGAGCGCGTAACTGGCGACTCACTGTTGGCCACTACCGCCAAGGGCAAGTATAAGGGCTACACGATGGCTGACTACAATGTCGTCGCTCAGCGCCTCGGCTGGATGCCTTCCGCACCGCACTTTAACCAAAACCCGATCAACGTCGTCAAAGATGCTGAAGCGGCAGGTGCTACCGATGAGGCTGGCGTCGCCAAACACATGATCGAAAGGCTCAAGAGTGGTGATCTCGCTTTTGCATATGAAGATATCGATGCACCAGAGAACCATCCGCGTAACCTCTTTGTCTGGCGTTCCAACCTGATTGGTTGTTCGGCCAAGGGCCATGAGTACTTCCTGAAACATCTTCTGGGTGCGCAGAATGGCGTAATGACAGAGGGTGTTGAAGGTGCTGCCTGTAAAGAGGTTAAGTGGCATGAGAAAGCGCCTACTGGCAAGCTCGATCTGATGGTCGACATCAACTTCCGCATGAACTCTACCGGTGCCCACTCGGATATTATTCTGCCGACTGCTACCTGGTACGAGAAAAACGACCTTAACACAACCGACATGCACCCCTTCATCCACCCTCTCTCTGAGGCGGTTGATCCGGCATGGGAGGCGAAGTCGGACTGGAATATCTTTAAGGAACTGGCAGAGACCTTCTCAAAACTATCTGAGACGCATCTACCAGGCGTGACTAAGGATGTTGTTGCGTTGCCTATGCAGCACGATAGTGCACAGGCGATGGCGCAGCCTTTTGGCCATGTTCATGACTGGAAGAAAGGTGACTGTGAGCCTATTCAAGGCAAGACCCTGCCGCTGCTCAAGGTGGTTGAACGCACCTATGCAGACACCTACAAGAAGTTCATCGCTCTTGGTCCGATGCTTGAAAAGCTTGGCAACACCATTAAGGGTATTGAGTGGGATACCAAGGATGAGTACGAGGCACTCAAGCTCCACAATGGCACCATCAAGCTTGAGGGTGTCAGCAAAGGGATGCCTTCACTTGAGGATGTGGTTCACGCCTGTGACGCCGTCATGCGTCTCGCCCCAGAGACTAATGGTGAGGTAGCGCATAAAGCGTGGAAGGCACAGGGCAAGAAGACTGGCATCGACCACAATCACCTGTGTGATGCACGTCGTGACGAGGTCATTACCTTCAAGGATATCCAGGTTCAGCCGCGTAAGATCATCACCGCGCCCACCTGGTCCGGCATTGAGTCTCACCATGTGAGCTACAACGCTGGTTACACCAATATCCATGAGCACATCCCGTTCCGTACCCTGACCGGTCGTGCCCACTTCTACATGGATCACGAGTGGATGCTCGACTTCGGTGAAGGCTTCTGTGTCTATCGCCCGGGTCTTGACATGATGAATACCAACGTAGTGCAGGCTATAAAGAACAAGAAGCATGTCAAGCTCAACTGGATCACGCCGCACTCTAAGTGGGGTATTCACTCCACTTACCAGGATACTGCGCGCATGCTCACTCTGTTCCGTGGTGGCCCATACATCTGGGTATCTGAGACCGATGCTAAGACAGCGGGTCTGGAGGACAACGACTGGATCGAGGCGATCAACGAGAACGGTGCCACCATGGCTCGCTGCATCGTGAGTCAACGCATTCCCGAGGGTATGGCGATGATGTATCACGCTCAAGAGAAGAACGTGAACGTGCCTGGCTCCAACAGCACCGGCAAGCGCGGCGGCATCCTCAACTCGGTAACCCGAGTGGTGGTCAAGCCGACTCACATGATCGGTGGCTATGCTCAGTTCTCCTACGGCTTTAACTATTATGGCCCAGTAGGTTCGAACCGTGACGAGTTTGTCATAATCCACAAGATTGAAGACAAGGATATTGATTGGCTCGAGCGTCCTCTGACACCAGAGCGTGAGAAGCAGTTGAATCCTCCAGGTATCAACAACTGAGTGTGAATGCTACCAAAGGATGCTGGGCTTCGGCCCGGCATCCACGGCAAATTCTTAGGAGAAATAGATGAAAATCCGTGCGCAAATGGCCATGGTGCTGAACCTCGACAAATGTATTGGTTGTCACACATGTTCAGTAACCTGTAAAAACGTTTGGACAAACCGTAAGGGTGTCGAGTACGCCTGGTTTAACAACGTAGAGAGTAAACCAGGTATCGGTTATCCCAAGATGTGGGAGGATCAGGATAAATGGAAAGGTGGTTGGATAAAGAAGGATGGCAAGCTAGAGCTTAGGCAGGGTGGTCGCTGGAATAAGCTGCTCACCATCTTCGCCAACCCCGACATGCTAGAGTTGGACGACTACTACGAGCCGTTCGAAATGGACTATCAGCGTCTGCAGAATGCTCCCCTCTCCGAGGCGACGCCCACTGCACGCCCCAAGTCAATGATCACCGGCGAGACCATGGAGAAGATCCATTGGGGTCCCAACTGGGAAGATGACCTCGCAGGGGAATTTTCCAAGCGTAGTGAGGACAAGAACTTCGGCGACATTCAGAAGAAGATATACGGTGAGTTCGAGAACACCTTCCATCTCTATCTGCCGAGACTCTGTAACCATTGCCTCAACCCGGCCTGTGTCGCATCGTGCCCCTCCGGCTCGATCTACAAACGCGAAGAGGACGGTATTGTACTGATAGATCAGGACAAGTGCCGCAGCTGGCGTATGTGTATGACCGCATGTCCCTACAAGAAGATCTACTACAATTGGGAGTCTGGCAAGGGCGAGAAGTGTATCGGTTGCTACCCACGTATCGAGTCAGGTATGCCGACTCTCTGCTCTGAGTCATGTGTAGGCCGCATCCGTTACCAGGGCGTGATCCTCTATGATGCAGACCGTATCGAAGAGGTAGCCAGCGTAGATGATAAAGATCTGTACGAGTCTCAGTTGTCGTTGTTCCTCGACCCCAATGATCCGGAAGTTATCAAGCAGGCAGTTGCTGACGGTATCCCCCAGACGTGGATCGAAGCGGCGCAGAAATCACCTGTCTACAAGATGGCAATTGATTGGAAGATTGCGTTCCCAATCCACCCCGAGTACCGCACCCTGCCGATGCACTGGTATGTTCCACCGCTCTCTCCAATACAGAGCCAGCTTGATGTGGGTAACTTGGAAACCGAGGCTGACGGTGTGATCCCGAAGGCCGGGTCATTGCGCTTTCCAGCACAATACCTAGCCAACCTGCTGACCGCGGGCGACACCGCTCCGATCCTCTCCTCCATCAACCGCTTGCTCGCAATGCGTAGCTATCAGCGTTCCAAGCATGTAGATGGAGAAATTAATACTACGTCACTGGATCAGGTTGGTCTCACTGTCGAGCAAGCCGAGGATATGTATCGCTACCTCGCTCTGGCTCACTATGATGATCGTTTTGTCATCCCAACGACACAAGAGGTCTACCTGCAGGAAGATATCTACGCCTACCAGGGTCAGATCGGCTTCACCCTCGGCAACAGCAGTTCTGTCGGTGAAAGTGACAAATCGCTATTTCCGCAGCGACGCACCACAAGCACGGTGCCGGTCTCCTTTGTTCCACCGCCCAAGCCACGCTCCAAGGTTTAAGGAGAGACTTAACTATGATTCTTTACAAAGTTTTGTCCCATCTGCTCGACTACCCGAATCCGGGGCTCAAAGAGGGCATTGCGGAGATCCGCGAGGCGCTTAGCGAGCCGGAGATCAGTGGGAAGGAGCGCCAGGTGATCAATGAGTTTATTGACCACCTGGCGCAGACTGAGCTGCCTGAGCTGGAGAAGGCGTATGTGAAGACCTTCGACATGATGCCCGCGCATAGCTTGCACCTGACCCATCACCTGTTCGGCGACGACCGAGAGCGAGGACCGGCCCTGGTCGATCTTGGCGAGCATTACAAGGGGATGGGTCTGGAGGTACGCAAAGGGGAGTTGCCCGACTACCTGCCGCTGATCCTTGAGTATGTCAGTACACTCGATGATATGGCAGCACGGGTCTTTCTCTCCGATGCTCTCAAGGTGATTATTGTTATTGCAGGCAACCTTGAATCGTCGGATAGCCCTTATGCACCGCTGCTGCGAGTGATCGAGGGGCGCGGACATCTACTGAAGGCGGCTTGATGATCATGAGCAATCTATATACCTTCGTTCTTAACCATCTAACGGCCGCCACAGAAGGCGGTTTGAGGAGAGTATCGTGAATGACTTTTTCTTTGGGGTTTATCCCTATATCGCACTGTCCGTCTTCTTCGTCGGAAGCTGGATTCGTTACGACCGTGAGCAGTACACATGGAAGGCTGATTCAAGCCAGTTGATGTCCGGCAAGGACATGGTACTGGCGAGCAATCTCTTCCATATCGGCATTATCGGCATCTTCTGCGGCCATTTTATTGGCCTGCTGATGCCTCATGCCTTTTGGGAGGCGATTGCGCTGTCGAGTCTTGGCAAGCAGTACATCGCCATGATTGGTGGTGGTATTCTCGGCATAACCTGCATGATTGGTGGTGTTATGCTGATGAATCGCCGTCTCACCAACCCGCGGGTACGCGCCGTCAGCCGCACCTCAGACATCTTTATCCTGGGTCTGTTGCTGGTAACGTTGGCGTTCGGTCTGATGACCACTTTGGTCTCTGCCGGTCACGCTGCTGAAGGTGATGCTGAGGTCATGATGACCCTCGCTGCTTGGGCGAAGAGCATCGTGCTGTTGTCACCGCAGCCTGAGCTGGTTGCTAGTGTCGAGTTGGTGTTCGCTATACACCTCGTCTTTGGTATGACGATCTTCGTTGTCTTTCCCTTCACCCGGCTGGTTCACGTCTGGAGCTTCCCGTTCACATACGTCGGTCGCGCCTACCAGATCGTGCGTAGCAAACGCCGTAAACCGGTAGATGTAGATATCTGAGGGTAATCACTCACCCCGGCACCCATGTAGGGTGTCGGGTTCAACAACTTAAACTTATGTACAAAAGGTGGCTATAGTGGCGGCAGAGCGTTCATCGCATGCACTATTTCGCGGTTTTGCTCTGGTGACTGGTATTGTTATTCTCGTCGCCATTGGACTCTATGTTTTGACCGATGGCAAGATCAACGAGGATCCATCGCTACCGACCCCAGAGACCTATGCTGCGGTTGATCGGTTGATGGAGAACGATCCGGTGCGCGGTGCGCGTGCCACGGCAGGGCTGGAGCTCTACCGCCATCGCTGTCGCCTCTGTCATCATCGCAGTGGACGTGGTGGCGACAAATTCACTCCCAGCTTGCAGAAACACGACGCGCAATCAGCGGTCGCAATGCTCGATATCTATCGCAGCGGCCAGAAGGTCGGCCCGATGACCGTCCTGATGACACCGTGGGCAGAGGAGCTGAGCGAAGAAGAGATGCATAATCTTGGCGAGTACATCGAGATACTCGCCACAGTGGCTGACGCTAACCCCCGTGGAGAGCAAAGCGAAGGCGGTTAGTCCCAAGTAACCGTGAAGCCGCACCGATACCCGTCGCGCACTAGCGTTAGAGAAGATACGAAGCAGGTATCCGAATATAACGTTGAGTCATATTGGATGCTGGCGCGGAGCTGCAACGAGTTTACGAAGTTGTAGCGTAGAACCGTGAGCAAGACGTCCTGGGCAAATAGGCTGTCGAAGATCGATTGTAAAAGGGTGACTGGGAAGTCCTGTTTTGCATCATGAGATCAAAGATTCGCTTGTTAATGCCTTCCCTACTGAAACAATTCCTGAGCGTGATCCAACGTTTTTTTTCCATGTAGTTGGTAGGGTGCGACAGCGGCATATTTCTACAACTCTTTGAGTTGTCAATTCGGAGATAAATTTGGCTATGTCATCGTTAATTGTTGGTCACTACTGACACCCAACGCAGCAAATAAAAAAGCCTGTGGTGTTAAGGAAGTTTTTGCATGATCAATGAGCCGCCTCCAACCTAAGTAATTGGCTAGATAAT
>JAKITT010000105.1 GCA_021647945.1 Candidatus Polarisedimenticolaceae bacterium
TATTGAATCAAACGCTAACGGCGGTGGCCCTAAGTGAGTCAGAGAAATCCATCTTTGAGGTGTCCAAAAAGCCACACACGGTAAGTGTCAATGGGTGAATAGTAACGTCGAAATTACTGCAAGGAACTAGCATGGAAAATAACTTCAACCCCCTCATTCAAGAAGGACACCCCGCTGTTACTTTATCCCACGTTCATGACGTTTTAACTTTTTTGCAAGAATTCTTTCTATCCAGCGATCTTCCTTCAACGGGCTATGAGAAATCGATTCACGTTGGCATATACTGGGTTTTAACCTGTTCCAAGCAAGCTTTGACATTTGAAATGGAACGCTTGGATAGCTAATTCTTTGTTTATGGCCCCTGAATTATCGGGGGCCTAACTAACGAGCCTGTAGAAAAACTCAATTACAGCCAGATAACCCTTGCCGTTCATTTCTCATGGTGATTAGGTACAAAGCTCAGTGTGCCTGTAGGAGCGGCGCCCTCGCCGCGATTGGGCTTGGCAGCGGAATTCATCGCGGCGTGGCACCGCTCCTACAGATAACAACCAGTATGACTGGGCTTTGTACCTAATCACCTTTCTCATTAGTGCTCTAATTGTAAAGAGGTCTGGTTAGGGGGCAGTACCGAATGGAATGAAATCGGATCTGAGAGCAATTTTTGCTAATATTAGAAATAATTGCTCTCAGACCCATATTTTGTAAAGCTTGGTTTGGATGGATGTCCTATTTATTATGGAATTGTTTGGCTTTATATACGCAAAATATCTAGAAGGATTAAAAAATGCCAAAGATCAGGAAGCTCAAAACCAAAGCCCAGCTTTGCCTGTCAAAAAGAGTAGCAATGCCGACCTCACCGCTTTTTAACATGGTAAAAGTGGCAAAGATGGGTTCTTTAGGTGATCTAGAAATTTTGCAAGATGCTATTGATTATCTAACTTGCAAAGCTAAGGCGAAACTGTCGTTTAATGCTGATGACAAAGAGTTTCTTAAGGAGATATATGAGGCGTTTTGGTGGGGAGGACAATATAAGGGATATAAGGAGGCCGCTGAACTCGCCAACAATTATGTGAATGGCGGTGGTGAGTCAAAGGCAAGGCCGTACAAGATTGATTCTGAGGTTTATAAAACTTCAAAAATTGTCATTGCTACTATGGCTGTAATGAAGCAATTTATATTGGATTTAAAGAAATTAAATACACCTTTTGCGCACATTACCTGCAATGATCCTCGCATGCGTTCAAAATCATATTCACGTAAATTATTGCAAATGAATTATAAAACCGAAGGAAAGATGAAGTCGAATGGTGTTCTTGAGGCTGCACAAAATAATCATAAGCTACATAAAACTGATGGGCATTTTTACTTGCAGGCTCTAACCTATGCCAGGCCTGATGCTAAGTTGGAAACCACTTGGCGGGTAGAAAGTCTTTATGACTTTGAGCCATTTGAAAAACATGATTACTATACAAATATCCCTTTAGGAAGCAAAAAGCTTCGGTTGCCTGATGGGTTGTCTGAATATATGACAAAAATTAGTGTGGCAAAGGCTTTCTGGTATAAGGCTGAGTGGGTAGAGCTTTGGCAGGAATAAATGACAATGAACTTTATAGTAGCTAACAATGTGGCAAGAGCACTGTTTCTATGCGTTTGTTGTGTATTGATGGCCTCATGCACGCAGTCAAATGGCGACAATGACGAGTGCCCGGTAACGGTTGATTCAGTCGAGATTATTGACTCTAAGATGATTGGTGAAACCACTTACTATCTTGTTTACAGAGTCTCAGGTTGGCATGACAAGACTGAAATCCTTGAGCTTTATAATGATCTTCCTACTTTTGATCGTTGTTCTCAGAGTAATTTAGAGCCAATTTATGGCGATTCACTTGAAATGGAGCAAAGCGTTTCTCATTTATATTTTGATCCAACAGTGAATAAAATCGAGATTGAATATTTGGATAGTGAACCTGATCGAGACCATAATAAAAATATAAAAATAGAGGTAACCTCTGATTAAGTCTGGTTGCACTAAAGCATAAGATTCGCTGAAGCTCAGCTAAAAACTTAGGCTGACTAAAACAATCATGACTTAATCAGAGGCTCCTTAGTTGCGGCATTGTGCCGCTATTCATCTAGAATAATCTCCTGCAGAAGTGCCCTCAAGTCATGCAGGTTAAGGGGTTTGCTGAGGGTAGCACGCATATCCAGCCCACTCTTCTCAGCAATCACACCCGCCGCTTTTAATACCCCCTTATCGTAACCACTGATGGCAATAATGGCAGCACGGCTACCTTGATCAGCGAGTATTTTAATCAGCTCAATACCATCGGTGTCCGGCATAATCAGGTCGATTATAATGACATCATACAGCTGTACATCATCACACTGCTGAAACTGCTTAACGCTATTTGCGATATCCACCTTATAACCCACACTCTCAGCAACCTCCGCAATTAAACTCGCCACCTCCATTTCATCATCCACAATGATGAGACGGAGGGTATCTGATGTGTGGTTAAGCACACGCTCCTCACTCTTGCTAGCAAACGAAGTGCCGGTCTTCACATCAGCCAGCGGTGTTAGCTCTAAAGTGATGCCCAATTCTACCAACGCCTGCTCAATAAGTTTTTTCTTACCTTTACAATAAGGTGCAAAGGCACGATCCATGCCGAGTATGTGATCACCCCACCAGTCATTAAGGAACATCATCACTTCACTACTACTCAACTCGTCTTTATCACGTTTTCTCACCATTCGTTCAATTTGCTTAATCAGCAGTTGATGCACCTGTTGATGGTTATTTAATTCTGGATATGCACAGGCTAACATCACCGCCTCTTCACGCTGGAAGTGCTGTTTTGAATAGTTCCATAGTTGCACAAGAATAGTGGAGACCTCACCCTCACCCCCATTTTCAGCCGCTTGTTGGCTCTGTTTTAACAGGCGCAACAGGGCTTGATGGCCACTATCAAGCGCATCAACACCGACACTCAGCATCTCACTCCACTCAGTGGGTGGGTGGGCGTTATAGTGTACTAGCAGTACTGGCGGTACTGGCTCACTGGGGGGCACTTCTATATCTGGTGTATTAGGGCTCAGCACCGCCCGTACCCGTTGCGCTAGCTCCGCCTGACTGTAGGGTTTACTGAGAAGATTAGCCGCAAAATGTGCCTGACCATTGTTGAGCACCGCCTTCTCCGTGTAGCCTGAGGTGAGTAGCACTTTTAACCCTTGATAAGTTGCTACCGCCTGTTCAGCCAGATCATAGCCATTCATTCCGCCCGGCATCACCACATCACTGAATAGCAATTTGATCGTTGAATCCTCCGCCAGCTGTGCCAATGCCTGTGAGGCATCATCAGCAGTCACCACCCGATAGCCCAATCTCTGCAATGAGTCCTGAGCCAACATCAACAGCTCCTCTTCATCATCAACGACTAAGATAGTTTCAGCCCCCTCTAACAACACCGGTGTCTGTTCACACAGTGGCTCAGTCACCAACGGCGTCTCCTTTTCCATCGCCCGGGGCAAGTAGAGACGAAAAGTGGTACCAACACCCAGCTCTGAATAGACCTTAATCTGGCCGCCAGAACGCTGAACAAAGCCAAATATCATGGAGAGCCCCAACCCCGTACCCTCACCCTGCCCTTTGGTTGTAAAGAAGGGTTCAAAAATACGCTCTTGCAGTTCAACGGGGATACCCATACCACTATCACTTACAATCAGCTCGACATATTGGCCACTGTTCTCTGTAGCGCTGTCCAATACCAAATTGCAGTTGTTGGTTTCAAGTGTCAGTCGTCCACCATCCGGCATGGCATCACGGGCATTGATCACTAGATTGAGCAAGGCATCCTGAAAATCACCCGGGTCGATATTGGTGTGCCACAGCTCATCTGAAAGTTGTTGTTCAACCTCCACCTCTGGCGTGATGGAGCGACGAATCAAGTCATCCATCTCACTAATCAACCTGTTGATACTCGTTGCTGTGGTCTGTGCCGCCTGATCACATGAAAACCCTAACAGTTGCTTGGTCAATTTAGCCGCACGTTGGGCCGTTTTTTCAATCGCCCACAATCGATTGAGGGCCGATTTATTATCTGCAATTTGGCTTTTAAGCAGATCAACATTGCCAAGGATAATGCCTAGAATATTATTAAAATCATGGGCAATTCCGCCCGTCAGCTGGCCAAGTGCATCCATTTTCTGAGTGCGGCGCAAGAGACGTTCAGTATGATTGCGTGAGGTAACGTCATGCCCAATAGCCAGTACCCCAATAAGATCACCATCCGCATCACGTTGAGCGGTGTTATGCCACTCAATCTCACGCAGCTCTCCACCCTTCGTGATGATGGAGTTAACATGCCCCATGATCTGGGCACTGGCGATCATCTGGTTAAACAGCACCTTAACCTCAGTTTGATCATGCTTAGGGAGGAAATTACTGAACCAATCTTTACCCTGCATCTCAACCAAGGAGTAGCCAGAGAGCGCTTCCATATAGGGGTTGAAACGCACAATGCGCCCATCTTTATCCAACACAAGGATAATTGACTGGGCTGTTTTCAAGAGACTATCGGCAAAGCTACGCTCTTCGCGTAACGCCTCCTCTGACTGTTTGCGTGCAGTGATATCAAGAATGATAGCGCTGAAATAGAGCTTGCCACTTTTTTGCCACGTGCCAAGCGTCAACTCTAACGGGAACTCCTGGCCATTTTTTCGCAGGCCAGCCAACTCATGGACACTACCGCCATACGAGAGGCCACCCTCTCTCACTGCCCGTAAAAACCCTTTGCTATGCTGCGCTCTATAGCGTTCTGGCATTAATAGTGTCAGCGGTTGGCCTACCGCTTCATCGGTGTTGTAACCGAAGGCGCGTTCTGCACCAAGGTTCCACTCCGTGATAAGCCCATCCCCATCAACCACCACAATCATACTAACCACAGAGGATTGAAAAATGGCGCGGAACTTCTCTTCACTCTCACGCAATGTCTGTATGTCACTCTGACGTTCTCTGCCATATCTCAGTGAGGACATTGCAACAACGATGCCTAAAATCATCACCATGACAATCAATAAGGTCTGTAGAAGATGGAACTGCTGCATCTGGCTTTTAATAGAACGATCCAGAAGACCCTCTATATTATCAGCCGTAAACATAATATCGTTGAATATGAGGTCAAGACGCTGATCCGAGTAGGAACCGATACCGGATCCCTCCTCCAACAGCCACCTCTCTTGAGCACCACGCCGAAAGGCATCAATGCCCATTAACACCCGCTCAACCTGCCGATGTAAAACCGACTCATCAAGCACCACCAATAGTCGATCTAACCGGCTCTCTTCGCCAAGCATTATGCGTGCATGCTGCTCAGCTTGATCTAGTTGCAGCCACACATCATTAATATCGACATCTATGTCGTCGGTGATCGCCCCTTCAAACCACAGGTGTGCCGCAGTCACTTCCAACTTTATCTGTACGATGTTAGTTAATTGAGGTGCACAGTGATCCACCATGCGGTGTGCGATAAGAAATGAGTAACCGATGGTGCTCAGCACTCCTAATGTCAGGATACTGATCCAAAAGATAAGATAATGTCGGTATTTTTCTACACTCATGCCTCCCCCTGTGGCGCATTATAGTGCAGACTGATACTTGGCGTTATAGCTACAATTACCTAAGAGACCACCTGCAACTACCCAGTCCGCACCTATGCTATCGGCGGGATTTCCAGTAGCTGCAACTCTTTAAAAAAATCGCATGAAACCGAGTGAACATCACCCCATTAATCGGCATCATCCATGTGCTGCTCTTTGGCGACGCTAACCCAGCCAAAGTCACTAAAAATACTAAAAATAACAGGCACAACAAAAAGCACCAGGAGCGTTGCAGCCGAAAGTCCGAAAACAATACTCGTTGCCAGCGGAATCAGGATCTGTGCCTGTATGCTGGTCTCCAAAAGCAGGGGTGTTAAACCCGCGATGGTGGTGAGTGAGGTGAGCAAGACGGCACGAAAACGCTCACGGCTGGCAATCTTTGCCGCCTCAGGAATGGGGATACCTTCACGGGCACGGAGTTTTAGAAACTCAACCAACAGAATCGAATCATTGACCACAATACCGGCCAGTGAGACAGCACCCATGATGCTGGGCATGGATAGATCCAACCCCATCAAAAGGTGACCCCAGATGACACCGATCATCGCCAGCGGAATGGTCACCATCACCGCCAGTGGTTCAATGTAGCTACGGAACTGGAAACTCAACAAGATGAAAATGCCCACCAGCCCGATCATGAAACCTCGCACCATCGAACCGCTGGTTTTGCTCGACTCAGCCGCTTGCCCCTCCAGAACAAAGCTAACGCCAGGGTAGCGCTGCTCCAGCTCGGGCAGGAAATCCAGCTGAGTCGCCGCCAGGATCTGGTTGGCATTGCCCCGTTCGGTATCCATATCCGCCGTGATGGTGACGGTTCTAATACCTTGAATTCGCTGAATGCGGGCATAGCCCCGGCCCATCTCAATATCAACCACCGTACTCAACGGCACCTGATCACCATTTGCCGTGACAATACGGAAATTCTGTAGATCATCCAAAGAGTTGTGACTCAAATCAGTGAGCGCCACATTAATCTCATAGGATTCATTCTCGGTCTCAACCTCGTCCGCCGTGATACCGTAGAAAGCGGCCCGCAGCTGATTGGCAATGGTGGCGGCATCCAGCCCAAAGGCGAGGCTGCCATCCTTCAGATGCAGGCGAATCTCCGGTTTGCCGGGACGCAGATCGTCCGACATATTGATCACGCCTTGATACTGTTGCAACCAAGCCTGCAACTCCACTGAGGCCGCCTTGAGCTGTTGTAGGTCACGTCCCTTGATACGGATCTCAATAGCGATTCCAGCGGGACCAGCCTGAGGCTCTTTGAAGTTGAGGCTGATCACATCAGGGATGCTGCCGACCTCTTCACGCCATGTCTGTAGATAGTCATCAACCCGGCCAACTCGGTGGTCACTGCCAAGGATATCGACACTGATGGTCGCCACATGCGTCCCCTTCTCACCCGCATCCAGATTATGGTTATAGCGAATGGTGACATCCTCAATCAGCGATTGCTGATTGGGCTGGAGCGGGGTGTAGTGCTCATCCACGCGCTGTAGTGCCGCAGTTATCTCTGCTACCACATCCTCGGTACGTTGCAGCGGGGTGCCTTGTGGCAACAGCAGACGCGCCTCAAAGGAGTCGCCATCAATATCAGGAAAAGCGACCCGTTTCAGATGGCCACCTGCCAGCATGCCAATCGATGCAATAAAGAGCGCAAAAACCAAACCGAGGAAGAGGTAACGCCACTGGATCGCCAGATCAATGGCGCGGCCCAACACATCATGTCGCAACCGTTCAATGAAGGCATCAAAGCGTTGCCGAAAAACGGACTGTTTATCCGCTTCATGGTGCTTCATCGAGTGCTCAAGATGGTGCGGCAGAATCAGGAAAGCCTCCAGCAGACTCACCGCCAACACCGCAATCAAGACCACCGGAATCACCTCCAGCACCTTGCCCATATGACCGCTGAGAAAGGCGAGCGGGGTGAAGACGGCCACCGAGGTGAGGAAAGATGAGAGCACGCCAGGCATCACCTGCTTGGTCCCATCAACCGCTGCATGAAAGGCCGATTTCCCTTTACGCAGATGAGTGGCAATGTTCTCGGCGATAACAATGGCATCATCCATCAACAGACCGAGGGTGATCAACAGTGCCACCATGCTGATCATGTTGATCGACTGCCCCAGTAGCGACATGATGAAGAGGCCACCAAGGAAGGAGATAGGCAAACCCATGGCAACCCAGAAGGCGAACCGCAGCTGGAAAAAGAGCCACATCACCAGGAAAACCAGCACCAACCCCTGTAGGCCATTGCTACTCAGGAGCTGTAGCCGGTCACGCACCACGGCAGATTTATCATTGCTCAGGGTAAAGCGGATATTGGGTGGGGCCAGTTGCCGTTCACGCTCAATAAAGCTATTCACCGCGTCAAAGGCGCGTATTGTATCCTCTGTTTTCGACTTGTTGACCTGCAACAGTGCCGCCCGCTGGCCATTGAAGAGGATCTTCTCCTCATCCAATTCAAAGCTGTCCTGGATGGTAGCAATATCACCCAGGCGGATCTCACTGCCGGTGCCGGTGCCGATGACCACCAGCTCATTTAACGTCTGTAGGGTCGTGCGTTGATCCATAAAACGGATCAGGTAGTTGTGCTGCTGCGTCTCCACCGAGCCGGCGGGGAGATCAATATTCTGCCGTGAGATAACATTGGCCAGATCACTGATGCTCAGGCCATGGCGCTGCAACATCTCAGCCGAGACCCTGACCTGCAACTGATGATCGGAGAAACCTGAGAGCGTCACCTGAGAGATCAGAGGCAACATCTGTAGGCGATCTTTAATGCCATCGGCATAGGCCTTCAATACCGTTGCCGATGCTGGCCCGGTGATGGCTACGGTGACCACTTGATCGGTACGCCCCAGCTGTTCAATCACCGGCAACTCAACCTGATCTGGAAAGCTATCAATCGCCTCAACGGCACTTTTGACATCATCTATGAACTGGCCAAAGTCACCCTGTTCCGTCATGGTGACCACGGCATTGGCGCTGTTTTCTAGCGCCTGACAGCGGATCTCATCCACCTCATTGACTGCATCAATGGCATCCTCAATGCGCTTGCAAACAGCCTGCTCCACATCCTCCGGCGTCGCCCCAGGATAGGGGATCGTTATTTGCACCTCTTGCGGGGCAAATTCAGGAAAGGTCTCTCGTTCCAGTGTCGGTAGTGCGGAGAGCCCCAGCACCACCAACAGCAGCAGTAAGAGGTTGGCGGCAGTGGGGTGGCCAGCAAAATAGCGGATCATGACCTACCCCTGAATAGCACTAAGAAGCTGTTTCAGTGCCGCCGCATCCTCAACCGGCTTTAGCAGCATCCCTTCAACAGCAGAGACCAGATCAGAGATAATCACCTGCTCACCCGCCGCAACACCTGCACTGATAATGGCGTAGTCACTCCCCTTGGAACTGATGGTGATGGTGCGCTTTTGCAGGCGCTGCTCCTGGTTCACCACGTAGACCTGTTGGCCATGTAGGGCACTCAGGGGGATCACAATACGGTTTGTTTGCGGTTTTCTGCTCAACAGCACATCGACAAAGAGCCCTTTAACCAGTGGTGGACGCCGTCCCGGCTGCACTTGGGCATAGGGTCTCTCCACCTCAACAATAACGCCCACCGTGCGGGTGCGGGGATCGAGTGCATCACTCAACCGAGCCACCCGGGCAGGCCACTCAATAAGATATTCATTCTGCTGTAACAGCACACGGGCTGAGAGTCCAAGGAGCTTGCCCAGCTCCATATGCTCTGTTGCTGTGGGGTCGATAATCTCATCAGAGAGGATCAAATCACCCAACCGCTCCATCGGAACCTGCACCGCAATCTCCGCCTTGGCGATGCCATCAGCCACCATCATTAACGAACCCAGACCGACAAACTGCTGCAACTCAACCTTGACCTCAGCAATCCGGCCATTGAAGGGCATCAGGATGGTGGTACGCTCCAAATTAAGTTTGGCATCAGCCATCTGCGCCTGCTGCCGCCGTAGCTCAGCGACCAGCCGTCTACGATCAACCGGATAGAGTTTGATGCTATTAATCAGTGATTGAACGCTCTTTTGCTGGCTCAGTAGGCTGCGATGCTCTTTGCCCAACTCAGATTGAGAGATGGTCTTACGCTTGAGCATCTTCTGTTTGCGCTGTAGCTCACCCTCTGCCAACGCGAGTGACTCCCTCTCAATAACCAACAGCGCTTCGGCATTGGCCTCCTGCACATCCACCTGCGCCTGCTGTACTCTGATCGCCTCAAGCCCTGTCTCAGCCTGTGCAATGGCCAGCTCATAATCACGTGGATCGATCTGTAGCAGCACTTCACCCTGCTTAATCAAGGCCCCCTGTTTGAGGCGTGGATGCAGCGTGATCACCTTGCCACTCACCTGCGCCATGCTATTCCAAACCCGACTGGGTCTTACATTACCCGTCGCAGTTAGTGAGGGGGCCACCGTCACCTCAGGAACGCTGATTATGCGTACCGCCGTCACCTTCTCAGCCACTTCAATACGCACCGCTTTTGAGCTGTTCTTAACCAGCACCACGGCCAGCGCAACACCCAAAAGAATGGCAGGGAAGATCAACAGCGTCTTTAAACGGGGGTATTCCATACTCTTAATCCTTGTCATTGGCTGCCATGTTGAAACAGTGCCTGCACCCTTACCTTAGCCTATTTCGTATGCGCTGCTTGAATGGTGGTGATCACCATAAATGGCGGGGTGAAAAGTGAGGAGGCCTCTGATTAAGTCTGGTTAAGATTAGGCTGAGATCAAACCTGTCTCAGCCTAAAACAATCATGACTCGACCGGAGATCCCTTAGCGTCTACCACCGCCTCCGCCACCACCACCACAGGCCGCGAGCAGCACGCTCGTCGCCAGCATCATCTTGCGCATCTGCACACCTCCAAGAGAGCGGAGAGTCCTATTCTTCAGCGGGGGTCGGCGTCAGCTGCTCGATGAACAAGCCATCGTAGGCCGGCCCCTCGTCGTCGTCCGACGCTGCGAAGATCACGAAGCGCAGCGACTCCGTGGAGAGGCCCTGCAGCGCCACCGGCAAGACCATCATGCCCTCGGGCACGACGGCCTCGGCGCCCGCCTCCGGATCCGGCGGGGCGCTCGCTTCGGTCTCGGCGCCGGCCTCCGGGTCGGACGTTGCGCCCGCCTCGGGATCCGCGGGGACCTCGGCGGCCTCTCCCTCCGCAGCCTCCACCTGCGCCGGGGGCGTCAGCTGCACGCGAGGCGGGTCGATGGGCTCGGGCACCACGTCCACGCCGCGCGCTTGGGGTGAGGCGGCGCGGATCACGGGGATGACCTGCTGACGCGCCCACTCGATGGCCACCTGACGCGCCTCGGGATCACCGTCGACCACGACCTGCTCGTGGGCCAACTCGTACCAGCGAGAGAAGCCTCGGTCGGGCATCAGGATCTCGGCGCGCTGAAGGTTGCCCTCGTGCATGCGCAGGCGCAGTAGGATCTGCAGGCTGCGCTCGACCCGCGTTCGCCCCGGCACGGGGATGCCGAAGTCCATGCGATAGAATTTGATGCACTCCTCTGCAGAACAGACGGGCCGAGGTTCACGCCCGAAGGCCTCGGAGAATTCCGGGTTGGCGGCG
>JAKITT010000106.1 GCA_021647945.1 Candidatus Polarisedimenticolaceae bacterium
GGACATCCCAGTCACCCTTTTGCAATCGATCTTCGACAGCTTTTATGCCCTGGACGTCCTGGTCACTGGCTCTACGCTACAACTTCGCTCTGCTTGTTGCAGCTCCGTGCCAGCTCCCAACCTGACTTAACGCTGTGTTCGGATGCCTACTTCGTATCCCCTCTGGCGCTCGCGCACGACGGGTATACGGTGCGGCCTCACAGCTACCGGGGTCTAACCGCCCTCGTTTCACTCTCCATGGCGGTCAGCGTAGGTTTTAGCTATCCTTCAACGGATGGGGCTTGTCGATGGCATAGCCCTGGACATAATCAACGCCGATGCTTTTTAACAGAGCGAGTATCTCTTCACTCTCGACATACTCCGCGACGGTGTATTTCCCCATGAGCTGACCAATTTCATTGATCGATTTAACCATGGCGCGATCCACCTCATCATTGACGATGTCCCGCACAAACTCGCCATCGATCTTCAAAAAATCGACCGGCAAGTTTTTCAAGTATCCAAATGAGGACATGCCGCTACCAAAATCATCCAACGCAAAGCGACACCCCTCTTTACGCAGAGCCTCAATGAAGAAGCCCGCCTTGGCTAAATTGCTGATCGCGGTGGTTTCAGTGATCTCAAAACAGATCATATCAAACGGCACTTTGAATTTACTGAACTGCTCTTTTACATAACTCAGAAAGATAGAGTCGGTAATTGACTGACCCGATAGGTTGATCGCAACCAAGCTGATCTCATTTTGCCTATCACCCTGATCGTGCAGCCATTTTAGTGTGGTACGCACCACCCAACGATCAATATTTGGCATTAAATTGTATCGTTCAGCGGCTGTAATCATATCGACTGTTGAGAGGAGCTCACCATTATCACCGACCATTCTGATCAAAATCTCAAAGTGAGATTTACCATCAGTAAGTGCTTCGTTTAATGGCTTCAACTCCTGCCTATAGAGATGAAAACGTCCCTCTTCAAAGGCTTGATGAATGCGTGTAACCCAGCGCAGTTCACCACGCTGTTTGGTCAGTGCCTTATCATCTGGGGTATAGACATGCTTGCGGTTTCTGCCATCATCTTTTGCCCGATAGCAGGCGGCATCTGCCGCTCTGAGTGCTTCAAACATGCTGGTACCCGTACCTTTTATCGGCACAATACCAATGCTCGCACCGATGGTGAAGGTCTTGTCCTGCCAGATAAAACGAAATAACCGGATGCTCTCCAGAAGCTCATCTGCCAGAGCCTTTGCCTTATCCAGCGGGCATCCCTCAAGAAGAATGCCAAACTCATCACCGCCTAGGCGCGCTAAAACATCACTGGCTCTCACTTTAGTGTGTAGCAAGCCGGCCAGCTGTCTTAACAGCTCATCACCTGCGGGGTGTCCACTGGAGTCATTGACAAATTTAAACTGATCAAGATCCATGAAGAATAGACAGTGCTCGGTATCGTCTGAGGACATTTTCAAGATTGTCTCTAGACGTTTCTCAAATTCACGCCGGTTGACCAGCCCCGTCAATGAGTCATGGCTTGCCTGAAATGAGAGCTGCTCCGCCAGATAGTGGGCCTCTGTTATGTCACGCAGGTAGGCGGTAAATAGACGTTCGCCCCCCACATCAATCTCTGTAATGGCCAGTTCCGCTGGGAAATGTGAACCATCAGCACGCATCGCCATAATCTCAGTGCGTTTCCCTAACCGACGCGGTTCACCCGTCGTGAGGTAGCGAGCCATACCGTTCCGGTGAGCCTCTCTATCTTCTGATGGAATGACCAGTTCAGCCATGTCACAGCCGATGATATTTTTCCGTTTATAGCCAAACGTTTTTTCTGCTGCGGGGTTAAATTCTACAATTAGGCCTTCCGCATCAATCGTCATGACACAATCAAGCGCTGAGCGTACGATCGCACCCTCACGCACTTCACTGTTAATCTTGGCGGCTACCGCATTCATACGCTCTTTGATCTGGCGTTTCAAAACCAGGTAACCAAACACAATGGCAATCGAGCCAAGAAGCCAGAGCATACCGAAGACACTGAGTATATTAAGATGGGTCGCGGCCTCCCGCTCATGCAACATTCTCATCGGCAAGATAATGCTTGAGGCACCGACCATTTTTCCCTCTTTACCTCTATAATCTTCATGACAAGAGAGACAGACCTTACGCATCACTATGGGGTGGATCATCCTAAGGCTTGATGCACCATCAATATCAATAACCTCCATCACCTCTTCAATACCTTGTGAGAGTGTCGTTAATGCCCTCTTCTCCCACTCATCAGGCAAATATCCTGTGTGATTGGGTGTCAAGCTAATGACCCGGCTAATTGAGTTTTCGTTGAAGCGCCCCCCTCTTTCAACGTGACGAATCATTTGCAATGGATTAACCAGTGTTAGCTTAACGCCCGAGGGGGTAGCGATGTCGCGGTCATCAACATGTGAAAGCAGTGGGTTGGGTTGGAAATCTTCATTGATAGGGACATAGACTCGCCCCCGATTAGCGACCCATGTCAGCAGCGTCATATCCTTTTCATAGTGGATATGAGCCTGTGTAGAGGCCAAATTCAGGGTAACTTGGGACTCTTGGTTAAAGCTCCATAAAACCATGCCCCACATCATCATCGTCCACAAAAAGAGCAGCACAGATGCATAGGGACCCACTCTAAGGTTAACGACGTTCGTCACTGTCCCCTCATTTTCATGATAAAAACCAACAAGCCACTATTTTGAGTCCTATATGACAACGGACAATCTCCACTCTCCCGTTTTCATTAGGAGTGTTTTTAAACAGAAAAAAAACCCAATATTTAGCTTTGCTTATTTAAGCCGGCGTTCAAACAAACTGTAGATTTAGGTGCATCTCTTTTCGACAGCAAGGCTAACAGCCCCACTTAGAGAGAAATAGCCTCCGCCCCATCCGCCTGTTCAAGGACAGACATTGTCAATAGAACCACCATAAATTGCCGCCTCAATTTCAGTGATCAAACCTGGAGCGACCCCCATCACCTCTTCTATTTTCATCTCATCTAAACCTGTCATCGACCAAACTTTATGATCAACATTTAGCAGTACCTTATCCAAAGAGCAGCTTCCTTTTCCAACCAGTTCCAAGTTGTCCGCCAGATGAATGAGGAGACTTTCAAGAGCATAATCTGAGCAATCAAAGGGGTGATGATGGTAGCGAACTACCGTCTGGATACTCTCTGGTAGCTGCCACAATTTAAACAACTCATAGCCAACCTCCTGATGCGTAAACCCCAGAACATCCTGTTCGGCATCCAACAGCAGCGACTCATCATCACCGACGATAAGGTGTATATCTCTCGCCAATTCTGGCAATGCTTGGTAGATAACTAATTTACCTACATCATGCAGCATGCCCATGATAAAAAGGCGCTCAGGGTGCAGCACATGGCTCGCAGCAGCAAGCTCTTTGGCAATGACACCTGTACTCACAGCGCTTCGCCAAAACTTGTTCATATCGACTAGATCGACTGGGATTCCTACAAACACCTCCAGCGTAGCGGTAGAGATGGCCAGATTGCGCAGTTCGCTGGTACCGACGATAGTGACGGCCCGTGAAATGGTATCCACCTGACCTCGTAAACCATAAAAGCTGCTATTGACCATTTTCAACAACCGAGCAGAGAGGTTGGCATCTTGTGAGATTACATGTGCGATATCGCTCGCAGAGTATCGCTGAGAACCGATCATCTCATTGATTCTAAGAAATAGATCTGGCAGCGAGACCAATTGCTCTACATCTTTAACCAACGCTTGGGGTGTCATCTACTCAACTCTCCTACTTTTACAGCCAGCCCACACCACCAACAGATTAAAACGTCAGTCGAGCAACTCGCCCATAAATATCATTAACTGGCTAGCGGCGAAATAGACCATTTCTTTAAAAGAATAGTCCGTTTATCGATACCGATCTCGCTTTCATTCACAACGCCTGTTCCTGAGCTGGACATCTTCGTGCTAATCTAAAAGTTCGCGTTAAATCACTCCTACTAATTTGTCAGATCGAAACAACACAATCAGAGCGAAGGATCATTTGATGGGCACAACACCTGGCTCACGCCGAAGTAAGTATCAGATCCAGTTCCAGCCGCTCATGAGTGAGTGTAGAGACATGGTCATTGTCTATACCAACGCGCTGCTATCTGAACTATTTACTCACGCTGATACGGCACTATTGGACTTCGCCAAAAAGGCGGAAAGCAATGAGCTACAAAATCGTTTTTTTGAAGCGATTAACGAGATAAAAAGCAAACGTCCGGTGGTTGAAAAACGCTTCCGAGAGCGTATCAGTCATGATTTTGACCAGTTTTGGAGTCCCGACTCAAACAGCGAAACAATCTTGAAAGATAGTTCGGGCAAGATGAAATTGGAATTGGTCGCCGTAGTACAGATGGATGAAACCGTTGCCATTGAAAATATGACCACCCGTACAGAGCTTAACAACGCCCCTCAACTCTATGCATTGGGACAACGGTTAGCGGTGATCAATGGCGGCGATATGCTTAAACAGGACAAGCTCCCCTCCTGTCCACACCATCTGGTAAGCGCCTTTCACGATGCCATATCGCTGTTTAACATTAACTCTAAAATTCGGCTCATTATCCTGGCACTATTCAACCGCTGCGTGCTGAAGCAGCTCGATTCACTCTATGAAGATATCAACAACACACTGAAAGATTCAGGCGTTCTGCCACATTTAAGACCCACCATCAGCAAAACAGAGTGCAGGTACAGGGATGACAAAGTGGCACAGGCTGAGCGCAGCCACCAACCTGAAAAGAGGATCCCATCAGAGGAGCTTGGCGAAGAGTTATTTGCATCAATCCTAGATTTATTAGGTGCCAAACGAAAAAACCTTAACGCAGGAAAAGAAGGGGCTAAAACAGCCACAAAAAGGGCAGATAACAATAGGCCAAGCGGTGTAAAACCGACACAACCCATCAAACAAGAGGAGTTGATATCCGCTATCCAGGCGCAACAAACGGGCACATCAAACAGCAGCTTACCCAGTGCGACTGAAGATCTCCAATTCATTCCAAATATCGAGATTGATGAACAATTTCTACAGCGCATTAAGAACACACTGGTAGAGGAGCGGAGCAACATCTACACAAGCGTTGGTCATGGCCAAATAGATACGCTTGATGAAGATACCATTGATCTCGTCGGCATGCTGTTTGAATACATGCTGAATGACCCCATCCTGCCCAATGTAGCAAAGGCGCTTATCAGCTACCTGCACACCCCCTACCTAAAAGCGACCATTCTCGATCGCTCCATGCTGACAAATACACAGCACGTCTCACGTCGACTGCTCGACAGCCTTGTTGAGGCGGGCAGTCACTGGGTCGATGAGAGTAATTTGAAGCGAGGCATCTACCCTGAGATGCAGATTGTGGTCGATAGAATCCTCAAAGAGTTTAACGAGGATCTCTCGCTATTTGATGAGTTATTCGTAGAGTTCAGAGGGAAAATACAGCACTTTAAGCAGAAGACCGAGGTGCTAGAAAAACGTGCTCAAGAGGCCGCCATGGGCCGGGAGAAACTCAATATAGCCAAGCAGCGGGCACAGCAAGAGATTAAAGCGCGTCTATATGGTGCTAAATTGCCTCGCCCCATCAAAGAGTTTTTACTACAGAGCTGGACCGATAAACTTATCTTCACGCTGCTTCGTCATCCAGAGGGCGAACTCAGCCTTGACTGGAAGGATGCGCTTCGCCTAGCTGACGATCTGGTGTGGGTTTTTGAGCCTAAAACGACACCCAGTGAGGTCTCTGAACTGGCTAAACTTCTGCCCTCATTGCGCCAATCAGTCAAAGATGGCCTCGCCTCACTGGGTGGTTATAACCTTGAGCAGGGACAGGCAATTTTTGACCTATTAAACAGCCCTGAGTCAGTCACAACCACCTCTACAGTTGAGCCTCATGCAGATGAGGATAGCGCCCCTTCAACCCAAAAAGTGGGCAGTAAAACACTTGCTGTAACAGCGAGCTCAGAGAGTACCGAAGGTGACATACCCGAAGCGGAACTTGCCATGATGAGCAAGGTCAGAGAGGTGAAATTTGGCACATGGTTTGAAATTATGGACAGCAAACCAGGCACCATTAAGCGCGTCCGGCTTTCATGGCTCAGCCCACTGACAGCAACCTGCATGTTTGTCGACCGTGCGGGGATTCAAACTGCCATCAAGCCCCTTAGACAGCTCGCACAGGAACTGCTGGATGGGCGATCAAAACTATTGGAAGAGAGCAGCGACCCATTCGTAGAGCGTACCCTGCATGCCATTAAAAAAATGTTGAAACGTTCGCTCTCTAAAGTTGACCAAATCACCAAAGATCATGAATAAAAGGCCGTTAAACTTCATGTCACGGCCAGGAAAATATGATGGACAATAAAAGAAAACAGGTTAGAAAAGTCGCCCATATCGTTCTAGAGATATCTGATCACCATACTGGCGCATCACTCGGCCAGGTGGTCAATATCACGACCGAAGGCCTCCTGCTAATCAGCAGAACACCGATTGCGATTGATGCGGTATTTCAGATGGATATGCATCTCACAGACCCGGTGAACACCATCTCCTTTGGTGCAACGGCGCTCTGGTCAAGTCCGGCACGCCAAGAGGGGAGTTTTTGGACAGGCTTCCACATCATCGACATCTCACCTGAGGTTCGCCAGGACATTGATCAGATGGTCGGGGGTTGGCAGGCCGATAGCGGTGACGGTACAGATTAAGGAAATTTTGAATAAGTCATGATTGTTTTAGACTGACTTATCCAGAAGCTCCCTAATAGATCTGGTCTTTGCTATTCTGCCGATAGAAGTTCAGCACCTTCCGCACATATCGCTGCGTCTCAGGGAATGGCGGAATAGTGTTGCCGTAACGACGCACGGCACTCCCACCCGCATTGTAGGCCGCCAATGCCAGCGACAGATCTTTAAAGTGCTCCAGCTGTTTTTTTAGATAGAGTGAACCGGCCCTGACATTCTCATCAGGATTGGTCAGATCTTTCACCCCATATTGCGCCGCAGTCGCGGGCATCAACTGCATCAATCCCACGGCACCCGCTGAAGAGACCGCTTTAGGGTTGTAGGCTGACTCCGCCCGAATCACCGCATGCAGCAGCGCTGGGTGCAACGAGGTCAGTTCGGCGACGCGCTTAATGAGTGGCGTAAAGCGGCTCCGATTGCGTTTCAGCCGATCGATGGCAGAGCGCTGCTTAACAAGCTTACTACCCGCAGAGCGCCAAACCAGCGCATAGTCACCGCTCAGCTGTCTGTCGGTAAAATGCAACCGACCATTGGCATCGCGGTATTTGAATATCTCGGCACTCACCGCTTGTGCAGCAAGCAGCAAGAACGGTGCTAGCACGGCCAAAATCAAACGCGATTTTTGCTCTCTCTGCATCTACGAACACCTTTAAGTGACTGCATATCTACGCGTGCGTTTCAGCTAAATCTCAGCTTCAACGCCTTTTACCAAGAAGGCCGTTGATATTGCGACCTTCTTAGCATATCTCTAAGTTTCGCTCAAAACAGAGAAAACTAAAAGTTTATCAACGTACCTCTATGGCAGCGATCACAAAGCGCTAATTTTGTGATGCTGCTCCTCTAGGCGGCTAATCGCTGAACGCTGCTCCTCCATTTTCTGCCGAACCTTCTCAACCACAGCGGCGGGGGCTCTATCGACAAAGCTGGAATTCTGCAATTTATTCTCAGAAGCGGCCAGCTCTTTGCGTAGTCTCTCCAGCTCCTTCTGTAGACGAGCCAGCTCTGCCTCTTTGTCGATCAGACCTGCCATAGGGATCAACAGCTCCATCTCACCCACCAGCGCTGTGGAGGATTCTGGCGATTTGTCACCCGCCTCAAGAATGGTGACGGACTCCAGCCGCGCCATAAAATCAAGATAGTTGCGGTTGGCGTGTAGCCAGTTGCGATCCTGCTCACTGCTGTTCTGTAGCAGTACGGGGAGTCGCTTGCCGGGGGGGATATTCATCTCACCCTTGATACGGCGCATACCGAGGATAAATAGCATCACCCACTCCATCTCCTTGACGGCCGCCGCATCAATCTTCGACGCATCCATCTGTGGATAGGCCTGGGTCATGATGGTGTCGCCTGATTTGCCGGCCAACGGTGCAACACGCTGCCAGATCTCTTCACTGATAAAAGGCATGATGGGGTGCATTAGACGCAGCTGGGTCTCCAGCACCCGAACCAAGGTGCGGCGAGTACCACGTTTTGCTTCAAGTGTGGCGTTATCATCATTCAACGTCGCCTTAGCTAGCTCGAGATACCAGTCACAGTAGGCGTTCCAGGTGAACTCATAGATCGCTTTGGCCGCTTGATCAAAGCGGTAGTTATCAATCGCATCACAGACCGTTTTCTCAGCCTGCTGTAGTGTTGAGATAATCCAGCGATCAGCCAGTGAGAGTTCAACATCCCCCCCATTTTGGCCGCAATCCTCCCCCTCTGTGTTCATCAACACATAACGAGCAGCATTCCAGATCTTGTTACAGAAGTTGCGGTAACCTTCAACACGTCCCATATCAAACTTGATATCACGGCCAGTGGCGGCCAGTGCAGCAAAGGTAAATCGCACCGCATCGGTGCCGAAGGCTGGAATACCCTCAGGGAACTCTTTACGGGTCTGCTTCTCAATCTTCTTAGCCAACTTGGGCTGCATCATGCCACGGGTACGCTTGCTGACCAGCGACTCCAGATCGATACCATCAATCAAGTCAATCGGATCGAGTACATTGCCCTTTGATTTGGACATCTTATCGCCATTGGAGTCACGTACCAGACCATGTACATAGACCTCACGAAACGGCACCGCATCCATGAACTTCTCACCCATCATGATCATGCGGGCGACCCAGAAGAAGATGATGTCAAAGCCGGTGACCAAGACATTGGTCGGGTAGAAATCCTTCAACCGCTCGGTGTCATTTGGCCAACCCAATGTGGAGAAGGGCCAAAGCGCGGAGCTGAACCAGGTATCGAGCACATCTTCATCCTGACGGATAGCATAGTCAGCAGGCAGATCATGTTTCTCACGCACCTCTTGCTCAGAGCGACCCACATAGATATTGCCCTCATCGTCATACCATGCGGGGATGCGGTGGCCCCACCAGATCTGCCGACTAATGCACCAATCCTGAATGTTGTTCATCCACTCGTAGTAGGTGTTCTTCCAGTTATCCGGCACAAAACGCACCCGCCCACTCTCGACCGCCTCTATCGCCGGTTTAGCCAGCGGCCCTGTCTTGACGTACCACTGGTCGGTCAGCAGCGGTTCAATCACCACCCCTGAGCGGTCACCACGAGGCACCATCAGTTTGTGATCATCAATCTTCTCCATCAGGCCAAGTGCCTCAAGATCAGCGACAATCTGTCTGCGCGCATCGTATCGATCCAAGCCTATATATTTAGCGGGTAACAGTTGGCCCTCACCCTCTTCGTTGTCACGAATGGCCGCATTGGTGGTGAAGATATTGATCAGACCGCCATGCAACTGTTTACTCACCGCCGTCTCATCGCGGTGACGCGTCCAGACAGCGTAGTCGTTAAAATCGTGAGCGGGGGTAATCTTCACACAACCGGTACCGAACTCTGGATCAACATGCTCTTCGTCAGCGATGATCGGAATTTTTCGCCCGGTCAGCGGCAACTCCAGCAGCTCACCGATCATATGTTTATAACGCTCATCGGTTGGATTCACGGCAACAGCACAGTCACCCAACATCGTCTCTGGGCGGGTGGTGGCCACCACTAGATGACCCTGACCATTGCTCAGTGGGTAGCGCATGTGCCACATGTGACCGCGCTCCTCTTCAGAGAGCACCTCTAGGTCAGAGACGGCGGTGTGCAGTTTTGGATCCCAGTTGACCAGGCGTTTACCGCGATAGATCAGCCCCTCTTCATAGAGGCGAACGAAGACCTCTTTTACCGCATCGGAGAGCCCATCATCCATGGTAAAACGCTCATTCTCCCAATCGAGTGACGAGCCAAGGCGACGCAGTTGACGGGTGATGGTGCTGCCCGACTCCTCTTTCCAGCCCCAGATCTTTTCGATGAAGGCTTCACGCCCTAGATCATGACGAGATATCCCCTCCGCCTCCAGCTGACGTTCGACCACCATTTGAGTCGCGATACCGGCGTGATCGCTACCCGCCTGCCACAATGTTTTGTCACCCTTCATCCGATGGTAGCGAACCAAGGTATCCATAATGGTGTTGTTGAAACCATGCCCCATATGCAGGCTGCCGGTCACATTGGGCGGCGGAATCATGATGCTGTAAGGGGTAGAGGCGCTCTCTTGCGGGGCGAAGTAACCCTTCTGCTCCCAGGTCTCATACCAGCGTTGCTCAAGATCGGTGGGGTTGTAGGTTTTTTCCATGGCGGCGGTCTATTTTGGTCGGAGGCGAGTGATATATTGCAGGCGATGAAAAAGCCGCTAATAGGCCCCAATGAGCGTAAATTAATTAAACACGTTCACTGGCACCTATTGGCGGCTTTTTTAGATAATTAAACTGAGAATGGGTCGGTCAGCACCATAGTCTCTTTGCGATCTGGGCCAGTTGAGATGATGTGGATCGGTACGCCACACAGCTCTTCGAGCTTATCCAAGTAGTTGCGTGCCGCTTGTGGAAGCAGATCAATACTCTGCGCCCCTACCGTTGGATCTTGCCAACCAGGCATTTCGATATAGATCGGCTCACACTGCTCAAACAGATCGGCACCTGCGGGTGGGGTGGTTATCTCTTCGCCATTTAGTTTGTAGGCCACACAAATTTTCAGTGTTTCCAAGCCATCCAGAACATCAAGCTTGGTCAAAGCAATGCCGGGGTCGGTGCAGCGATAATAGATAGCTTGAAGCTCCCACTGCCATTCAAATATTAGTGCAAGCGGGTTGCGTAGGGCAGGGGAGGCCATGCGTATCGCGTAATAGCGGCTTGAGCCAGGAGTGGTCGCCCGGCCTGAAAAGGAGTGCTCACCCTTCATCAAGCCATTCCAGAACCTGCTCTGGATGCGCTACATAGCCATCTGCCCCCCACTGTTCAGGGTGATCATC
>JAKITT010000012.1 GCA_021647945.1 Candidatus Polarisedimenticolaceae bacterium
GTTTTCTTTGCTGAAAAAACACCGGCGACTTAATGCTCCAGATTTTGTTGGACGAAGGTGTTGGCTGGAAATGAATGTGCAAAAACATTCACTGAGTTGACTGAAGGATTTTTGCTTCAGTTGCTCTAGTTTTTCAGCCATGATCTGTTGGGCTGAACAAGGCTTCTACTTTTTGGTAGGGTTTTTTCCGCAGGATTGAAAAGTATGAAAGTTACGTAAATACATATTTAATATACTGTTATTACACAACTAGTACATCAAAAAATCATTGATTTTATTTCGCTAAGGAAATAAAATCACCCAATATAAATTGTCATAATGGAGAAGACAATGCTAAATAAAGCTGTAATTTTAATAATGTTACTTGCTGCACCACTGGTGGGGCATGCCCAAGTTAACGTGAGTGATTGTATAGATGCAGATAACAATGCGACAGTAATCAACACAGTGCCATATAGAATTAGCAATCCAGGCCTATACTGCTTAGATAAAAGCATACAGTATAACGGACACAGTGATAGTTACCGTAGCGCGGTGATTTCAATAGCGAGTGACAATGTAACATTAGACCTTAATGGTCATGTTTTAACGGGTAATAAATCAAAAATATTTATCGACCCAGGGAATCAAAGTTATTCATCTACAGGTATTGGTATTGGTGAGCATCAAAATATTACTATTCGCAATGGTAGTCTTGATGGGTTTTACAGAGGGATTCTCATTGGCAACCAAGGCTCTTGGGCATCACACGTATTGATCGAAAATATGCGTATCATTGATACTACGGAAGGTATTAGGAATTTCAACCTAAAATGTCGTGGTTGTGTTATTCAAAATAACTACTTTGCAGATAATCAATACGGTATCAGACTTTCTCACCCAAAAGACACACATATCATAAATAATACGATAGTGGGAATTGGGGCTGTTTCAACGTCATCAGTGGGTATCAGTATATCATCTGGAGATAATATGCTTATAAAAGGGAATCACATGAGTGGGGTTTCTGTAGACGTAGGTGTTGGTTTAGGAACTACTGGTTACGGATCGAAAAACCTAGTATTAAATAATACTGCCACAATGCTAAATCGTGGATTTTATGCCTCTATGAATGAGTATTTTTCAGGAAATATGACAGGACTTGTTACAACACCTTTAATAGGTAGCCCCATTTTAAAGGGTACGAACTTATTCTAAAATAAGAATAACTCAAAAGTAATAAATTTCAGCCAGGTAGGGTGGGTGGGATCGTAGTTTGTACTCACAGCAACCACCTGAAATAACAGCCCACCCACTAACTATTGGAGTGAGGCAAAGTTGATCTCATAGTTTAAGGCTCGGATATATCCGAGCCTTTTTTATGACAGCTATTCCTTTTAATTTAGATATCACTGATAAAGGGGTCATCTAAACTTAACATATTATAGACCTTGTCCATTACAATTCGTATGGTATGTCATCAAGATTATCCATAAAGGGGCGACCTTTTTGTCAGCGGTGTTCTTTTCAACAGATGAGCCGAATAAGGGGGCAAGGCAAAGAGGCAAAGGGGTGTGCGGCCCCCAATTCAGGCAACTTTGCCCTGATAATAAGATAACGAATATGTTATCAGGCATATTTGCCAGGTAATTTACCAAAACACTATTCACATCCCTCAGCCGTGTCAACTTAAAAACCTGGCAAGACCCTGCTTACTGAAATGAGGGCTGTAGCCAGTGTAAAGGGCCAGTACCGAATGGCACTAAATCGTTCAGGGTTGGTCGGGGATATTAAAATGGGAGGGCGCGCCATGTGTGAAGCCAAGGGTGGGCACGTTGTTAGTGCCCACGCGTTTGCTCCCTACTTCGATACTTGCCCCATTCAAATGGGTTGTTGCAATATCAGATGCGACGATGGGTAGGATGCCTATTTTTCTGGTGTGTAATAATGAAATGGTGGCTTTGTCACATAACCGCCGCGTGGGCCGAAAACAGAATAACCACAGAGGACACAGAGAAAAAAAGTGGCAATAATCATCTTAAATTCTCTGCGTTCTCTGTGGTTTATTCTTGTTGGCAGTTGCTATGAGGCCACATGCTGACTAGAACGGCTGAGCCTTTTCGAGTCTCACAAGCAGAGCCGGTGGTTTACCTCAATTTGAATTAGGTGATTTTTCGTTCCAACGAGCGATAGAATAGCACCCTCTATCCAACAACAGACATTTAGGCCACGCTATGGATTATGTTCTGATTCTCTACTACAGTCGTAACGGCAGCACCGCCAAGATGGCTCGGCAGATCGCCCGAGGTGTTGAAGAGGTTGGCGGGATAGAGGCACGACTACGTTCAGTACCTGCCGTCTCCAGCGTCTGTGAGACGACTGAGGCGGCCGTACCCGAGAGCGGTGCCCCCTACGCAACATTGGATGATATGCGCCACTGCTCCGGCCTGCTACTTGGTAGCCCCACACGTTTTGGCAATATGGCGGCCGCCATGAAACAGTTCATCGACAGCAGTGGTGAGCTGTGGCTCTCCGGTGCGATGATCGGCAAACCGGCTGCGGTGTTTACTTCCGCATCAAGCATGCACGGTGGCCAGGAGAGCACTCTGCTCTCGATGATGCTGCCGCTACTGCACCATGGCATGCTGCTACTTGGTCTCCCCTACAGCGAACCCGATCTGCTACAGACTCGTAGCGGCGGCACCCCTTACGGGGCCAGCCATTTGGCGGGTAGTGAGAGTGATCTGCCACTCAGCGATGAGGAGAAGCGGCTCTGCCACGCCCTCGGCCTCCGTGTCGCCAAAACAGCCCGCGCACTGCAAGGTGCCTCTTGATCAAAGAGCAGCTACCTCTCGGTTTCAAAACCCAGCATCAGGTCAACTTCGACACGCTCATCACCGGCCCAAACAGCCAGCCGATTGCAGCGCTGCGTGCCTGTGCCAACGCGCAGGGGGAGCAGTTCAGTTTCATCTGTGGGGCCAGCGGCTGCGGGAAGAGCCATCTGCTGCAAGCGACTATCGCCCAGGCCGATGAGAACAGCCTGAGCGCCCTCTATCTACCGATGAGTGAGATCAACCAACTCGACCCTGAGATACTACTCGGCTTAGAGCAGCTATCGCTCATCTGCCTGGATGATATCCAACTCGCTGCCGGTTCAGCCGACTGGGAGGAGGCGCTCTTCCACCTCTTCAATCGTCTGCGTGAGCGCAACTGTACGCTCATCGTCTCAGCCAACCAGCCACCCAGTAGACTCAACATCCAACTCGCTGACCTGGCATCCCGCCTCACCTGGGGCCCCTGCTACCAACTACAGCCATTAGATGAACTGGACCAACAACAGGCACTCATTGAGGCGGCTGAACGGCGTGGCATCACCCTCAACGGCGACACGGCCCGCTACCTGCTGCAACGACTACCTAGAGATATGCACTCACTGATGGATCTTATCGACTGGCTCGACCACCACTCACTCGCTGCGCAACGCAAGCTAACCATCCCGTTTGTGCGTGAGATCATGCAGGGGTGGCAGCGGTAACGGCCTCCACTTCAGCATAAAGAATCGCTTTAGCTTCCGATCAACTCAATCACTGCCCCGTTTTTCAAGCGCACGTCGCCCCCAGACCCAGGTGTAGTTCACGCCACTAGCGATGGTGGTAGCAAGGGTGAACCAGATCAGCCCTTGGATCAGTGCCTCTGGTAGCAGAAATGGCCCGGCATTCATCACCACGGCGATCACCAATAGAATCTGCATCAGGGTGTTGAGCTTGCTCACCAGACTGGGGTCAGCATCCAGCTCTTCGATAGAGTAGTGGTAGAGGAGAGCGCCACCCACAATGATCAAGTCGCGCAGCAGCACGATCATCACCAAACCGAGAGGCAGCAGGCCGATCGTGCCCAACACAAGATAGGAGGCAACCAGTAGTGTTTTGTCTGCCAATGGGTCGAGCAGACCACCCAGGTGACTTTGCCAGTGGTAGTGTTTAGCCAGGAAGCCATCCAACCCATCTGAGGCCCCTGCAATGGCGAAGAGAATCAGCGCATTGGAGAAATCCCTGGTGATCAACAGATAGATAACCGGGATGGTCATCAACACCCGAAGGACACTGATGATATTGGGGATATCCTTGGCTTTAAACACACTCATCTCAATCTAAAAGTAGGACTCACGCGCGTCATAAACTCAGGTAGAAAGGGGCCTTCGAAAGAGGCGTCGATCTCGGCCACGGTTTTATCCTCTGGCGTATCGACAAGATGTTGCAACACAGTGCCAAGCTTAACGCCCTGTATCAGTGTCTCTACCCCCCCTCGGACGTTAAGCAGAAACTCACCACTATTGATATCCATCGTCTGTAGCACGATCTGTTCTACCATCACCAGAGAGGAGAAGTATTGTGTCACCTTGGCGTAACCTGCCAGATCATCAATGCCGGTCACAATCACCTGTAGCTGGCTTAGACTATCGTCTTCGGCAGCCTGAGTGTAGCGCTCAGCCAGCCGACTGCTCATCTGATCAACACCCTGAGCGACAATCTCGCTCAACTCACCCTCAGCCCCGATCCACGCTTCAACCGATGCATCCTGGTAGAGACGCCACTCAACCTGCCACTGCCCACTCTCTGTCGCCAACAGCTGCCCGGTCAATGTCACTTCAACACCGTAGCGGCTAGAGGCGCGCTGAATGGTCTCGGCAAAGCCGCCCCACAGGGTACTGACCGGTAGCTGTTGATGATCTTCCATATCCATCAGCGGTAACATCACCACCAAACCACGCTGTTTGGCCTGCGCTTCAACCGCCTTCACCATCTCTGGCAGCATCTCCGGCAGTAGCATGGTGCGCTCTCCGCGCTGCTCTTGTGATAACCAGACCAGTACGGATGGGCGCGCCGAACCCCAGATAGGCAACCTCTTTTCGCGCAGCAGTCGATTCACCGCCGTCGCATCAAAGCGCACCCATAACAGGCGTTCTGGCTCAATCGGCAGGTCAACTTCAGTCACCTGCTCAGTCTCGATAAGATCCTCTTCCAGCGTCTCTACAACGGGCGCTTCTACCACCTCAACCGCCGCGCGTTCAACGATACGATAGCGATACTGCTGCACATAACGTGAGGCGTTACGTAGACTCTTGCGCAGACTACGCTCATTCAGCAGGGCACGATTCCCGGTGACTTTGACCAACACCTGACGAAAGGCCTCACGGATGGCTGTTCGGCGCTGACCGGCACTCTGCCCCTCTACCGCTACTTCAACCTCATAGAGCCCTTTTATCTCAACTGCCCAAAGTGGTGTCACCATTAATAGCAACAGACAGAACAACATCAGCGATAGTGCAAGGCGGCTAAATGGGGTGGGATGGGCGTGTCGACTCATAGAAAAATCGTCTTAAATAGGAAGGAGTTGTCCATTTTAGCCTGCTGCCTCTAATAGCGCCAAGCAACAAGCGATAAATTTCCTCTTTAGCCCGGACATTTCATGAATTTGCATAAAGATCACGTAGGATATTGGTTTCACAGGGAAATTTCTGCAGGAGCTTCGTATCAGTGATTACGAACGACTGAAGAAATATTTCCTGTGAAATCAATAGACAAGCGAGATTATGCATAATTTATGAAATGTCCGGGCTAGATACAAGCCTAACGTCTCAACTTTTGATAAAATCCCCTAATAATTTTCTCTGCCGGAGCCTTCCGTGAAGCAAGATAGCACTACAACCTCCCTCAGCTACCGTGATGCTGGGGTCGATATTGACGCTGGAAACAGCTTGGTCGAACGTATCAAACCGATTGTAAAAAGCACCACACGCCCCGGCGTTATGGGCGGCATCGGTGGATTTGGTGCACTGTTTGAGCTACCACTGGATCGCTACAAGCAACCCATTTTGGTCTCAGGCACCGATGGTGTCGGCACCAAATTGAAGCTGGCACTGGAACTCAATAAACATGACACCATCGGCATCGATCTGGTGGCCATGTGCGTTAATGACATCATCGTCACCGGCGCTGAACCGCTCTACTTCCTCGACTACTACGCCACGGGCAAACTTGAGGTGGAGGTGGCGACCGATGTGATCAAGGGTATCGCTGAAGGGTGCAAGCAGGCGGGTGCCGCGCTAACGGGTGGAGAGACGGCTGAGATGCCAGGCATCTATCAAGCGGGGGATTATGATCTGGCGGGGTTTTGCGTTGGTGTGGTGGAGAAGAGCGAAATCATCCAACCCGACCAAGTCACCGCAGGCGACAAGCTGATTGGCCTCGCCTCATCGGGGCCGCACTCCAACGGCTATTCGCTGATCCGCAAGATTCTTGAAGTGAGTGCCGCCAAGCTGGATCAACCCATGGCCAATGGCACGCTGGGTGATGCACTACTCATGCCCACCCGTATCTACGTTAAACCGCTGCTAAAACTGATGCAGTCAGTCAATCTGCATGCATTGGCTCACATCACCGGTGGCGGTCTGCTGGAGAATATACCGCGTGTCATGCCCAACCATACCCAGGCGGTGATTGATGCTAGCGCTTGGCAGATGCCAGAGGTTTTCAGCTGGTTACAGCAGAATGGTAATGTTGAGACAAATGAGATGTACCGCACCTTCAACTGTGGTATCGGCATGGTACTCTGCGTGGCGGCAGAGGATGTTGATCAGACCCTTGAATCACTCCGCGACTCAGGTGAAGAGGCGTTCCTCCTCGGCTCAATTGAGCGCTCTGACGAAGAGACCCCTTCGGTGATCATCCACTCATGACCGCTAGCGGAAAAAAACTTCAGGTGGTGGTGCTGCTATCCGGCAGCGGCAGCAACCTCCAGGCAATCATCGATAATATCGGCAGCATGCCGGTTGAGATCTGCGCCGTAGTCAGTAACAAGGCCGATGCCTACGGCTTAGCACGTGCCGAGAAGGCCGGCATCACCACCTGCCTGCTCGATCACAAAACCTTCCCAGACCGTGACAGCTATGATCGAGCACTGCTTGAGCTGGTTGACAACTTCAACCCTGGACTGGTCATTCTGGCGGGTTTCATGCGTATTCTAACCACCCGTTTTGTCAACCATTTCCACGGCCGCATGCTCAACATCCACCCGTCGCTACTGCCAAAATTTCGTGGACTACATACGCATCAACGGGCACTGGATGAGGGCGAAACCACCCATGGCGTCAGCGTCCATTTTGTCACGGAGGAGTTGGATGGTGGCCCGCTGATCGCTCAGGCTGAGGTGCCGGTTAACGCCGATGATGATGCCGACAAGCTAGGATCACGCGTACTGAAACGTGAACACCGCCTCTACCCCATGACGATTCGATGGTTCGCTGAGGGGCGGCTGAAGTTATCAGATGATCAACTGCAGCTGGATGGCAAATCACTCAATGGGCCGGTGATTTTTAAGCCCAACCAAGATATCCCTCTCAGCTGACATGATGAAGATCTCGACACTCAAGTATTGGCTGTCGGCATCTCTGTTTCTACTGGTGGCCCAAACCGGCGCTGAACCCACTGAAGTTGAAATCAGACCCTTTCAGGCCAGCTATCAACTCAGCCGAAACGGCCTACCATTCGGTCACACGGAGGTCACCTTCCAGCTCGACCAACAGGGGCAATACCGCTATAGCGCTGAAACGCGTCCCAATGCATTAACCGCACTTCTGCATGACCAAACCATCATTGAGAGCAGCCAAGGAGAGCTCAGCCCAGAGGGCCTAACCCCAAACCGATACGACTACCGCAAAGAGAAGTCGGGGCAGACCCACACCACGCAGATCAACTTTGATTGGCCACATAAACGTGTCACTACCAACACCAATGGCACGCCCTGGTCAATGCCGGTACCACTCGCCACACAAGATAAGTTGAGTCAGCAGTTGGCTATCCAAGTCGCACTGCTACAAGGCAAGGATTCAGTCAGTTTTGATGTGGCAGATGGCGGCCATCTGAAACGCTACCACTACAAAAGAGAGCGGCTTGAGAAGCTGGTCACGCCACTTGGCAATATAACCACCGTGCGGGTCAAAAGAAGCAAGCAATCGACCCATGACTACACCATCTGGTTTGCTCCCAGCTTGAACTACCTGCCGGTACGTTTTGAACGAAAACAACCTAATGGTCGGTTTGTCATGAGGTTAGTCAGCACCCAGCAGTCGGCCATCAGCACGACGCCTCTACGCATAAATCTGGGAGTGAACTGAGTCGTCAGGGGACCTCTGATCAAGTCATGATTGCTTTAGGCTGGCTGAAACCGCCCCGATTCGTCCCGAAGATCGCTGCAATAGAATAACTATTCCAGCTCACTTCGATACAAATCGGGGCAGTTTCATCTCACCCTAATTTTTAGCTGAGCTTTAGCGAACCTTATGCTTTAGTGCAACCAGACTTAATCAGAGATCCCCTAGCGTTTGTGCAGCAGGCGCATCTCAAGGGTTAGCAGCATCTCAGCCGCATAGAACCGCACCAACAAGAGACCCACCACGGCACCTGAGCTATTGGCCAACATATCAGCCACCTCAAAAGTGCGGTAGCCGGTCTGGCCCTGAATAAACTCAATCGCCACGCCCATGAAGACAAACAGCGCAAATAGCAGAAGATGGGCCTTTTTACGTTTGTAGAGCTGGCAAAACCAGAAAACCAAGCTGAAATAGGCGGTAAAATGACCAATTTTGTCGCCAAATTCAATCCCGGGAGTCTGCAGTGGATCTGAGGTGAGCGAGGCCTGTAACACCACCGCAATCAACAGCCATCCCACCGCCAGCCATAACGAAAAATAGCGCAACGGTTGCCGCTGCATATTGGCAATCTGCATACGAGAATCAGGATTTTGGCAGTGTTACGCCCAACTGCCCCTGATATTTACCAGCCCGGTCATTGTATGAGGTGCTGCACACCTCATCTGACTCAAAGAAGAGCAGCTGTGCGATCCCTTCGTTGGCGTAGATTTTGGCCGGTAGTGGTGTGGTATTGGAGAACTCCAAGGTAACATGCCCCTCCCACTCAGGCTCCAGCGGAGTGACATTGACGATGATGCCACAACGCGCATAGGTCGATTTACCCAGACAGACCACCAGCACATTGCGTGGAATACGCAGGTACTCAACCGTACGCGCCAAGGCGAACGAGTTGGGGGGGATGATGCAGACATCGGACTTCACGTCGACAAAGCTGTTGTCATCAAAATTCTTTGGATCAACCACCGCTGAGTTGATGTTGGTAAAGATCTTAAACTCATCGGCACAGCGGACATCATAACCGTAACTTGAGGTGCCGTAGGAGATCACTCGCCCCTCTTCACCTTCGCGTACCTGATTATGTTCAAAGGGTTCAATCATGCCGTGTTGCTCTGACATGCGGCGTATCCAGTGGTCTGATTTAATGCTCATAAGGGTCGATTCAAGTTATAAAGTTAAGGGATATCGTAAACTGCTAGTTGATAAGTAGGAGCGGCACCGCGATAAAGCGCAATGCGACGCGCAACCGCTCCTACGTTGTGATTACTGAATGACGATATTTGGAAAACTATTGGAGTAGTTTTTCGAGCGAAGGGAGAGTTTTGCCGTCGTGTTACGCGCAATCTCACGATAGGCCATGGCGATATCGGAGTTTGGCTCAGCCACCACTGTCGGCTTACCTGCATCGGTCTCCTTACGAATACGGATATCGAGTGGCAGTGAACCCAGCAGCTCAATATCGTACTGTTCAGCCATCTCTTTGCCACCACCCGCACCAAAGATATGCTCCTCATGGCCGCAGTTGGAGCAGATATGGGTGCTCATATTCTCGACAATACCGAGCACCGGCACCGCTACCTTCTCAAACATCTTCAACCCCTTACGGGCATCCAACAGTGCAATATCCTGTGGTGTTGTAACAATCACGCAACCGCTCACGGGGATCTTCTGCGCCAAGGTCAGCTGGATGTCACCGGTACCTGGTGGCAGATCGATAATCAGATAATCGAGCTCTCGCCAGTTGGTCTCATTCAGCAACTGATTCAACGCCTGCACCACCATCGGGCCGCGCCAGATCATCGGTGTCTCCTCCTCAACCAGGAAGCCGATCGACATCACCTGTACGCCGTAGTTCTCTTTTGGCTCCAGCGTTTTGCCATCTTTTGTCTCTGGCTGCCCTTTGACACCCATCATGCGCGGCTGAGATGGGCCGTATATATCGGCATCCAGCAGGCCCACTGAGGCCCCCTCTTCTGCCAACGCCAGTGCCAAATTAACCGATGTGGTTGATTTACCCACCCCACCTTTGCCTGAAGCGACGGCGATAATATTCTTCACTCCCTTAACCAGTGCCAGTGAATCCTGCACCTTATGCATCTCGATGTGGGTGCTTAGATCGATGGTTACAGCGCTGACTTGATCAAGCGCCTCAATCTGCCCCTTAAGCGCTGAGATGATTGTCGCTTCAACCCCTTTGGCAGGAAAACCAAGTTCCACTGTCACATTGACGCTGCCACCATCAATGGTCACTTTCTTGATCGCTCTCGCCTCCACCAGATCACACTTTAGGTGTGGCTCAATATAGCCCTTGATCGCCTCTTTAATCAGCGCTTCTGTTAATTCAGACATTCGATCTCTCCTAAAGAGAAGCGGCTCAATCACCGCCAATAGATTCATTAAAATTGCTTGGGCCGGATTCTACACTAAAACTAAACCCTAGATCCCTACGACTAAAGAGGCATCAACCAATACCTTACTATTTTGATCACCATTAAATAAGCCCACCTAATACGCACTCTTAATAGGGCATAGGAACCACACATTCGTACGCTATAAGCTACTATTTAGTAAAAAGAGTCTGATGCTCACCAGTATTAGGGGATCTCTAGCATGCCAGGCATCAGCACCCAAATAACAGCCTGGAATTACAGACAGAACACCCAATCATTCCAAACAATGCTCAACGAATATCATTATGTAGGGAAGCAAAAATGAAAAAAATCACACTGCAGCAACGTTTTTTACTCCTTGCCGCATTGCTGGCGATCATTGTCTTCATCGAAGGCACCATTCTCTTCATCAATAGCCAACAGATCAGCACGAACTCCAATCAGCTAAGTGATCAGATTTTCCCTAGTTTCAAAAAAGCTCAGCAACTCAAGCTCTCTGTTGTACAGGTGCAGCAGTGGCTGACCGATATCAGCGCCACACGCGGATTGGATGGTCTGAATGATGGGTTTGATGAAGCGGAGGCAAATGCGCAGCTTTTCAGATCTCTGCTCAGTGAACTGATGGTTCTTGACCAGAAAAACCAGGCGCGCTATCGATCAATGCTACCGATCTTTGAAGAGTACTTCCGAGTAGGCAAACTGATGGCCCAGAGCTATATCGACCATGGACCAAGCGGCGGCAATAAGATGATGGCCAGTTTTGACGAGGTCGCCGCCAAGATGATATCTGAAGCGGACATGCTGGTGGAAGATATTGAGTCGTGGACCACCTCGGCCTTGAACGAACAGCACACTATCAGCACCAAAAGCAATCTGCTAATCCTGGTTGGCTCACTACTTATTTTAGGCGGGATCTTCCTCACCTTCTTCATAATGTCTCGCGCTCTAGCACTCTTACCTATCGCCATAGAGGAGTTGAAACATGTCGCAGACGGTGATCTGACACCCACCAAACAGAGTCACCGCACTGATGAGATCGGTAATCTCATGAACACCATCAACTCTACACGGCAGCGTCTGCGAGAGATGGTGCAACAAATTTCAACCACCTCCTCCGAACTCTCAAGTTCTGCCGAACAGATGTCAACCATCACCCTACAGAATAGCCAGCATATCCAACAGCAGCAGAGAGACACTGAACTCGTCGCCACAGCAATGAATGAGATGACAACATCAGTACAAGAGGTCGCCACAAACATTGCTAATACAGCAGAAGCAGCCAGCAAGGCAAACACGGAAACCAATGACGGGCAACGTATTGTCAATGACGCCATCAATGAAATCCAGACACTCTCAAGCCAGATTGAAAATGCCTCTGCCGTCATCAAACGGCTAGAGGAGGATAGTGAGACCATCAATACTGTTTTAGATGTTATCAAAGGGATTGCCGAACAGACCAATCTACTCGCCTTAAATGCAGCCATTGAGGCCGCTCGTGCCGGCGAACAGGGGCGTGGATTTGCCGTAGTTGCCGATGAGGTTCGTACACTCGCCGGGCGGACGCAGCAATCGACTAAAGAGATCAACCAGATGATTGAACGCCTGCAAAACGGCTCTCGCCAAGCGGTGGAGGTGATGGTTCAAAGCAACAAGCAGGCAGAGAGCGCAGCCAAACGTGCCGCAGAGGCGGGCAGTTCACTGGAGGGGATCGCCTCCGCCGTTGAACACATCAACTCAATGAGCAGTGAGATCGCTTATGCAGCTGATCAGCAGCGCACCGTCTCGGAAGAGATCAATCGTAATATTGTTCAAATCAGTAGTGCGGTAAACAAAACTGCTGACGGTGCTGAACAGACGGCACAAGCGAGCCAAAACCTCGCACTGATCACAACCAACCTAAAAACACTCATCGGTCATTTTAAAATGTGAAACGTGGGCTGGGCTCACTATTTATTAATCCGATTACACTGTATTCAGTCATTGAGAGAATGCCTGCAACATGACATCAAAATGCCGCTGTAGTCGCACTACACATTTTTTTGATGCACAGACTGCGGGGTAACACCCAACAATCTGCCTTATAATCAGCAGGTTAGAACTAACAGGCTGCAAAGAGACCCGCACCCCGTAACTAGACAAAAAATCAGACTCCCTCTTTTTGCGGCCTTGTGAGATAATGGCTCGTTTAGCCTTGTTGTCCGCCGCAAACGATGAATCAAACACCTAGAAAGATACTTGTCACCAGTGCATTGCCCTACGCCAATGGCCCTATCCATATTGGCCATCTTGTAGAATATATCCAGACAGACATCTGGGTTCGCTTCCAGAAGATGCGAGGCAATCAATGCCACTACGTCTGTGCAGATGATGCCCACGGCACCCCTATTATGCTGCGCGCACGGCAAGAGGGGATCGATGCTGAAACGCTGATCGCACGCGTATCCAAAGAGCATCAAGCTGACTTCGCCGATTTTGCGATCAACTTTGATAACTATCACTCAACCCACTCTGATGAGAACCGTGAACTCTCTGCTCTGATCTACCGGCGCAATAAAGAGAAAGGCCACATCACCAACCGCACCATCACCCAAGCCTTCGACCCTGTAGAGAATATGTTTCTACCCGACCGCTTCATCAAGGGTGAGTGCCCCAAATGTGGTGCTGAAGATCAGTATGGCGACAACTGTGAGGCCTGCGGTGCCAGTTACTCACCCAACGAGCTGAAGAACGCCGTATCGGCGCTCTCTGGTGCGACGCCTGAACAGCGAGAATCTGAGCACTACTTCTTTGAGCTGGCCCACTTTGAAGAGATGCTACGCGGCTGGACACGAGGCGGGCATCTACAGAAAGAGGTCTCTAACAAACTTGATGAGTGGTTTGAAGCGGGCTTGCAGCAGTGGGATATCTCCCGTGACGCGCCCTACTTCGGCTTTGAGATTCCAGACCACCCCGGCAAGTTCTTCTATGTCTGGCTTGATGCACCTATTGGTTATATGGCCAGCTTCAAGAATCTTTGCGAGCGCACCAAGGGGCTCGATTTCGATGCATTCTGGAACAAGGATAGCCAAACAGAGCTCTACCATTTCATCGGAAAAGATATCATCTACTTCCATGCGCTCTTCTGGCCAGCCATGCTACAGGGCGCTGACTTCCGCACCCCAACAGCTATCTTCTCACACGGCTTTCTAACCGTTGATGGGAAGAAGATGTCCAAATCTCGCGGCACTTTTATCAAAGCCCGCTCCTACCTGGAACATCTAAACCCCGAGTATCTGCGTTACTACTTCGCAGCCAAGCTTGGCTCAGGCATTGAGGATATTGATCTCAATCTTGAGGATTTTGCCCAGCGCGTCAACTCAGACTTGGTGGGTAAAGTGGTCAATATCGCCAGTCGTTGTGCCGGCTTTATCAAAAAACGCTTCGGCGGCAAGCTCTCCGAGCAACTGGCAGAGCAGGCGCTATTTGATAGCTTCATCGAAGCAGGTGAGAGTATCGCTAGCCGCTATGAGAATCGTGAATTCAGCCATGCGGTAAGAGAGATCATGGCCCTGGCTGACCAAGCCAACCAATATATCGACGAGAAGAAACCGTGGGTGATGGCCAAGGAAGAGGGTAAAGAGCAGGCGTTGCACGAGGTATGCTCTATGGGCATCAACCTGTTCCGTCTGTTGATCGGCTATCTGCGCCCCATCCTGCCACAGACCACCGAGAAATCTGAAGCCTTCCTACAGATTGAACCGCTCACGTGGCAAGCACTGGCTACTCCACTCACCAACCACACCATTGCCAAATTTAAACCGCTCATGACACGCGTCGAACTCAAGCAGATTGAGTCAATGGTTGAGGCGTCAAAAGAGGATCTCGTCGCGACACCATCCACCACTCAAAATGTGACGCCCGAAGGGCCCCTAACTAAAGACCCGATCAGCGACACCATCGCCTTCGCTGATTTTGCCAAAGTCGATCTACGCATCGTCAAGATCATAGACGCCTCTCACGTTGAAGGAGCGGAGAAGCTTCTACAGCTCACGCTCGACCTAGGTGGCGAACAGCGCAATGTATTTGCCGGCATCAAATCAGCCTACTCACCCGAGGAGCTAAAGGGCCGGATGACCGTTATGGTCGCCAATTTGGCACCACGTAAAATGCGCTTTGGCCTCTCCGAAGGGATGGTTTTAGCGGCAGGCCCTGGAGGCGACGAGCTGTTCATTCTCAGCCCGGATTCTGGCGCAACGCCTGGCATGCGAGTGAAATAGTGCAATTCCCACTAATTTTATGCGTTGTCACCATTTTCTCGAACACGTATCCTATATAAACAGGTATAGATAGGCATAAACCCTAAATAGATCATGACTGAATTCGCACTTATCTTAATTAGCACCGTATTGGTCAACAACTTCGTGTTGGTGAAGTTTCTTGGCCTCTGTCCATTTCTGGGCGTATCAAGCAAACTTGAAACCGCCATCGGTATGAGTTTTGCCACTACGTTTGTACTGACACTGGTCTCCATCTGCAGTTATCTCGTCAATGAGTTCTTGCTGATACCCTTTGATATTGAGTACCTACGGACCATCGCCTTTATCCTGGTAATTGCCGCTGTCGTGCAGTTCACCGAGATGGTGATGCACAAAACCAGCCCGGCGCTCTATCAGCTGCTGGGTATTTTCTTACCCTTAATCACCACCAACTGTGCCGTGTTGGGCGTTGCCCTACTCAATGTCCAAGAGGGTCATGGTTTTATTGAATCACTGCTCTACGGGTTTGGAGCCGCCATTGGCTTCTCGCTTGTCATGGTGCTGTTTGCCGCCGTCCGAGAGCGGCTTGATGTGGCGGATGTCCCCGCCCCTTTCAAAGGCAGCGCTATTGCATTGATTACGGCGGGCCTGATGTCGATGGCCTTCATGGGTTTTGCTGGACTGGTATCTGCGTAAATGTTGACCTCTATCCTTGTTATAAGCGGACTCGCAGCCGCCTTCGGCCTGCTATTGGGCTACGCTTCCATTCGCTTTCACGTTGAAGGCAATCCTGTCGCTGATAAGCTTGATACACTGTTGCCACAGAGCCAGTGCGGACAGTGCGGCTTCCCAGGTTGCCGTCCATTTGCTGAGGCCGTTGCTAGCGGCGAAGCGCCCATCAACGCCTGCCCACCTGGCGGCGAAGATACCATGCTGGCCCTGGCTGAAACACTGGGCGTTGATCCTATGCCAATGGGTGAAGAGGATGCGGGCGAGGCGGTTGTTGGCGTTGCCGTCATCGACGAGCAGGAGTGCATCGGCTGTACAATTTGTATCAAAGCCTGCCCTGTGGATGCCATTTTGGGTACCACACGTCAGATGCATACGGTCATCGCCTCTGAGTGTACCGGCTGCCAACTCTGTATTGAGCCATGCCCGGTCGACTGCATTACATTAGAGAGCATTGAAAAAACAACAGAGACCTGGAGCTGGGCACTGCCTGGCAGCCCAGAGGAGATCGCATTCACTGCGAAGGTGGTAGAGAACCATGCATAACACCACCACAAACAGCACACGCAAGCTTTGGACCTTCCATGGCGGCATTCATATGCCTGACCACAAAGCGCAGACCTGTGACGCTGCCATTGAGCCAATTAAGCTACCTTCACAGCTGATTCTGCCACTCAAACAGCACGTCGGCAGTATTGCGCTACCTGTTGTAGAAGTGGGCCAACGTGTACTCAAAGGTGAGCTCATTGCTAAAAGCACCGCTTACATCAGCGCACCATTGCACGCTCCCACGTCAGGTGTTGTAACTGAGATTGGCGATGCATTTATTCCGCACCCATCACGTCTTCCTGCACTCAGCATCACCATCAAACCTGATGGCAAAGATGAGTGGATCACAGCAGACCCAGCGACCCATAATCCTGAACAATTAACGCTCGAAGCGCTGGCAACAATTATTGGTGACGCCGGCATTGTAGGACTCGGCGGGGGGACCTTCCCATCCAGCGTCAAGGCAAGTGCCAACGACATCCATACACTGATTCTCAATGGCGCTGAATGTGAGCCATATATCACGTGTGATGATCGCATCATGCGCGAACGTGCTGATAAAATCATCAACTCAGCCGCCATTATCAAACGCGTATTGGGTGCCAATGAGTGCCTAATCGGCATAGAAGATAACAAACCTGAGGCCATTGCAGAGATGCAGAGAGCCGTTAGCGACGGCGGTCACAGTGGCATTGAAATAGTCACCATCCCAACGCTCTATCCAAGCGGTGGTGAAAAACAGCTGATACAGATCCTCACCGGCAAAGAGGTTCCCAGCGGCAGCAACCCCACGCAGATCGGTATCGTCTGCTTCAATGTAGCAACCGCTGAAGCCATTTACGAGGCGATAACCGCATCACGCCCAATGATCTCTCGCATAGTCACCATTACCGGTGAGGGCATTAAGAGACCTTGCAACGTTGAAGCGCTGCTAGGCACGCCAATCAACGAACTGATTGCCCAGGCCGGTGGTTACAGTGACACGGCTGAGAAGCTCATCATCGGCGGCCCGATGATGGGTTTTACCGTCGATACAGACCAGCTGCCACTGACCAAAGGGGTCAACTGCCTGCTGGTCGTCAGTGAGAGTGAGATCCCCACAGCCGGCCCCGGCATAGCCTGCATACGCTGTAGTGAGTGTGCCAATGTCTGTCCCACCTCGCTGTTACCACAGCAGATGTACTGGTTTTCACGCTCACAAAACCTTGAAAAATCTGAAGAGTACAACCTGTTTGACTGCATCGAATGTGGCTGTTGTTCACACGTCTGTCCTGCTGAAATCCCATTGGTTCAGTACTTCCGCAGCACCAAAACTGCGGTGACAGAGAACAATGCCGCCAACGCTAAAAATGAACGGGCACGGATGCGTAACGAAGCACGTACCGCACGTCTAGAGAAACTCGATGCGGAGAAGCGTGAAAAAACACGCCTGAAAAAAGAGGCCATGCAGAAGAAGAAAGAGGAAGCTGCCGCCAAAGCCGCTGCTGAGGGAGCCTCTGACGACTCCCAGACTAAGGAGATTGAAGCTGCAAAAAAACGTGTTTTAGAGAAGAAAGATGTTGAAACAAACAAGGTATCTAAACCTCGAAATACCGAAAATTTGACCGCCGAACAACAGCAGCAGATCGATCAAGCCGACCTCCGCCGCAAAGCGGATAGTGCCGATATGCCATCTGCCACCGAGGAGAAATAGGAGCATGTTGTTCCGCAACATAACTTCCCCACACACCATCCGTCCTAACGCTGTGACCACTGTCATGCTGCGCGTCATTCTTGCGCTGGTACCTGGCATCATCACCATGACCTGGCTGTTTGGCTGGGGCATTCTAATCAACATTGTTCTGGCCACCATCACCGCCGTGGTGAGCGAAGCGTTTTGTATCAAACTGCGTGGCCGACCCGTCATGCCAGCACTCAGTGACCTAAGCGCCATTGTCACCGCACTGCTGTTTGCCATTGCAATACCACCACTACTCCCCTGGTGGCTAACCGTACTTGGCGCCGCCTTTGCCATCATCCTCATCAAACAGATGTATGGCGGTCTTGGTTACAACCCATTTAACCCCGCCATGGCGGCCTATGTACTGCTACTGGTCTCCTATCCAGCCGACATGACAGCGTGGCTCCCACCGGTTGTTCTGAATGAGAACCCACTCAATTTCATGCAGACATTATCGGCCATTTTTGCCGGTGTAGCCCCTGAAGGGATGACCTGGGATGGCCTCTCTGGTGCCACTCCACTCGACAGTATGAAAATTGGCTTCAGTCAAAACCAACTGCTTAGCGAGATCCGCACAGGGCCGCTGTGGCAGGGGATGATTGCAGGGTATGGCTGGGAGTGGCCGAGTATCGCCTTCTTGCTTGGCGGATTGTGGATGATCTACAAACGCGTCATCACGTGGCACATTCCTGTCTCCATGCTTGGTCCGCTATTTTTGTTTGGCCTTGTCTTCTCATTGCTGGATCCAGAAGCGCATCCATTCCCGCTTTTCCACCTCTTTTCAGGTGGTGCCATCCTGGGTGCATTCTTCATCGCCACCGACCCAGTTTCAGCCTGTACCACACCACGTGGTCGTCTCTTTTACGGGGCTGCCATTGGCGCATGGATCTACATTATCCGTACCTGGGGCGGTTACCCTGATGCGGTTGCCTTTGCGGTACTGCTGTTAAATATGTCTGCTCCCATCATTGATCATCTCACCCAGCCAAAGGTCTATGGGCATGGGAGTAAAAAATGAGTAAGAAGATCATTGCAGCAGCACTTCTGCTGGGATTTTTTGCCGTTATAGGCACAGGTCTGGTCGCCTTCACCTATGAGATGACGAAGGATCAGATTGCCGAAAATGAACGTTTAGCACTCCTACGTTCACTACAGGCGCTCGTCCCTGCTGATACCGTCAACAATGACATGCCTAACGACACCATCATTGTTGATGACAAAGAGAAACTCGGCACCCATACGACCACCATCTATCGTGGCCGTAAAGATGGCGACCCAATTGCCGCCGTCTTCACATCAATTGCCCCAGACGGCTACAGCGGCCAAATCAAGCTGCTGGTTGCCGTTCGCGCCGATGGCACACTGGGTGGTGTGCGTGTCATCACCCACAAAGAGACACCTGGCCTGGGCGACAAAATCGAGGTGGAGAAGGATGACTGGATCTTCGCTTTTGATAACCGCTCATTAGGCGACCCAACAGTAGATAAGTGGGCCGTTAAAAAAGATGGCGGAATTTTTGATCAGTTTACCGGCGCCACCATTACACCTCGCGCAATCGTCAACTCAGTCAAGAGAACCCTGATCTACGCGAGCGAACACAAAGAGGCGATCTACGATCTCGACATAGAGAAGGCCGTGGATAAGAAAACAGGAGGCAAGTCCTAAAATGGCCACCAACTACAACAAAATCATCAAGGACGGCATCTGGGACAGCAACCCCGCCCTCGTTGCCCTGCTGGGTCTCTGCCCACTGCTTGCCGTCACCAACACCGCTATCAACGGCCTCGGCCTCGGCTTGGCAACACTGGCCGTATTGATCGGTTCTAACGTCACCATCTCATTGATTCGAAACATTGTTCGTCAAGAGGTTCGACTGCCCATTTTTGTGCTGGTTATCGCCTCATTTGTTACCGCTGTTGAACTGAGCATGAATGCCTATCTCTATGATCTCTATAAGATACTGGGTATATTTATTCCATTGATCGTCACCAACTGCGCCATCATAGGGCGCGCTGAAGCCTTCGCATCAAAAAACAATCCGTTTGACTCACTGATTGATGCACTGGCGATGGGCATTGGCTTTGCACTTGTCCTTGTTGTTCTTGGCGGTGCGCGCGAACTCATTGGCTCTGGCACACTCTTCTCACAAGCTCATCTTATGTTTGGCGAAGGGGCACGTGGTCTAACTATGAGCCTTGGCCCTGACTACAAAGGTCTACTGCTCGCCATTTTACCACCGGGTGCATTTATCGGTTTAGGCATCATGTTGGCCGCTAAGAACTGGTTCGACCAACACAGCAAAAAGCGGGAAATAGTTGCCATTGCTAAAGAAAAAAGCCTTGCTGAAGGTATCCTTTAAAGACCCCACCACAAGCGGACAGGGTATTTGTAGGTTCACCTTGGACCTACATGGAAGGAGCAAACGCAGTGGAATTGTTGGAAACAATTCCTGTAAGGCGAACGCATGCGGCTGAAGCCGCACCTACGGGAATATTTCGCTGTACCAACGGTAGGCGCTTTAGGCGAGCAGCAGGGAATTAGACCTATAGCGATTAAACCACGTTAGCATCGTTACGATGGGGTTTGTATGAGTATAAGAATCTATACCCCTCTGCCACTTGAACAGGCATCATTAGTGATGCTTGATTCGATAGCGGCTCACCACCTAGCCACCGTGCTCCGCAAGAAGCCTGGTTTTTTATTCCATCTATTCAACGGCAGTGGTGCTGAATTCAGCGCCAAAATTCTTCGCATTGAAAAGAGAGGGGTCGAGGTGGAGGTGATTGAGCATCTTCACACTGAAACCGTCACAAAGCTTAGGCTCCACCTTCTGATCGCATTATCAAAGGGTGAACGGATGGATTTTGCCCTGCAGAAAGCGGTTGAACTCGGCGTTAACTCAATCACCCCAATCATCTCAGAACGAACCGTGGTGAGGTTATCTGCGGAGCGTCTTGAGCGAAAAATGGATCATTGGCGGAAGATTATCATTGCGGCATGTGAGCAATCTGGCCGATCACTGATCCCGGCGCTGATGCCAATCCAATCGGTTGATCAAACAATTACCTCTCCGCCCTCTGGCTTATCGATACTACTTGACCATAGGAGTGAACAATCACTGAGCCAACTAGATAGACCACTGGGTGATCTCAATCTAATCGTGGGTCCAGAGGGGGGGTTATCGGCGAATGAACGACAGGGATTGATTGGCGCTGGATTCAGCGGCATTCATCTTGGCCCGCGGGTGTTGCGAACCGAAACAGCGCCTTTAGCAGCACTTGCCGCGATACAGACACTTTGGGGGGATTTCTAAACAGCAACCGCCTATCTTGCGTAGCCTCCCTTCTCCATCACCTCTGCCACCATCTCCTCCAGCCGATCCAGGTTTGGGATCAGCCCCTTCTCCCCTTGCAGCATGATCTCATGCAGCACCAATGAGTTAGCATCACCCTGATCACTCACTGCAACGATGTTTTCTGATTTTATGCGGATAAGACCAGGAATTGATTGCGCAATAACACCGATAAAAGGCAGGTTTGATACACCATTGAGCGTATTAAACATTGCGATTCTGGCGCGATGACCCGTCGACAGCGACATCGCGCTGCCACCCAATGCCCGCTCAAATGAGATGACAGGAACAGGGATGCGTCGCCACACAATTTCGCCGATAAACCAATCTGGCGTACCAGAGAGTACCGTCGGTTCTGTATAGCTGACAACCTCCGCAACCGCAGCATTTGGCAATACCAATCGGTTACCCTCAATGGGTATATAGACCCCACGAATCTCTTCGGAATCATCTACTACACGACTCATGTTTGCTCTTCTTTAAGGACTGCGTGGATATTCTCTAGTAGTTCAGCCTCTTGGAATGGTTTGCCAAGACAGCTCTTCACACCGAGTTCAAATGCGCGTTTACGATGTTTCTCACCGACACGGGAGGAGATCATGATAATTGGAATATCGCTCCAATCATTTGAGTTGCGCATGTGGCGTGCTAATTCAAAACCATCCATCCGAGGCATCTCAATATCGAGCAGCACCACATCAGGGTGATGCTCTTGCAGTACAGAGATCGCATCGACGCCATCCTTTGCGGTGATCACCTGCATATCGTGACGCTCAAGTAGGCGAGCCGTCACCTTACGCACTGTAATGGAGTCATCAACCACCATTGCTGTGATGGTCAAATCTTCAATATCATCCTTGTGTGTCGCAATCGTGGCAGCGCTACGTGACGTGGTACGCACCAGCGCACTCAAATCTGCAATCAAGGCGACACGACCATCACCCAATATGGTTCCACCTGTGACCCAACTTAGGCTAGCAATTTGACTGCCAACCGCTTTAATAACCACCTGTCGAGTACCCAGCAACGCATCAACTTGAAGTGCCACCTGATGCTCACCGATATCGACCAGAAGCACAGGGAACCAACGTTCCCCTTCCAATAAAGCGGGTGTTCCGCTGTCGAGAAGATGGCCTAAATATTCAACTTTATACTCTTTACCCGCGTAACTATATCGCTGCTCACTATCTTCATAAAACTGCAGCAGATCTTCTCTATCAATGCGTACCACACCCTCAATGCTGCCATGCGGGACAGCGTAGATATGCTCGCCCATCTGGACCAGCAGAGCATCGGTAATCGCCAGTGTTAATGGCAGTTGAATAGTGAAACAGGCACCTTTACCAGACTCAGAGCTGAGTGATATTAAGCCGCCCAGTTGTTTCACTTCATTGCTAACGGCATCAAGCCCAACACCCCGCCCAGCGATCTGGGTGATCTCTTTGGCGGTACTGAAGCCAGACTCAAACACCAATTGCATAAGATCATCATCAGAGACCTTTTCATCTTGGTCTAATAGCCCTTGAGCGAGTGCTTTTTCACGAATTTTTTTGAGGTTAAGACCGGCACCATCATCTTCCAATACAAGCAGAACATTGGTTCCCTCTTGGCTCAGCGTAAGGGTCACTTTACCCACTTTGGGTTTGCCCTTTTCAACACGTCGATTGGGTTGTTCAATACCGTGAGCCACTGCATTTCTCAGCAGGTGCTCAAGCGCTGGCACAATCCGGTCTAGAATGCTGCGGTCCATCTCCCCCTCAGCACCCTCTACAACTAGCTCCGCCTCACTACCTGTCTGGATAGCTGTTTGGCGGACCAAGCGGCTTAGGCGTGGAACCAGCTGCGAGAAGGAGACCATACGTGTGTGCAACAGGCCATCCTGCAACTCCACTGCCACTCGGGACTGCTGCAAGAGCAGCGTTTCAGTATCACGTTGCTGCTCCTCGAGTAGGCCTCGAATGCTCCCTAAGTCACTCACCGTCTCCATCAAACTGCGAGAAACTTGCTGCATGGTGGAGAAACGGTCTAGCTCAAGCGGGTCAAAATCTGCGTGATCGTCAACCTTATCGGCATCGCTCTCATGCCGAAAAAGGATCTGGGTTTCGGTCTCAATATCGAGTTTACGCAGCTGGTCATGTAGACGAACTACAGTTCGGTCCAGCTCAATCAGATTAAATTTCAGTGTGCTGTTCTGCTGTTCTAGGCGCGAGCGATAGATACTGACCTCACCCGCCTGGTTAACCATCTTATCCAACAGCGTGGAATTGATGCGCATCTGTGAACGTGGGGCGTTAGATTTTGCCTCCGCTTCGCGCACCTTCTCTTCATCTTCCAGCGAGGAGAAACGGGATATCTTTTCTCCCTCACCATAGACCGGCGTTAGAGACGACGCCTGCTCGACATCATCTTCTGCTTCAGGGCTGACCTCTGTATCAACCAAGTCACTCTCTGGCTCCTCACCAAATGGTGCATCAACTTCCTCAGATGATAGCGCTACCACCTCGAAAGGTACCACTTCAGCAGATGGCGTAGTTTCACCTCTACTGAACTGTTCCAACCGCTCAATTAATCGATCAGACGAGGTGACAGTGTGACTATTCTCAATCTCATCAACCTGACTCGCCAGACGATCCATGCTGAGTTGAACCAGGCGTTTAATCTTGGAGTCCGAAGCCACTTCACCGTTATCGATCAAGGTGAGTAGAGACTCAACTGCGTGACTAAGATCACCCATCGGAGTGGCACCAACCAGACGTGCACTCCCTTTTACGGTGTGTAGTATTCGCTGCAACTGTTCAATCACCGGCGCATCGGCTTCACCTGCATGCCACCGCTGTAGTGTCTCCTCAATAGACTCTGATAATTCTCGTGCCTCTTCAATAAAGATCTCTACCAGTTCAACATCACTCGTCAGTTTGGTGATGCTCTCAGTGGCATAGAGTTTTGAATCGGCAAAGAGAGACTCCACAGACTCCGATATGAGACTAGAATCAGGGAATTCATCAAGCAGAGAAGGTGCCTCGACCTCTTGAACAACCTCCTCTTCAAAGGGAGTCACCTCAAGTAATTCATCAGAATCACCCTCGGTTTGATCCTCTTCTAGCTGCTCTTCTTCAGCAGGCAAGGCCTCATCAATTTGGGCGGGTGCGGCACTGCAGGCCTGCTTTAGCCGCTCAATCAGTCTCTCCGCTGATGCCACACTGTGGTTGTGTTCAACCTCATCAACCTGACTTGCTAGACGATCCACACTCAGCTGAATCAGGCGTTTAACTTTAGTGTCAGCCGCCACCTCTCCACTATCAATGATGATAAGCAGAGACTCCACCGCATGGCATAGGTCACCAATAGGCAGTGCCCCAACTAAACGCGCACTGCCTTTCAGCGTGTGCAGTGTACGCAGTAGCTGCTCAATCAGGGGTGATTGATCCTCACCCGCATGCCAATGCTGCATAGCCTCTGCCAAGGACTCTGACAGTTCACTCGCCTCTTCAAGGAAGATATCGATCAGTTCATCATCTTCAGAGAGTTCAATGGCGGCTTCTGAGGTGTAGAGCTCTGAATCGGCAAAAACTGACTCAACAGAGTCGGAGGCAAGACCGAACTCATCAACAAGCTCCAGATCCTCGTCAGAGGCGGCCGAAGCGGGCACCTCGTGAACCCACTCATCTTCAACTGGAGGCGGGGCAAGTGCGGTAATCTCTAGTGTTTCATGCTCATCTTCGTCTTCGTCGGCAGCTTCTAGGTCGGCATCACCCTCTACTGTTGGAGATAGTTCGGCGTTCTCTTCAACAGATGAGACCTCCAATAGCTCATCAAAGGTCAGGTCAGACTCCGTCAACTGGATGACATTGGCGCCATCATCCTTCACCTCAGCAGCATCACTGGCCCGCTCTTGGCCAACCGCTGTAAATGACGCGGCACAGGTGTACAGTTCATCCACTAAATCGTTGGCCAACGTGACTCTAGCGACCTTTTCAACCTCATCAGTCTGCTGGGCTAACCGATCAGCACTGCGCTGAATCAGCTCAACGGCCGCATCATCGACCACTATCTTCTGCTGGTAGATCACTGTAAGCAGTGACTCCATCGCCTGGCAGAGATCACCCATGGGAGTGGCTCCCACTAGGCGGGAACTCCCTTTGAAGGTGTGCAAGGTACGTTTTAGCGTCACCAATTGAGGCCATGCGTCGCGTCTATTTCGCCACTGCTGTAGCTCAGTAGAGAGCACTTCAATCAGCTCATGTGACTCTTCAATGAAGATTTCAAGTAGCTCTTCATCCTCATCCAGAACAACCAGCCCCATCAATCCGCCAAGCGCCGCGTCACTCTCATCTTGTTCAATGATGGGGAGCGGCTCCTCTTCCGTCTCGATGATCAGATCTGAAGATTCAGTCGATGAGGGTTCGTCGTTGGCCAGCTCGGCCGCAACCTCATCCATCACCATTTTCAACTGATCAAGATAGGGTTCATGATCAGGAAAAGGGCTCTCCTCGTGCAGAAGAGCAGAGAGAAGGGCCTGCCCCAGATCAACCCCCTCTTTGATCACGATTAAATGCGTTTTATCTACCACAAGATCATTTGATTGCAGCAGGTTGGTAAATTTTTCCAGCGCCTCACCTATTAGCGCCATAGCGTCTATGCCCGCTGTGCGCGCACAACCGCGTAGGGTATGGGAGGCACGAATAATCGCGTTGCTAACCTGTTGAGGTTGATCGCTCGATTCACCCACCCGCACAAAATCTTCAAGGGTGGTGAGATGAGCCTGAGCCTCTGATACAAAGATCTCCATTAGCTCGGTATCACGCTCATAACCGATGGAGTCTTGATCTTGAGGTGGCGAATAGTCTGAATCTACAGCGAGATCTTCGACCATCTCTGCATCATAACTATCTTGATCAAGCTCTAACTCAATGGACTCACTGGGCTCTTCAAGCTCGCTCTCAGCAGAGGGCTCTTCGAGTGATCTATCGGCTGAAACTGGCGCTCCGCTCTCTGAAAAGGCATTCGCACGATCCATAAATGGAGCGCTATCAATGAGCGGCACTTCAGAGCGTTCCAAGCAATCAACAAACTGCGGCAAAACAGCAACCACATCTTCAAGCAGCTCAATAATCAATGGCGAGGCGGGGATCGTCTCATCAAGAAGACGATTCAGCATATTCTCAACTGACCATGCCAGTTCACCAATAGTAATGGCGCCGACGAGTCGCCCACTCCCCTTAAGCGTGTGAAATGAACGCCGAACAACGACCAGAATATCGCTATCTTCTGGCGTTGATTTCCAGCGGGGCAGCAGCATCTCTAGCCCCTCTATCTCCTCTCTTGCCTCCTCAACGAAGATCTCAAGAATCTCTGGATCAATATCCTCTAAGGGGGGCTTCTCTGATGAAGGAGGTGACTCTATGGCGGGTTCATCTGCCCTTTTTTCTAGAGACTCAGGTGCCTCAGGAAGCGTCATTTCATCCAGCGCTACAATAGCTGGAGTCGTATCTGACTCATCATCACCAAGCGCATCAGGTGTTACCTTCTCAGATGAAGGGGTGGTTAGAAGCTCTTTCATAGAGGCATTAGCGATGGCGAGTGTCTTCTGCCGATCACCGACCCCTCCCACCAACGACTCTAAATAGTACTCAATGCAGCTGATCACTTCGGCAAGTGCGTTCAGCCGATGGCTCTCTAGGTGGATCCCTTTTTCTAACAACTCGTCACTAATAAAATGTGATAGTTGCTCCAGCGTGTCAGAGGCATCTGTCAGCAATAAGATCTTTAACGCACCACCCACATTGCGGAAATAATAGGGCACATCTGTAAGGACCGAGGTATCATCTGGCAGTGCCACAAAACGGATGATAGCCTCTTTCACTTTAGCGATATCAACCTTCGCCTCATGTACCGCTTTCTTTACCAACGACTGATACTCACCCGGTGGCAGTGCGGTGCCCCAAGCCGCTTCAGGCGTCTCCTCATCGCTCGAAACAGAGGTGATTTCGCTCAGGCTATTGACCGTAGACTCAACAAACAGGATATCTCCAGCCATATCCATCAGAACATCATCATCCAGCCCAGCACTGTTCTCCTCAAGGCTATTGATGAAATCCACTTGGCGAACCAATCGGCTGCGCAGTGCACCCTGCCCAACCATACCCAGCGTATCGGCCACTTTACTCAACGGCTGTTTGATTTTTATAAGTGGGTCAAACTGTGAACGATCACCACGAATGTAGAGATCAAGTGTATCTTTAACGACCGTCAACTCATTTTTGATCGCGGATTTAACCGACTCCAGCAGGTCAATATTGATTGAGTTTAGGCTCTTACGGCCCGCTGCAATCTCATCTTCACTTGGCAGTGCATTCTGCAATTGATAGACACGCTTCACCTCGACCAGATGGGGGTTATCTGAGGTACTTTGCGCGACATAATAGAGTAAGTTTTTTAGTAAACCTGTTGAGGGCGCATCGATGATCGCATTTTCGCCACCATCAATAATGCGTTTAATCTCCCGGTCGACCTTGCCAAGCAGCAGTTTTACCGCCACACCGGAACCAACATCGCCCTCTTTTAACCCTTCAACAACCGCTTGAGCCACCCAAAAGACCCGATGAACGGTTTCACTACCAGCATGCTCTACCAGCTCTGCCAAAACATTTGCCAGCAGTTGGAAGCCCTTCTCCCCCTCCATGTTTCGAAACCAATTGAGCAGGCCAAGGTGGTAACGGTGACGTATTCGCCGAGCAATCTCTGGCAGTTTGGGGTTGATCTCACCATCAACCCGGCCTGAGACCTGGGTCTCTTCAAGTGTGGGACTAAAAAGTGCGGCTTCAGTCAGGAGTGGGGCGTCACGCGTTGCACGCAGATCATTCATCAACGGCAAAATGACCAGCGGGATATCAGGCTCACCGCCCTGTAATTTCTCGAGATAATCAGGAAATTGAATCAGCGCCAACATCAGCGCTTCAGCAGCATCTTCCAGCTGTCGTACCTTGCCATCTTTTAGCGCAACGGCAACGAGCTCCATCTCCTCAGCCAACATGGCTGGGCCATAGAGCTGAACCATGTGGAGAATGCCCTGTACTTGGTGGATGCCGTTAATACAAGTCTGGATCGTTGAGTGCTTTGTCGGCTGCTCAACAAAACTCTCAAGGGCACATCTTGCCTGACGAACTGTCTCGTCCAACTCCCCTTTAACCCAATTCAGCGCACCAAAATCATGAGCACTCGCCATCTTAGCTTCCCGATTATCTACCCAGCAGAACGGTTTGCATCAAACCATAAACACCCAATCAGTCTGGCAGTTTAAAGCCGGCGACGGAGACCTGTAGTTCATCGGCCATATCGGCCAATGCACCAATAGAGATTGAGGTCTGAGCCGTACCCTCTGAGGTCTGAGTTGTAATCTCCTGGATCACGCTCATGATCTCACTCACTTTTCGTGCCTCATCGGACTGTTCCATCGCTGATGCGGAGATCTTGCCAGTCATTTCAGCAATGTAGTTGGAGACGGTCTCAATCTCAAGCAGCGATTCACCCGCCTCTTCAGCCAGTTTTGCCCCTCTAACCACACCTGCGGTACTTGCCTCCATTGAGGTCACCGCCTCATTGGTATCAGACTGAATCGTCTTAACCAGCGCATCAATCTGCTTGGTGGCGTTACTGGAACGCTCGGCCAATCGCTGCACCTCATCGGCAACCACCGCGAAACCGCGTCCCGCGTCACCTGCCATGGCGGCCTGCATCGCTGCATTCAAGGCGAGAATATTGGTCTGATCGGCGATATCATCAATCAGTTCAACGATATCTCCAATCTCCTGGGAGCTCTCACCCAGTCGTTTAATTCGCTTCGATGTCTCCTGGATCTGTTCACGAATCCCATCCATACCCTCAATGGTATTGCGTACAGAGGCGGCACCTTTTGTCGCGATATCAACTGATCGCTGAGCAACATCTACAGACTCTTTAGCATCGCTCGACATCAACTCAATAGCACTGTTCATATCCTGGATCGCTTCAGAGGCACCGATAATTTGATCCGCCTGATGCTCACTCGCCTCAGCCAGATGCATCGCTGTAGCTCGACTCTCTTGTGCTGCACTGGAGACCTCTACTGAGGTGGTATTAATGGTTGTTACCAACTCTCTCAACGCCTCAACGGCGTAGTTAATAGAGTCCGCAATAGCGCCGGTGATATCTTCAGTCACACTGGCAGATACTGTGAGATCGCCATCGGCTAGATCACCCATCTCATCCAACAGGCGCAAAATAGCTTTTTGGTTAGCGGCATTTTGCATCTTCGACTCGCTCTCTTTAAGACGTGCCTCAGCAACCAGACGCATACCAAGAAGAATCAACAAGATACCTGCCACACTGCCCATTGCGGCCACCATGCCGGGGCCCGCTTTGATACCGGCTATCGTCAAACGACCGGGAGATTGTGTGTACTCGACTGTGAGTTCTTCTGCCGCAATACTGACCACTTCACTCACCTGGCTGATATCTGCTGCGGCATTAAGTGCGGCAAGAACTGCAGGAAGCGCATCAAAAATTTCCTCTGCATGATCACTCACAGTGCCGTAAACGGCAGCCACTGAGCGCAGCTTTTGAACCAATTCTGGCGCGGTGACTCGAGTGACGCCCAAATCTTCATCGCCCTCAAGCATCCCCTCTAAGACGCGACCAAAACGATCTGTATCACGACTAAATTGATCGGCGGCTGAAGCGGTTATCTCCCCGCCATCCAATACACCACTGGCATTATCTGAAATACGCTGGGCCAACATAAGCTGCTGAGTTGCAATATAGATTTGATGTTGCGGAACACGCTGTTTGACCAGCGCCTTAACAACATCATCTGACAGCTGCTGCAGCTTGACCACTGAGCTATCAATGACATCAATAAACTCGCCGATGGCAATAATGGAGTCTCGATTGGCTAAGATCTCTTCTGCCCCCACACGCAGCTTAGCCCAGCTATTTTTAACCCCATCCAATGCAGCTGCGACCTCCGCTGGCGAGGGAGGAAGCGACTTATCTGCGGTGCCGTTCTCCAGTTCATTCAGCAGAAATTCAAACCGGTTTTTCGATTTATTAAGGGCGTTAAATGCAACGCTGTCACCCTTGGCCGAAGCCAGCGCAAATTTTGCAATCTGCTGCGACAAAAAGCGCTGTTCGGTCGAGCGTAAGAGATAGTTCTCGTCATACGCTTCCCGTTGTGCCGTGTGTATAAACACCGCCAACGCCAAACCCAACATAACGACAACCAGAACAGTGAGAACTACACCACCGCCCGTGATAACTTTTGCATTACTATCTTTCATCTACACTTTCTCCCGAAAGGGCAACTCTTTTGTTTGAACCCAGTACAAAATGGAGCACTAAAGCGCTGCGACCTGGAACTCTTGGCTTGCCGCCAAAGCCCGCATACTAAACACAGGCCAAGCCTCTCCATCTTGTTCAAATGAAAAATCTATATAGTTGGCAATACTCCCCACCAACAGCAACTCTGGACAACGATTTACATCCAGAAAATGGCGCATACTCACTCGCTCATCCACCAGCAGACCGACAAACTTGTCCCGTAAACGAATAACCAGCGTCCGGTTATGTCTCCCTCGTGTAGTCACCCGTCCCCCAAGAAAGGCCTGTAGATCGACGATAGGAAGTAGACTTCCGCGTATATTTGCCACCCCGACCATCCAGGCATGCGTACCTGGGACGTCAGTCACTTCCGGTGGAAAATTAAGGATCTCACACACTTCACTCAGCGGGGCGACAACCCGTGTATTGGCTACCGAAAAAACAACCCCTTCCCACTGCGCTTTAATCTCCTCTTGCTGAGGCAGACTCGCCGCTTTTTCACGACTGCGCTGATCTATTTTTTGTAGTACACCAATCAGTTCATTAGGTGGCACACTAGGCTCACCCACCAAAGCGCTAGCCACCCAATGCCTCCGCAACCTTGCCCAACAACTCATCAGCAGAGATGGGCTTAACCACATAATTAACGGCACCTTGCCGCTTTGCCCAGTTTCTGTCGGTTTCCTGATCCTTGGTGGTCACCATAATCACGGGGATATTGGCCGTATCAGCGTTTTTGCTTAGTTGACGCGTTGCCTGAAAACCGTTCAACACCGGCATAACAACATCCATAAGAATCAGATCGGGCATTAGAGTGCATGCTGTTTCAACGCCCTGCTGACCATCAGCCGCCACCTCAATCTTATAGCCTTCAGCTTCAAGAACTTTTCTAAGAACATGGACTTCAGTGGGTGAGTCATCAACAATCAGAATGGTTTGCCCTTTAGGGCTCCCTGTTGAAGTGGAGGTTTCCGCAGAGACCTTCTTATTTTTTCCAAAAAAACTGATCATAGGCTCAGAACTCTTAATTTAGTAAGATTTTAAAATCTATTTCCGTAACTAGTGAGTTTCCCCTGGTGAAACCACATTCCTATCTAAGAATGAAGCAACACCTGAGCTGTTACTGGAATAGTTGTTTTTTTTGCTGAGTAGTTTTCTATTTTATTAATTACTGTCTCTATGCCGACTTTACTGCATAACGCCTGATTGCATCCAGCAGCTCGGCCTTAGTAAAGGGTTTTGTAAGATACTGTTCAGAACCAACGATGCGACCACGTGCGCGATCAAAAAGGCCGTCTTTACTCGACAACATTATGACTGGGGTGTGTTGAAAGGCTTCATTATGCTTAATTAAAGCGCAAGTCTGGTAACCGTCAAGGCGCGGCATCATAATGTCGACAAAGATCAGGTCAGGTCGGGTATCAGCAATCAATGCAAGCGCTTCGAAACCATCTATTGCAGTGGTGACATCACAACCCGCTTTTTTCAACAATGTTTCAGCTGTCTTACGAATGGTCTTGCTGTCATCAACAACCATGACCTTAACCCCTGTGATATCTGCATCGACATCTCCAATGCTCACATTCTGTTCCTCTTTCGCAAACCGATACTATTTATTTTTTGTGAAACCGAGCCAACCATCATATGCGATAGCGACAACTCCACCTCTACTCTAAGAAGGTGGCCCTCACGTTTAGCGGCAACCTCGATATTTTCTGCAACGAAGAATACCCCAATGAGTGCATCTATTAAAGTTAAACTAATATCAGCAAGCCACCACGCTGAACTTTTAGTGCAGCCACGCACCAATAAATATGAACTGCATCTCAAATTGGCGATTTGCCGACCACTTAGCAGGCAACCACTATTGACATCAGCTGCCTCACCACACGACCGCCAACATGACCAAAAAGCATCTCTAACATATTAATCACCTTAGAAATTGGCTAATTATCGCAATATCAACGACCTTCTTAGTAAAATTTCTACCACTTAACCAGCATCGCCTTAACAGCCAAGCCATATCATAGTTATAATTCACCCCATGAAACTATCAATTGGCATGGTGATGGATCCTATTGAATCCATCACACCCTATAAAGACAGCTCCTTTGCGATGTTACTTGCGGCCCAATCACGCGGCTGGCAGCTTCACTACATGCAACAGCAGGATCTCTTCCTGCAACAGGATCGTTGCTACGCCCGCTGTCGCACAATTACAGTCACGGACAACACCACTGACTGGTTCAGCCTCGGTGAAGAGCAGACCCTACCGCTTGATCAGCTTAATGCCATCTTCATGCGCAAAGATCCGCCATTCGATATGGAGTACATCTACACCACCTACCTACTTGAACAGGCAGAACGACGCGGCACACTTATTGTCAACAAACCACAGAGTCTACGTGACGCCAATGAAAAGCTCTTCACCACCCAGTTCCCACAGTGTTGCGCACCGACGCTGGTCACTCGACAAGCCCAGGATCTGCGTCGCTTCATGCAACAGCATGGTGACATCATCCTGAAGCCACTCGACGGCATGGGCGGCGCATCCATCTTCCGCCTACGTGAAGGTGATCCAAACATCAGCGTCGTCATTGAGACACTCACCCGCCATGGCCAGCGCTACACCATGGCACAGCGCTTCATTCCTGAGATTACACATGGCGACAAGCGCATTCTAATGGTTGATGGTGAAGCGATCCCCTACGCGTTAGCACGCATCCCCGCCAAAGGTGAGACACGCGGCAATCTGGCTGCAGGAGGCCATGGCAAAGGAATTCCACTCAGTGAACATGACCACTGGATTGCCCAGCAGGTCGGTCCACGGCTACGTGAGATGGGCATCCTGTTTGCCGGCCTGGATGTCATTGGCGACTACCTCACTGAGATCAACGTCACCAGCCCCACCTGCATCCGAGAGCTAGACAGCCAATTTAAGCTCAACATTGCCGACCAGCTGATGACCGCAGTCGAGAGGCGTATTGCCCAATGAGACTCACCATACTACTCACGGCGCTACTTCTCTCCGCGTGCAGCCAGCCGCCGCCCATCACCAGCCATTTCCTCGCCTTTGGTACGCTGATCGATCTCACACTACAGGGTGTCGACCAGAAAAAGGCAGATGAAGTCACCGCCATCATTGAGGAGGATTTCCGGCTAATGCACCACTCCTGGCACGCGTGGGACCCAGGCCCACTCGGCCGAGTCAACCGCCTCATCCCCAGCGGCCAACCCTTCAGCGTCCCGCCCTCAGTGCTACCGCTGATTAAGATTGGCACTGAACTGGCGGAGCAGAGTGGCAACCGCTTCAATCCAGCCATTGGCCAACTGATCAGCCTGTGGGGTTTCCACTCTAGCGACCCCAGCGGCTGGACACCGCCCACCGATGAGGCGGTGCAAAAGCTGGTGCAGGCCAATCCTCGCATGAGCGACCTGACATTCAATGGCGTATTGATGCAGAGCACCAACCCGACTGTCGATCTCGATTTTGGCGCCTTTGGCAAAGGTTACGGTATTGATTTGGCGATGGAGCACATAAAAGAGCTGGGCATCAAAAATGCCATCCTCAATGCGGGCGGCGACCTTCGCGCAATTGGTAGCCGTGGCGGCCAACCATGGCGTATCGCCATCCGCAACCCAGCGGGCGAGAGACCGCTGGCACTGCTCAAAGTGCAAGGTGACGAGAGCGTCTTCACCTCAGGTGATTACGAACGCAAATATGAGCACCAAGGCAAGCACTATCACCATATTATTGACCCTCGCAGTGGTTATCCTGCTGAGGGTACGCGCTCAGTAACCGTGCTGCATAACGATGCCACACGTGCCGATGCCGCCGCCACCGCCCTCTTCGTCGCCGGGCCTGATGAGTGGTTTCAGGTCGCCCAAGCGATGGATATTCGCTATGTGCTGCTGCTCGACAGTGATAACACCATCCACATGAGTCCAGCGATGGCCGAGCGTGTTGAGCTACTGGTAGAGAACCCAACCATCAAGATTTCAGCCGCTCTCAAATGAACACCACACCCGCCATTCGCCAAGACAGCATGGCGTTGACCCTATTCATCGCGGCCTCCCTGCATGCCCTATTCATCCTCGGCATTGGCTTCGATTTTGTACTAAAAAAACAGCAAGAACATCGTCAGAAGAGCCTACAAGTGATGGTGGTGCGCGCACAGAAGCCCCCTGAAAAAGAGGTCGAAAAACCAGATTTCCTAGCCCAAACCAATCAGCAAGGAAGCGGCAGCAACCCAAAGGTAGAACGCCCCTCCGCCACCATGCGACCGCAGCAACGTCATGAGGCCGCTGGCACCGCCCGCCAATCCCCCGCACCTGCTAGACAAAAGGTGCAACCGCAAGCCCGACTAACCACCACAGGCCAGGGCGCTTCAGCATCCAACGAACCGAAACCGATCCAACAACAACGCCTCACCACGGCACAGCTTATGGCGAGCCGCAACCAAGAGATCGCCCGCATCACCGCATCACTGGAGCGCAAAAGTGCCGACTACGCCAAGCGAAAACGGCGTAAACCGATCAGCGCCAATACCCGTGAATACAAATATGCCGCCTATCTGGATGCTTGGCGACGCAAAGTGGAGCGCATCGGCAATCTCAACTACCCGGATGAAGCGGCACGCAAAAAACTACATGGCAACCTGCTTCTCAGCGTCTCAGTGCTGGCCAATGGCACCATTGAGCAGATCAACATACTGCACTCATCAGGCCACAAAATACTCGACGATGCCGCCATCCGCATCGTGCGCCTGGCCGCCCCCTTCTCACCCTTTCCACAAACTATTCGTCAAGATGTTGACGTACTCGACATCACACGCACTTGGCAGTTCCAAGGTAACAATCAACTGAGTTGGGAATAGCCACTTTACTACAACACTTTTTGGTCACGTTTCAGCGTGAATAGGCGGAGTAGTCACCTTTTTGGTTGCACTGTCCTGAGAGCCACCGGATACTATAGAGATGAATGATCAGGTCAATTTAACCAACCACTTCCTCATTGCGATGCCTGCATTGATGGATCCCAACTTTTACCACACCGTCACCTACATCTGTGAACACAATGCTGAGGGGGCGATGGGTATCATCATCAACCGTCCCGCTGGACTCAAGCTAGGGGAGGTGTTGGAACAGATCGACATTGAAGCCGTTGAAGAGCGGTTGGCAGATCAGCCGGTCTATATCGGCGGCCCTGTGCAGCCCGACCGAGGTTTTGTAATCCACCCCCCAGGCACCATTTGGGAGTCAACATTGCAGATCAATGAGCAGCTCAATGTCACTACATCAAAGGATATCCTGCATGCCATCGCCGAAGGTAAAGGGCCGGAAAACACCCTAGTGGCACTCGGTTATGCCGGTTGGGGTGAGGGGCAGCTAGAGCAGGAGATGGTCGATAACACATGGCTCAGCGGCCCGGCGGATGCCGATATCATCTTCCACCGCAGTGCTGACAAACGTTGGGCAGCCGCAGCAAAGTTATTGGGGGTCGATCTCAACCTGATCTCCAGCGACACCGGCCACGCATGAGTGGCACCGTATTAGGTTTTGATTACGGCACCAAGAAGATCGGCATTGCCGTTGGCCAGACCATTACCGGTACCGCAAATCCACTAACGACGCTACGTTATGTTAAAGACAGACCAGATTGGGATGGCATAGAGAAGATCATCCAACAGTGGCAACCAACCGATCTGGTGGTCGGCCTGCCGATTGACACCGATGAGAGTGAGACGGAGATCAGCCGCCGAGCGCGCCGTTTCTCTCGTCAACTTGAAGGACGCTTTCAACTACCGGTACACATGGCAGATGAGCGCTACACCTCAGCCAGCGCACGCAGCATGGCGGGCAAGGTAAAAAAGATTGAAGAGCTCGATGCACTCGCAGCAAAACTAATTTTGGAAACATGGCTAAATGAGTAACAACAAACCCTACATGCAAGCCGATCAGATTGATGCGCTGATCGATGAGATGGCACAAGCGCTGAAAGAGCTGATCGAAGAGCGCCCGATAGAGAACCCCTTGATGATCGGCATTCACACCGGCGGCATCTGGTTGGCCGAGCGGCTGCACCAGATGGTCGGTATCGAAGAGGCACTTGGCACCCTCGACATCACCTTCTATCGCGATGACTTTTCACGCATCGGTATGAACCCGGAGGTGCAGCCATCACACTTCCCATTTGATGTTGATGATCGCAATATCATTCTGGTTGATGATGTTCTCTGCTCTGGCCGCACCATTCGCGCCGCCCTGAATGAGATCTTCGATTATGGCCGCCCCGCCTCTGTTGCACTGGTAACATTGGTCGATCGCAGTGGTCGCGAGCTACCGTTTGAACCCGCCGTCAGTGGCCTGCATATCGATCTACAGCCCGATGAGCACATCACCCTAACCGGGCCAGAGCCACTCCAGTTAGTGCTGGGCACAGAATCAAACCGCAAATCACGCAGTGGCGATTAAGGGAATTCTGAAACCGTCATGCACACTTTAGACCGATTCAAAACATACCAAAGAGTGGAGGAGCAGAACCGTGGTGCATAGCCATAACATCCAACTCGACAAACAGGGCCGTCTACGCCACTTCCTCACCATTGAGGATCTGAGCCGGGAGATTTTAACCGAAATCCTCGATACCGCCGAGAGTTTCAGCGGCGTTTCAGAGCGTAGCGTAAAGAAGGTGCCGATCTGCCGAGGCAAGGTGATCGCCAATCTTTTTTTTGAGACCAGCACACGCACACGCACCACCTTTGAGCTGGCGGCCAAACGTCTCTCTGCCGATGTGCTCAGTCTCAACATCAGCGCCTCCTCCGCCTCCAAGGGCGAGACCCTGCTCGACACCCTGCGTAATCTAGAGGCGATGCACTGCGACATGTTTGTGGTGCGCCACAATGAGAGCGGTGCCGCACACTTTATCGCCAACAACGCCGCCCCTGGCGTAGCCGTGATCAATGCCGGTGATGGTCGCCACGCCCACCCAACGCAAGCGATGTTGGATATGTTCACCATCCGTCGCCACAAAAAGGAGTTTGTCGGCCTACGTGTCGCCATCGTCGGTGACATTCTGCACTCACGAGTGGCCCGCTCACAGATCATCGCCCTCAACACCCTCGGCACCTCCGAGGTGCGCGTCATCGCACCACGCACCCTGCTACCTGCTGAGATCCGCATGATGGGCGTACACGTTTATCACGATCTGGATGAGGGGATCAAAGATGTCGATGTGGTGATCATGCTGCGCCTACAAAAAGAGCGCATGCAGGGCGCACTGCTACCCAGTGAACACGAATATTTCCGTCTCTACGGCCTCACCGAAGCGCGCCTACGGGTGGCCAAACCAGACGCCATCGTCATGCATCCCGGCCCCATCAATCGAGGTGTTGAGATGGACACTGAGGTGGCCGATGGCCCACGCTCCGTGATTTTAGAACAGGTCAGCAATGGCATCGCCGTACGCATGGCCGTCATGTCGATCACGATGAGCAATGCCGGAGGCCAAGCCGCATGAAACCCGCTATCACCATCAGCAACGGCCGTCTCATCGACCCGGCTAACAACATCGATGCGATCACTGATCTGCACATTTTGAATGGTCTGGTTGTCGCAATTGGCCAACCTCCCAGAGGATTCAGCACCGATCTGACCATTGATGCCAGTGATCGAATCGTCTGCCCCGGCCTGATTGATCTCAGTGCCAAAACCCGCGAACCAGGTCAGGAGCAGAAAGGGACCATCGTCAGCGAGACCGCCGCCGCCGCCAGTGGCGGAATCACCACCCTCTGCTGCCCGCCCAACACCAACCCAGTCATTGACTCCGTCGCCGTGGTTGAACTGGTACAACACAAAGCCAAAGAGGCCGGTTTCGCCCGCATACTGCCGGTGGGTGCCATGACTAAAGGGCTTGAGGGCGATACACTCAGCGAAATGGCGGCACTAAAAGAGGCGGGCTGTATCGCCATCGGCAATGCCAGCAACCCACTCGGCAACACCCTGATTCAGCGTCGTGCCATGGAGTACGCCGCCACCTTTGATATCACCACTTTTCTACGCTCCGAAGATCGCCATCTGAAGAATGAGGGCTGCGTACATGAAGGACGCACCAGCACTCGGCTCGGCCTACCCGGCATCCCTGAGGCGGCGGAAGCCGTGGCGGTAGCACGCGATTTGGCACTGGCCGAACAGACCGGTGCGCGTATCCATTTTCGTGGTCTCTCCACCGGCATCGCCACACGCATGATTAGTGAAGCGTGGCGTCACAATCCAAAGCACAGCGCCGACGTAGCCATCTATCATCTATTCCTCTCCGAAAATGATCTCGACGGTTTCAATAGTGACTGCCATGTCCTGCCGCCACTACGCACCACCGCTGACCGGGATATGCTGCGCCAAGCGCTGGCCAAAGGGGTGATCAACGCCATCTGCTCCGATCATCAGCCACACGAGCCAGAGGCCAAAATGGCACCCTTTCAATCGACAGCGACCGGCATATCGGGCCTTGACACTCTACTGGGACTCACCCTGAAGTTGGTACAAGAGGGGGTGATGCCACTGAGTGATGCGATCGCTCGCCTCACCTCCGGCCCGGCAAAAATCATCGGCCTGCCACTCGGCCAACTGAGCGTGGGGGCCACCGCCGACATCTGTATTTATGATCCCGATCAACCCTGGATACTAGAAGCAGATAAGATGCGCAGCAAAGGCCACAACACCCCCTTCCTCGGCTGGGAGTTCACCGGACAGGTGACCCACACCCTGTTTGAAGGAAACCTTGTTTACCAAAGAGATAGCGACACATGAGCAAGCAACATCGGGATACCATTTTCCTTGAAGAGGCAGAGATCCTCTCCCATCAGCATCTGGATGGCGACCAACACCTGCTGCGTCTGCAAGCCCCTGAGTGTGCGGCCCATGCACAACCCGGCAGCTTCGTACAGATTCAGTGCAGCGCTGAACTACCGCTACGCCGACCGATCTCCATCATGCGCTACTCCACCAACGAAGGGTGGGTCGATTTCCTCTATAAAGCGCTTGGTCGTGGCACCCACCTGCTGGCCACCCGTCAGGTGGGCGAAAAACTGAGTATTCTTGGCCCTATCGGCACCCCCTTTGAACTGCACGCCGAACGCAGCCGCCCGCTACTGATTGGTGGTGGCGTGGGTATGCCACCGATGATCGCCATCGCTGAGTCTATAAAAGGGCAAGATAACTACAAACCACTGGTGATTCTCGGCTCTGAAGTGCCCTTTCCATTCAGCGCAGAACCCTCAAAAATTCTGCTACCCAACCTGCCCAGCAGTGTCATCGCCACCATGCCGCTACTCGATGGTTGGCAGATCCCCTGCCGTCTGGCCAGCCAGCAGGGTTACGCCGGCTGTTATCAAGGGTATGTCACCGATCTGGCGCGCATCTGGTTAGAGTCACTGGATGAAGCAGAGCGTCAAAAAGTGGAGATCTTCTCCTGCGGCCCACACCCCATGCTAGAGGCCGTTGCCGCCTTGGCTGCCGAGTTCAATCTGCCCTGCCAAGTCTCACTGGAGGAGTTTATGGCCTGCGGCGTTGGCGGCTGCGCCGGTTGCATCACCCCGGTTGAAAAAGAGGGTGAAGTCTCAATGAAACGAGTCTGCGTTGACGGCCCCGTATTTGATGCTGTCGAGGTCTTTCCTAGGAGTGGGCATTAACATCCCAGCGCCCCATCAATGTGATCATTATCAAAGCATCGAGCAATAATATAGGTAACGATAGCGCCTCACCTACCGGAGAACCGCCACTGTGATAAAACGCCGCCTCATTCAAACCCTTCTGCTCAGTAGCTCACTGCTATTGAGCGGATGCGTCTCAATGCTGGCAGGCGGCATGGCAAACAATCTCTCCAGTGCCATGCTCAATCAGAATGACCCTGAAACCGTCAAGGCAGGGATGGCCGCCTACCTTCTATTGATTGACTCCCTGATCACCAGCAGCCCAGATGATGCCGATCTATTGATGGCAGGATCACGTCTCTATGGTGCCTACGGCGGTACACTGGTCAGCGAAACCACACGCAAAAAACGCCTCTCAAACACAGCCTTGAACTACGCCGAACGCGCCTTCTGCCCCAGAAGACCCTCCATATGCGCGTCACGCACAGGTGAATTTGCCGATTTCACTGCAGCTGCCACAACACTCAATGAGAGTGACAGCGAATCTCTCTACCTCTTCGCCACCGCTTGGGCCGGTTGGATTCAGGCACGCACCGATGACTGGAATGCCATTGCAGAACTACCCAAGGCGGAGTATCTGCTGCAACGGCTGGTAGAGATTGACCCCACCGCTGAAGCGGGGCGCGCCCAACTCTATCTGGCAGTGATCCGCAGCCAACTCCCCCCCACGCTGGGCGGTAAGCCAGAACAGGGCAAGCACCACTTTGAGCTAGCACTGCAATACTCAGGCGGAAAAGATCTGATTATTAAAGTGGAGTATGCTCGCCTCTATGCCCGGCTGATTTTTGATCAAGCACTACACGACCAGCTGCTCAATGAAGTGCTAGCGGCCAACCCAGAGAGTCCAGGGCTGACCCTGAGCAACACCATTGCACAGCAACAGGCAAAATCACTGCTCGAAGAAGAGTATTTTTAGGAACTGACGATGAAGTTTATACCGCTATTTATCCTACTGTTTTGTAGCCTAATGAATCCCGCTGGGGCTGCCGTTAAACTGAAGATTGCCACCCTGCTACCCGATGGCACTGGCTTAATGAAAGCGCTGCGCACAGCGGGTAAAGAGATCAAAACACGCACCGATGGCCGGGTGAAAATGCAGTTCTATCCTGGCGGTGTGATGGGCAACGACAAGAGTGTTATGCGCAAAATCCGCGCCGGTCAGTTGCATGGTGCGGCGCTATCATCCAGCGGTGTTGCCACCCTCTACTCCAATGCACAGATCTACAGCCTGCCATTCACCTTCCGCTCAACTGATGAAATCGATTATGCGCGGCAGCAACTTGATCCACAGCTGATTGCCGGTTTGAAAGAGAAGGGGTTCATCAGTTATGGCCTAATGGATACCGGGTTTGCCTACATTATGAGCAACACGCCCATCCGCCTGCTGGATGATCTGAAAGGCCAGCGCATCTGGGCGCCCGATACCGATAAACTCAGCCGCACCGCCTTAGAGACTGTCGGCATTTACCCCATCTTACTGCCACTCACCGATGTGCTCACTGGCCTGCAAACGGGTCTCATTGATACCGTGACGATCCCCCCTATTGGTGCCATTGCGCTTCAGTGGCACACTCAAGTTAAATATGTCACTGATCTGCCGCTGCTTTTCTCCTATGGCACACTGCTGATCAAAGAGCGGGCACTCAAGCGGATCAATGAGGGTGACCGGGCAATCATCAGCGAAGTGATGGTTAAAGTGGCCAAAACCATCGATCAACAGAATCGTAAAGATAATATTCAAGCCACCAAGGCGCTGGGTAAGCAGGGCATCGAGTTTGTTACTCTCACCGATGAACAGAAGCAGGATTGGTGGTCAAAAGTGAGTGGCGTGACGCTTGATATGCACAATAATGGCTCGCTTAAGCTCTCACTCTACGAGCAGTTGTTGCAACTTTTAGATGACTACCGCCAGCAACAACCGACCCCATAAGCAACACTGGAAGCTATCGTGACCATCGACAACCTCTTCAGCCATCTACCCCACTTAACAGAGAGTGAAGAGTTTGAAACTCTGCTGCAACAGGAGAACATTAAGATTGAGCGAATCGTCAGCTCCCCCACTCCCGACAGCGCCTTTCAGAATCAGAAACATGATGAGTGGGTGGCCCTTCTACAGGGTAAAGCGGTACTGGAGAGCAACGGAAAACAGCACAATTTAGCGCCCGGCGACCACCTCTTCATCCCTGCGGGCACACCGCACCGCGTACTCTCCACAAGTGATGAACCCTGCGCCATCTGGTTGGCCGTACATATCTACCCGACTGAACCATGATCAGCAAAAAGAGCCTCCAGCTCTTCCTCCATTTTCGTAACCTACTGCACTGCCTAGAGAAAAGCATCCTGGCCCTGCTACTCACCATCATGATACTGCTGGCAGCGCTACAGATCGTGATGCGCAACATCTGGGACAGCGGCCTGCCCTGGGCCGACCCAAGCCTGCGCACCATCGTACTCTGGCTGGCGATGATGGGCGCTATGGCTGCCACCCGTGACCACAGTCATATCCGTATCGATCTACTCAGTCGCTTTCTGCCGCCACGGGCAAAGCGGCTCAACAACCGCATTACCGATCTATTTACCGGCCTCATCTGCGCACTTCTGGCATGGCATGGGGCACGCTTTGTCTACTTTGAGTGGCAAGATAACATGATGATATTTGATAACATCCCGGCCTGGTACGCCGAAGCGATCATCCCGATTGGTTTCGGCATCATGGCCATTCGTTTCCTACTTGATGCGCTGCTGGGTGAATATTGGCAGGAGAGAGGCTAATGCTCGTCACCCTGCTATTGATCCTATTCGCACTGCTGGGTGCGCCGCTATTTGCGGTGATCGCTGCGGGCGCATTGTGGGGATTTTATAGTGCCGACATTGATCTATCCGCAGTATTGATTGAGTTCTACCGCATCGCTGAAATGCCGATTCTCATCGCCATTCCACTCTTCACCTTTGCCGGTTACCTGCTCAGTGAGAGCAAAGCCCCGCACCGTTTAGTCGAGATCACCCGCGCCCTGCTCGGCTGGATGCCCGGCGGTCTCGCACTGGTCTCACTGGTCGCCTGCGCCATGTTTACCGCCTTTACCGGTGCCTCGGGTGTCACCATTGTCGCCCTCGGTGCCCTGCTCTACCCTGCCCTAAAAGAGTCCGGTTACAGCGAAAATTTCAGCCTCGGCCTGGTCACCACCTCCGGCAGTCTTGGCCTGCTCTTCGCTCCGGCGCTGCCGTTGATTCTCTATGCCGTTGTTGCACAGCAGCTGGGGATTGGCGGCAGCATCACCATCAATGATATGTTCCTCGCCGGTGTACTGCCCGGACTGTTGATGCTGGTACTGCTGGTGGCCATGAGTCTCTGGTCCGTGCGTAACAAGCAGCTCACCCCCTTTTCAGCCAAAAAAGCGCTGCATGCGATACGTGAAGCCGCTTGGGAGTTGCCGCTGCCATTTGTCGTACTCGGCGGCATCTATGGGGGATTCTTTGCCATCTCTGAAGCGGCCGCCATCACCGCACTCTATATTCTGGTAGTGGAGGTCTTCATTCATCGTGAAATCTCACTAAAACAGCTGCCCGATGTGATGCGCGAGTCGATGCTGATGGTGGGTGGCATCCTGATCATTCTGGGCCTCTCCCTCGCCTCGACCAACTACCTCATCGATGCTGAGATCCCCACACAGCTATTTGACATCGTCAGGGAGCACGTCTCCGACAAACTCACCTTTCTGCTGCTGCTCAACATCTTTCTATTGGTGTTGGGCACCATGCTCGACATCTTCTCCGCACTGGTGTTGATCGTACCGATCCTGCTGCCCATCGCCATCGGCTACGGCATTGATCCGGTACACCTCGGCATCATCTTCCTCGCCAACATGCAGATCGGCTACTTCACCCCACCCGTCGGCATGAACCTCTTTATCGCCAGTTATCGTTTTAATAAACCGGTGATGCAGCTCTATGTCGCCACACTACCTTGGTTCTTCATCCTGTTTGGTGCGGTGTTGATCATCACCTACTGGCCTGCACTCTCACTGATGCTGCCTGGCCGAAGCTGACATATTGAGTTAAGCCTTACCGAGCCATTGATCTATTGCTGAACTTACTACCATCAGTAGTAACCAACAGACTAAGGAACGCTTTATAAAAAAACTAAAAGAGTTGTTAAGCCGATATGAAAAAGGTGTAGAACGAACAGCAGAGAAAAATGATCCCCATTAAGGAACCTTTGAATATACCTGACTGAAACCTATACCAAGTCGAGATTAATACAATTAAACACCAATAGAATGTTAGAAGAACTGTGGAGAAAAGGATATGGCAAATAATTACACGGACCAAGTTTATAAGAAAGCTCAAAATGTTGCGACTAATCATAAATACAATAAAGACTGGCAAGATTTTGTATCAACCAAACTCCAATTAAAGGGGCTACTGGCGACCGACGGACTGGCGGAGACTTATGTTGCTGGTTTGGACAAGTTGCGTGAGAAACTGGAGGCTTCCACCAAGGGTACCAATGCGGCTAGTAGTGTCGGAGCTGCAATTGTGGCTGCAGCTGAGCAAGGAGATCCCGCAAATAAATGGAATGAGCGTGCCGCAACCCTGAAGATGCTTAAACATCTGTATCGATGGTCAAAGCGGGGGGCACAGAACATTTGGATCTATTCTCCTCCCAAGGACTACAGTAAGTGGATATTCGAACAGGTATCGGGAAATGCAACATCTGTTACAACCCTGCTAGATAAAGAGGAGGAAATCTATACGGATGCTGACAAAAAGGTAATGGGCGAAGCCTTGCAAACAGCACTTAAATGTTCGCTGAAGGTGGAAATCTTACTCGCTAATCCGAGTGAAGCCACCCTCAATGTAGTCAAACGCTGGTTCGCAGATTCATCCACTACCAAGAATCAAGTAAAAGCAGATGCAGCCACACTTCTGGCCGGATTCAAGAAGATTACCAATGTCTGCAACTCAAATACGTTGATCTTTCCAGATGACCCCAATGATCGAAAAAGCATGACTAAGTATGGCGGTCTCTATGGTAGCGTATGGCCTGGTGGCGAGGGCAAGTTTCCAGTCATCTATCTTGCTGGAGCCTTCAAGGCTGCAGGGGCTTCGGGAAAACTGTGGCTTTGTGCACAGACGATAATTCACGAGGCATCCCATCTCAAGGTGAGTACCGAAGATAAGCGCTACGACACAAGAGGACTAAAACCTAGCACTGCATTTCCGCATGCTAATGCTATTGTCAACGCCGACAGTTGGGGATACTTCTGCATTGATCTCTGCGGCCATCTCTCTGAAAGTGACCGAAACAATGTGCTCAAATAGTAGCCTGAATTCTATTCACAGATTACCGGAGTAATAATATGCCAAAGATGAGTAAGAGGATGGGACCAGTACCTGTGGAACCGGTTACGATAGATGGCCTACGCATTGAGGTGGTCCATTGGGGATCTGTCTTGGGTGTCGAGCAAAACGGTGGTTATTTGCACGCCATTAACGTAACAAGCGAAGAGTCTGCATGGACCCTGCAAGTATACAAAATCGAATACGATCCAAACAAGGAGATGGATGTTCAGGATGTCTTTATTACCTCTTTGTCTTTAACTGAAGGGGGGCTCGAGGTAACTGATGAACTGGATCGCCATTATTTGGTTGATCTGCAAAACAAGGAAGTCACTCAACTGACTCCCTGAACAATGATTTTAATTTGCACCTGAATCACAATACGCTTCAAGCGGACTCCTTGACTCAAAAGTTAGGATAACCCGCTTGAGCAGCAACTTATTTGATTTTTAACTGAATCAGCCTCGTTAGCATCTCAGCGGTGATGCACATCACGCGTCACTGGGTTTACAAGAAATTCACGCCCCAGTTCATCGACAACCGCCAGGCTGCCATTGGAAAGGAGCTGCACTCTGGTGATAAAAACATCCTGAGTATCCCGCTCACGGCGGGGATCGTAATCAGTACAATAGACTTGTAACAACCAACGCTGTTTGCCGCTTGTTTGGTCATAAGCGGCCAAATATCCACCATTTTGACCCAATTCAATGTCTTGAGCCCAGTGCACCACCTCAATGCGCAGGTCGCTTATAGTTACTGGGGCCACCGGTATCGGACCAGCTCTTTTTGCAGACTTCTCAGAGACAAGTGAGTGTTTATCATCCAAACCTTGGGCAATCTCTTTTGCTAATGCGCAACTGCTGAGTATGCTCCCCATGAGCAGGATGGAAAACACCACCAGATTCCTGGGACAAGTCAACATTTCCCCTTGCTTCATAGCCATTATGTTTCTCCCTAAGTGTCATGCTCTGAGCTTCCTAAACACCTAAGGAACCTCTGATTAAGTCTGGTTGGAATTAGACTGAGATGAAATTGTTCCGATTTGTATCGAAGTGAGCTGGAATAGTGACTCTATTGTAGCGATCTTCGGGACAAATCGGGGCAATTTCAGCCAGCCTAAAACAATCATGACTTGATCAGAGGTTCCCTAACGGCATTACACTACTAACGCAAACCAATAGGAATCGTAACATGAGTGGAAAATACTATTTAGAAGAGCCTCTATCAACCAAGGATATGAAGGAAGCAACAATAGAGAGAGAAAATATCTATCAGAATATACATTCTCCTCTGTTACAAGTGACGGGATCCTAGCTAACCAGCCGAACTCGAACATCTGCACAAACCAGAAGTTCACCTGGCTCTTAATTAGATGATACAGCTTGAATATTCACCACAAAAAACTTCAATGGCATTTTCTATGGTGTAACTACAGCGAGCTACATTTTTCGTGGAATTGCTGCTATCCGCTGCAACCCCGGTATCAACTCAGAAAAATCCTTAATCGCAGGAAAAGTATTTATCTGACGAGATGGTTCCTGACTGTCAGGTTTGGTGATAGCTAAAAGCCAGTTGAAACCGTAATTTTTGGCAGAAGTAAGCACCGACAAACTATCATCAACAAACAGGGTATGACGTGGGTCAAAGGGCTCTATCCGCTGCAACTTGCGCCAAAAGCTAGGGTCCTCTTTGGCTACGCGTAGATCATGTGCGCAGATCACCGCATCCAAGTGACCCGCTAGCGGGGTCCGGTCCATCTTTAGCTGTAATGCCTTTTGGTGGGCATTGGTGACCAGGACACGTCGTTTCCCCGCCTTTTTCAGCAGCTCAAGAAACTCCAGCACATGGGGGTGCACAGCAATAAGATGCTCTACCTCCTCTTTTAGCAGCGCAATATCCAGGCCGAGTGAGTCACTCCAGTGGTCAATACAGTACCACTCCAGTCGCCCCTCCATCTTTTTGTAACGCCCCAGCACCTCCTGTTTCGCCGCCTCAAACTCCAGGCCATGCAGCTCGGCATAACGGGTCGGCACATGGTGCATCCAGAAGTGGGAATCAAAATGGAGGTCGAGCAGAGTGCCATCCATATCAAGAAAAACACGCTCTACCTGCCGCCAATCTACATGGGGTAACTTCACTCTCTACACCTCTAAAAAAACCCTAACGTCACAACACATCAGGGCTGACTAACAAAACTCTCTTAAATAGGATTCGTGCCGCGTTCGCTTGGCACGCAATCGGTCACCTGCTGCTGCTTTGTAACCACGCCGTAGTTTACTCTCAACCTGTTCTAAATTCTGCTCGGCACGCCAGCAGGATTTATCTTGCTGACGTTTTTCACGCGCCTGTTTAGCAGTAGAGGTTGATGGCCCTTTTTTAGTCACTTTAGCCCTCTTTTTCACCACCTTAGGCGGCACCCAGCCAACGCGGTTATCTCTCACCTCAACCAGATCTTGCCGACCTGTAAGACAGCTCGTCTGCTGGAACGCTATGTTGCCCTGCGCATCAACACAACGGTAGAACTGTGGAGCCGCTTGCAGCGCCTGGCTAAAGATGAGAAATAGACAACAATAAGCGGCACGTAAAACCGTCATAATCAAACTCCATGTAAATATAGCCTCCTTCTATGCAATGTAACCTCTTGCTCTCAATTAACGCAATAGCTACAGCGGCTCAAGAAAAGCTGGCATAAGCCGATAGCAGGGAAGCGATAGAATCAGCACCAGTACGGGTAGATCATGCCAAACCTAGAGATTCAAAACCGGAAACTACGACAGCGGCTTGCCGAGCTCACCAGCGATGCCGAGCATAACGATCGGGTGCTACAGCGTTTCCACGAACGTGAGCTTGAGTTACTCACCAGCGAAAGCCTGCCCGAACTATTGCTCAGCCTCACCGAGGGGCTTAAAAGCTCTTTTAACGTTGAAACTGTCACTCTAATTCTGCATGACCCTGATCATGAGCTGCGCCATCTTCTACACAATACGGGCACCCCGGCTGAGGCCTTTCCACATGTCCAGTTCATTGATAATTTTGACACTCAACACACCATCTGCACCACGCTAGAACACCCCTGGCTTGGCCCCTATCTTAGCCCAGAGCACGACCAGCTATTCCCATCCTGTCCGAGACTACAAAGCGTCGCACTGGTGCCAATCATCCGGCATAAGAGACTGCATGGCACGCTCAACTTCGGCAGCAGCAGCATGGATCGGTTCACCCGTCACCACGCCAGCGATTTCCTCCACCGGCTCGCCACTATTGGTGGCGTCTGCCTTGAGAATGCGACCAATCATGAACGGCTGTTGATTACCGGTATGACCGATGCACTCACCGGCCTGCACAACCGGCGCTATCTTGATCGTCGCCTGGGTGAGGAGGTCTCACGCACCCAGCGATACCATCAACCACTCAGCTGTATCTTTGTCGATGCCGATCACTTTAAACGGGTCAATGACAACTATGGTCACGCCGCTGGCGATGCAGTACTTAGAGAGATCTCTAGCCGTATCCGTAGCTGTCTGCGCGCCAGTGATATCGCCGTGCGCTATGGTGGTGAGGAGTTCTGCCTTGTTCTGCCACAGACCTCACTATTTGATGCGAAGCGTCTGGCAGAGCGTATCCGCCTGAAGATTGCCGCTGAGCCAATACCCACCGACAGGGGGCTTCCACTTGAGATCACCATCTCACTCGGTGTAAGTGAGATACCAGAGAAGGTGTCGGCCCAGCAGGGCGACAATCTGGGTGAGGCGCTGATCGCCAATGCCGATGCGGCACTTTATGAAGCTAAAGAGGGTGGCCGCAACCGGGTCGCCTGCCGTGTGAGTGATGACTATTTGATGATGGCCAATAGTTAAATCTAAATAACAACTATTCAGCTCACCTGTTGTTTCAGGCTGTAGGGTGGGATTTATCCCGCCTGTGGTGTCGAAATAAAACCATGTGGCTCAATTTGCCTCCGCTGGCGGGATAAATCCCGCCCTACAGAGATCTTTTCAAGGGTGCTGAATAATTACTCTAAATATTGATAACTAATGGTGATTAGGTACGAAGCCCAGCCATACTGGCTGTTATCTGTAGGAGCGGGGAATTAGACCCATGGCGGTTAATAAGCATTGCTATGAAATGGGAATAGTCAGTGCAATCTGGGAGGTTTAGCACCCATGCAAAAAATTCTGATATTTGTCCTGCTAGGGTTCTCTGCCCAGTGGTGGTTCAGTGACCCAACCATCAGCGCCTCCAGCAGTGACATCAGCTTCAAATATATTGAAAAATATACCCGCGAACACCTAGAGAACGAGTCGCTCCCGATGATCATCGCACTGCATGGTGATGGCGATTCCATCAACAACTTCTATGAAACCGCGCTCAATCAACTGACAGCCCCTGCTCGCATCATCGTGATCGCCTCACCGATAAACAGCCGCTGGCCAAATGACAGCCATCAATTTATTCAATATGGCCGCGCCCTCAATGAGGTAGTGGCCACGCTCAGTAGTCAGTTCCCAACATCGAAAAAGCCGCTATTAATGGGTTTTTCTGGCGGTGCGGAGATGGCCTACTACCAAGCGCTAAAATATGGTGACAGCTATAGCTACATCTTCCCCATAGCCGGTGCCTTATCAAAAGAGACTCTCACCGCAGAGCCCGACAGGCCCGGTGCAAAGGTCTACGCCTACCATGGTAAGAGTGACAAAAACATTCCATTTAAGGCGGGCCAACACGCCTCAGCACTCCTTCAACAGAGTGGCATACGGGTCAAATTCAATGCTTTTGAGGGGGGCCATCTTGGCCTCTTCACCTCAATGAAATCGACCATTAGCCAAGCAATAGATAAGCGCGTTAATACACTTCTGTAGTAAGTAGGGGGGTTAATGGCGGCCACACCAAATCAAGAATCAACGACTGCGCACGCCCATTGGGGTGGAAACCATCCTCTAGAAAGAGGCTCTTCTTCTGCCCAAACCCCTGCAGCAGAAAGGGCAGCAGCGCCGTACTATGCGCCTCCGCCAACGTATGAAATATCTGTTGGAAACGCCTGTTGTAGAGCGGGCCATAGTTGGGTGGCAACTGCATACCGATCAGCAATATTGCCGCCTGCGCTGATTGCGCCTGTTCCACCATGCGGGCAAGGTTCTGCTGCATCGCCTTGAGGGAGAGTCCACGCAGGCCATCATTGGCCCCAAGGGCGATGATGAGAATAGCGGGTTTATGTTGTGCCAATAATTCACCGACCCGTGTCAGGCCACCGCTACTGGTCTCTCCACTGATACTGGCATTGACCACCTGATGCGGGTAGCCTCTGGCGTAGAGGCGTTGCTGTAATAGATTGACCCAACCGATCCGCGTCTCAAGCCCATAGGCCGCACTGAGGCTATCCCCCATCACGAGAATGGTCGGGGCGGCTGAACTAAATGCGCTGAAACCCATCAACCATAAAACAAGTACCACATTGAGTCGTCTAAGCATGGAAAAGAGTACCGTTCTGCAGGTGCAAAATCTCTGGAAAAGCGTCACCAGCCCGGAGGGTGAACTGGTATTGCTACGTGGCGTGGATCTTAGCACTTCAAGTGGCGAGTCGCTGGCCATTGTCGGTGCCTCTGGTTCGGGAAAATCAACCCTACTGGGGCTGTTGGCAGGGCTGGACCAACCCACCCAAGGCGAGGTGTTGATTGATGGCATCGACCTCTTCAGCCTGGATGAGGATGGCCGGGCGCAACTGCGAGCCGAGAAGGTCGGCTTTGTCTTCCAGGCCTTTCAACTGCTGCCCAATCTAACGGCATTGGAGAATGTGATGCTGCCGCTGGAGCTGGCGGGACGCGACGATGCCCGTGTTATCGCCGAAGAGGTGATGCACCGTGTCGGCCTAACGGAGCGTCTACAGCACTACCCCAAGACACTCTCCGGCGGCGAGCAGCAGCGAGTGGCAGTGGCCCGCGCTTTTGCTCCACGGCCCAAGCTGCTGTTTGCCGATGAACCCACCGGCAATCTCGATCAACAGACCGGTAACCGGATAATCGACCTACTCTTCCAGCTCAACGCCGATGAGCAGACCACCCTCGTCCTGGTCACGCACGATCCCGCCCTAGCCAGCCGCTGCCACACAGAACTGGAGCTGGTAGATGGCCTACTGAGACCTCTTCAGTGAAAGCATCCCGCCTGATCTTGCGCATGCTGCGACGAGACTGGCATGCGGGTGAGATGCGTATCCTCATTCTGGCAATAGTGATTGCAGTGGCCAGCCTCACCTCCGTCAACCTCTTTACCGACCGTATCGAACAGGCCCTGGAGCGCCAAGCCAACGCACTGTTGGGGGCCGATCTGCTGGTCAGTTCCGACCAACCCATCAGCCAACACTACAGTGATGAGGCACAACGCCAAGGTCTTCATAGCAGCCGGGCACAAGAGTTTCCCAGCATGGTGATGGCCGATGACAATAGCGCCCTGGTCGCCATCAAAGCGGTCACCAACGGTTATCCACTACGCGGCCAGCTGCGGCTGGCTGACCAACAGTTTGGCCCAGAGCGGCTGGCCACCGGCATCCCCGCCAGTGGCACTGTGTGGGTCGAGCGACGTCTGCTAAATGAGTTGCAGGCCGATATTGGCAGCACATTGATGGTCGGTTTTAGTCCACTTCGTGTCACTGCGGTGATCACCCATGAACCAGCTCGCGCCAGCGGCAACCTCTTCAGCCTCGCACCACGTCTTCTACTCAATATGCAGGATCTGGCCGCCACCCAGTTGGTACAACCCGCCAGCCGCATCAAATACCAACTCTATCTGGCAGGCTCTTCACAGCAGATCGACCAATATCGCCCCCTACTGCAACAGCAATTGACCCCCGGTGAACAACTACTGGGGATTGAAAATGCCCGACCAGAGGTGCGTAATGCGATGCGACAGGCGCGCCGTTTCCTCGGTCTGGCAGCACTGGTGAGCGTACTGCTAGCGGGCGTGGCGGTTGCCATGGCGACACAACGTTTTGTCCGCAACCATCTTGATAACTGCGCGGTAATGCGCTGCCTGGGTGCCAGCCAAGCACTGATTCTACAGATCTACATTGGCCAGATTGTGCTGTTGGGATTGGCCGCCAGCACCATCGGCCTACTCCTCGGTTATCTGGCTCAGGCGGGACTGGTTGGCCTGTTAGCCCCGCTACTTGGCACCCCTCTTCCCGCCCCCTCATTGGCCCCTGCGGGCTGGGGGTTATTGACTGGCTTGGTGACGTTGATCGGTTTTAGCGCACCACCGCTTTTGCAGCTGAAAAATGTCCCGGCACTGCGTCTCTTACGACGCGAAATGGGCCGACCACAGAGCAGTGCGCTGTTGGTCTACAGCGCAGGTTTTATCACCCTTGCCCTACTCATCATATTGCAGGTGGGCGATCTCAAACTGGCCAGCATCGCCTTGGCGGGGGTCACACTCTCCCTGCTGCTACTGGCCCTGCTCGCTTGGCTATTGGTGTTGGCACTGAAACGAATCCGTAGTCGTGTTGGCGTTGGCTGGCGATTTGGCCTCGCCAACATCTCCCGCCGTGGTGGGGCCAGTATCATTCAGGTGGTCGGTTTTGGGTTGGGCATTATGGCCCTGCTACTGCTGACGCTGGTCCGTACCGAACTGCTGGAACAGTGGCAGGGCAGCCTGCCCGATGATGCCGCCAACCGTTTTCTGATCAATATCCAGCCCCAACAGATTGATGCGGTGCAGCAATTTCTTACTGCCAACGGCCTGCCAAAGAGCCACCTCTTTCCAATGGTGCGCGGTCGCCTGAGTCACATCAACGGCCAGCCCGTCTCGGCCGATGAGTACAGCGATGAACGTGCCAAACGACTGATCAACCGTGAGTTCAATCTATCTTGGGCCGATGAGTTGCAGGATGATAACGAGATTATCGCTGGCCGCTGGTGGAATAAAAGTGACCACGGGAAAGCCTACATCTCGGTCGAAGTGGGCATCGCCAACAGCCTCGACCTCAAGCTGGGTGACCGCCTCACCTACCGGGTCGGCAGTCGTGAGTTTAGTGCCAACATCACCAGCCTGCGCCGTGTGGAGTGGGAGAGCTTCCGCGCCAATTTCTTTGTGCTGGCCACGCCGGGCCTGCTCAAATCCTTCCCCGCCACCTATATCACCAGTCTCTACCTCAGCAAGGCAGAGCAACCGCTGCTCAATGGTCTGGTGGCGAAATTTCCCAACATTACGGTGATTGATGTTGATCAGCTGATGAAGCAGATACGCAACATTATTGAACGTGTCACGCTGGCGGTGGAGTATGTTTTCATCTTCACCCTGCTGGCCGGACTGGTGGTGATGATCGCGGCCATCAATGCGACGATGGATGAACGGATCAAAGAGAACGCCATCCTGCGCACCCTCGGCGCACGGCGTGGTCAGCTACAACAAGGCATCATGGCGGAGTTTGCTGGGCTGGGGCTGCTGGCTGGCGTGGTCGCGGCCACTGCGGCCTCGTTGACCAGCTATCTGCTGGCCACTCAGCTCTTTAATCTGCCCTATACGCTCAACATCTATATCTGGCTGCTGGGGGCGCTGATAGGTGGCGTTGGCATTGGCCTCGCGGGAACATTCAGCGCCCGAGCCACCCTGCGGCAATCACCTCTCTTGAGTCTGCGCGGGTAGCTACTTCGGCAATCCGAGGTAGCTCGCGACCTCATACGGATCGGGTTTGCCCTCTTCATAACCAAAGTAACAGACATTTTCGTAGCTTGCCTTCGCCTCATCATAGATGCCAACGACAAACTCCTGCCGCTCTTTTTTGGCCAGTTCATAGAGAAAGTTGAGTGGTTTGGCCAGAATCGATTTTTTGCTGGTCTCAATAGTGAGGCCGATATCCCAACCGCTGCGCCCCCCTTCTGCCCCCTCATCAACATTGCTATTGACGAGTTGAGCGCCGCTTTTGCCCTCTTTTAGCCAGTCGCTGATCGCCGTGATGATCGCTTCAGCCACTTCATCAATCTCATCACTCTCTAGGTGTAGATATATTTTCATCGCTGCTTATTGGGTCTGTATTGGGGAAAAGGTGGGATAGTTTAACCTACGATGTCACTACTCAGCATATTCATCTTAAGGGGTGACCTAATATGGCTGTAGGTGCACATTGACCTCCATGGAAGGAGGAAATGCAGAAGGATTGTTGGGAACAATCCCTGTCATGTGCATGTTTGCAGGTTCGGCTGGTCGCATAAATGCGACCCTACACGAGCATAAGTTGTCTGGAGTGGAAAAAGGCCAATGAAGTGGTACCCCCTTTTCATTTTTTGTCTTAACACTTCGTTATTTTCGTACTCAATTGGTTACATATGACCTATATGCTCCCTCTTTCCGTGTGAAAATGCCTCGATTTGAGACAACATTTAAGTATGCTGAGTCAGTAGTGTCCGGTTAGGTACTTGCATGTAAACCCTCCGGATTTCGAGAGTCTACGTCCCCAGGATCTGGTGGTGCGACCTGTGATTCTCGGGTTTCATTGAGGATTTTGGTTCGCAGCTCTCTCA